>JBJMJS010000135.1:0-23101 GCA_045806225.1 Gaiellaceae bacterium
GAGGGTGATCAGGGCCGTGTCGCCGTCCGCGAGCGTCACGTCCTGTGGTCGGTGGCCGACGTTCGTCGGGTTGACCTGGAACTCCATGAACAGGAGATACGACTTGCCCGCCGGGATGTGGCCGAGCTGGAAGACGAGGTTGCCGTTCGAGCTGCCCTCGCCGATCGGCGACGGCTCGATCGTGTTGATCGTGATCTGCTCGGCCCAGCCGGGACTGAGGATCAGCGTCGCCTTTTTGAGGTCGTCGTGCGCGGTGATGTGAAAGCGCGCCATGAAGAGCAGGCCGCCCCGCAGGTGCGTCGGCGCGAACACTTTGAGGTCGGCCGCCGGCGTGGCCGCGTGCGACGTCGCGGGGCGCTGCCCGAAGACGTTGAACAACGCGATCACCGGAACGAGCGCGATGAGGCCCATCAGCCCCCGGCGGACCCAGATCTGCCAGAGCCGCCCGCGAAGGTCGCGGTGCTCCGTCAGCTTGATCGTGTCGGGCTTGTCCGCCACGCGGCGGATTTCGCCGCAGTTGGCCGGTTCCCTATCCGGCTACACTGACGCGACGCCGCGCCCGTAGCTCAGGGGATAGAGCGCTGCCCTGCGGAGGCAGAGGTCGCATGTTCGAATCATGCCGGGCGCATAACCGCCCGAAGTCCGCTGCGGCTGCCCGCAGCATGACGACTTCGGGCGCGGCGAATGACGCATCTGGGGCAGACACGGGAGCGCGGCCGGGTCATAGCCTGTTTGCGATGGATAGGAAACGCGTCGTTCTCGTCGACGATCACCCGTTGATCCACCAGGCCGTCGGCCAGTGCTTGGCCGACACCGAGGATTTCGAGGTCGTCGGCGTCGCCGGGTCAGGGGCGCAGGTCTCTACGCTCGTCGCGAGGACCGCGCCGGATTTGGTCGTCCTCGATCTCCATCTGCCCGTGATCGGCGGCCTCGACTGCCTCGCGGTCCTCCGCGAGAAGTATCCGCGCGTCACGGTTGTCATGTTCTCGGCCGCCGAAGATGCCGAGCTGATCGAGGCGGCGTTGAGCGCCGGGGCAGCCGCTTTCGTCTCCAAGTCGATCGACCTTTTCGACCTTCCCTCCGTTTTGCGGCAGGCGCTCAGCCAGAACGTCTATTTCCCGCTGCCCGCAGGCGTCGGCGGCGCGCTGACGCGTCGCCGGCACGAGCGCGCCCAGGCGGAGATACGCGACCGGACGGGCCTGACCGAGCGCGAGCTCGAGATCCTCGAAGCCGTCTCGCGCGGACTTTCCAATCGCGCGGTCGGAAAGGAGCTCTACCTCTCCGACCAGACGGTGAAGTTTCACCTCCACAACATCTACGGCAAGCTCAGGGTCGCGAACCGAACCGAGGCCACTGCCTCGGCCCACCGGCTCGGCCTCGTCGCTGCGCCGGGTTAGCGTCGCACCGGAATCCGCGCGACGTCGCCGCGTCACAGCAGCCCGTGCGAGCCGAGCAGCGCCGGCGCGAGGATCACGACCGCCATGACCGGGAAGATGAAGATCACGATCGGAAACAGCATCTTCACCGGTGCTTTTTGCGCGCTCTCTTCCGCGTGCAGCCGGCGGCGGTGACGGCAGTCGGCGGCCTGCGCGCGCAGGATCGCGCTGAGCGGCGAGCCGAGTTGCTCGGACGAAACGACGGCGTTCACGAACGCGGTCACCTCGTCGCTGTCGACACGCGCGGCGAAGCTCCGTAGCGCCTGCTGACGCGACTGCCCGACCCTCATCTCCGCGAGGACTCGGCGCATCTCCTCGGTCAGCGGACCGTCGCCGGCAGCGCACAGGTAGCCCGCAGCCGCGTCGAATGCCATCCCAGCCTCGACCGCAATCGCGAGCTGGTCGACGAAGTGCGGCAGCTCGGCGTTGATGCGCTCAGCTCGACGCGTTGCCGCTTTGCGCAGCAGGAACGACGGCAGATAGATCGCCGCGCCCGCGAAGAAGAGCGCGAGCACGATTCGCTTGCCGCCGCTTGCCAGCGCGAAGCCCACGAACAGACCGATGCCGACGAGCAGGACTCGCAGGCCCATGAACCGCTCCGCCGTGAGCCTGCCCGTCGCTCCGGCTCTGAGCAGCTTGTCTTGGATCTCGGCGCCGGTTTGCTTCGGCCAGATGCGCGTGTGCAGCCGCGCCAGCGCCGAAAGCGCTCTGGCGCTCAGCCACTCCTTGGGCGCTGCGGCCACGTCGCCGGTCGTCGCAACGGCGCTCGAACGTGCGGCGTCGAGAGCGAACCGGCGATCGCGCTCGGCGACCATTCGGCCGCGCATCACCTGCAGTCCGGTCAGCGCGAAGCAGGCGATTCCTGCGATCAGGACGAGGATCATCAGTTCAGCTCCTAACAGTCACGGTTCGTTTCAGGATCAACGCGCCGATCCCCATCGAGATCAGCGAGAACACGATCAGGAAATGCCCGGTCGAGGTCGACCACAGCGGATGCATGTACGACGGGCTGATCAGGGTGAGCAGGAAGGCGAGGCCGATCGGCATCAGCATCAGCACGGTCGCCGACATCCGGCCCATCGACGTCAGTGCGCGCACCTTTCGGGCGTGCTGCTGCCGCTCGCGGACGGTCTCGGACATCGTGTCGAACGTAGTGGCGAGCGAACCGCCGGCCTGCGTCTGCACGGAGACGGCAGTGGCGACGTACTCGAGATCGGGCGACCCGATTCGCTCACACATTGCGACGAGGGCCTCGTCGAGCGGGCGTCCGAGCCGCTCCTCCGCGAGCACCCGCGCGAACTCCTCGGACGCCGGCGCGGATGACTCGTCGGCGATTCCACGCAGGGCAGGGCGGAGCCCGTGCCCGGCGCGAAGCGTCGACGCGATCAGCGAGAGCACATCGGGGAGCTGCGTGTCGAACGCCTTACGACGGCGCTGCGCTGCGATCTTGAGCGCGACGAGCGGCGCGGCGACCCCGCCGAGCATCAGCAGCAAGGTCAAAAAGGCCCCGGCGCCGACGATCGCCCCGGTCACGCCGGCGACGAACGCACCTGCAAGGGCGAGATAAGGCAGATGGCCGAGCCGCAGCTTCAGGCCTGAGCGCTCGACCTGAGCCCGAAGCCACACGGAGCCGGGGAGCTGGTCGAGCGACTCCTCTGCCCAGGTGACCAGACCGATGAGCCGCTCGCGCGGCGAGCGCTTGTTCTCATCCTGCTCGCGCGACGCGAGATGCGGTTCCAGCAATTTCGCGACCTCGGGACGCCGAAGCCTCTTGATCAGCAAGACGGCCGCTGCCGCGAGGAGCGAGGCGGCAAGCACGACCAGCGCGGCGGCGCTGGCGGCGCCGTCGGTGAGAGCCGCAGGGATCCGTGCGGAGAGCCCCTGCTCGCGGTCAGGCACGTGCGTCTCGAGCTGGGAGGAACGGTCCCCTGCTTTCAGGTCGAGAGAAAGCCGATCTCCCGGCCGGCCCCTGCTCAGGTACGTCAGTTGCCAGGTGCGCTGGATCTCGCGCGCGAGGGCGCCGTACACCGATTCGAGGTGTCCGATCCGGCCGGCGCTGAACAGCCGGCCGCCGGTCTCGCCGGCAAGCGTCGAAAGCGCGCTCGTGTCTGCGCGAGCGCCGACGGCGATGGTGTAGATCGTCACGCCCGACCTCTGAGCAAGGCGGACTGCCTGCTCGAGCGACGTCTGGGAGCCTCGGTCGACGCCGTCACTGAGCACGACGAGCACGCGCGTTCCCGCGGCGCTCATACGGTTGAACTGGGCGGTCGCACGTACGACTGCGTCGTAGAGCACGGTCCCGCTCTGCAGATCTGCGCGCAGTGCGGCAAGCGCGTGGCCCGCGTCTTGGTTGCTCGCGGCGGCGGAGGTGAGTGGCAGCGCCTCGTGTCCGAACGAGGTGACGCCGACCGACTCTGCCTGACGCTGCCGTGCGAGGAAGCTCGCCGCCGCTGCCTTTGCTTCGCGCAACGGCGTGCCGGTCATCGACTGCGAATTGTCGATCGCGAGCACGAGCGCCTGCGCAGAGCCGAGGTCGCGCCGACCGAGGTACCCGACGCGGCGACCGTTTTCGAGCAGCGACGGAGCGACCCCGGCGGGTGCGAGCCCGGTGACCGTGACGCGCGGGAACCGGCTGACGTCGACGTGGCGGATCTGTGTGTTCTGTGCGGCGCCGGCGGCAGTGCCGCCGGCCGCAGCGAACACCGCCGTCAGCGCCGTAGCGATGATCAAGAGGCGCAGCTTCACGGCCGGCCCTCCCATCGCACAGCGGGTTCGAGCTCCACACCGTTCGCACGGAGCTTGCCGATGAAGCCGGGTCGCAACCCGGTGGCTACGAGCGGCTGACGAAGCGCGCTCTCGTCGACCGCGCCTTGAACGGACGCCGCGACGAAGAGATCCTGCAGGGTGACGACATCGCCCTCCATCCCGGCGATCTCCGTGATCTGCGTGACGCGTCGCGAGCCGTCCACGAGCCGGGAGATGTGCACGAGCAGGTCGAAGCCGCCTGCGATCTGCTCGCGGATCGCCTTGACCGGCAGTTCGACGCCGGCCATCAGCACGAGCATCTCGATTCGCCGGAGCGCATCTCGAGGCGAGTTCGCGTGGATCGTCGTCAACGAGCCGTCGTGGCCCGTGTTCATCGCCTGCAGCATGTCGAGCGTCTCGGCGCCGCGGACCTCGCCCACGATGATCCGGTCCGGCCGCATGCGCAGCGCGTTGCGTACGAGGTCGCGGATGAGAATCTCGCCTTCGCCTTCGACGTTCGCCGGGCGAGACTCGAGCGCGACGACGTGCCGCTGCTGCAACTGCAGCTCGGCCGCGTCTTCGACGGTGACGACTCGCTCGGCTGCGGGAACATTCGCCGAGAGCCCGTTCAGGAGCGTCGTCTTGCCGGTGCCCGTTCCGCCGGAGATGAGAATGTTCAGCTTGCCGCGGACGCAGCGCGAGAGGAATTCGGCCGCCTCCTCGGAGAGCGTGCCGAGGCCGGTCAAACGTTCGAGCGTGAGCACGTCGCGCGAGAACTTGCGGATCGTCAGCGCCGGTCCGCGCAAGGCAAGCGGCGGGATGATCGCATTGACGCGGCTGCCGTCGGGCAGGCGCGCGTCGACCATCGGCGAAGACTCGTCGATCCGACGTCCGACCTGCGAGACGATTCGATCGATGATCCGCAGCAGATGCGCGTCGTCGAGGAACGTCGCACTCGTCTCGGCGAGCCGTCCCTCGCGCTCCACGTAAATGGAGTCGTAGCCGTTGACCATCACCTCGGTCACGCTCGGATCCCGCAGCAGCGGCTCCAGCGGCCCGTAGCCGAGGATGTCGTCCGCGATCTCCCGTTCGATCCGTGCGCGATCCACGGGGCTGAGCGGGCTCTGCTCGCGCGCGAGCTCTTCACGGACGATGTCGCGAACCTTCGGTGCGAGCGTCTCGCCGTGAGCCGAGGTGAACGCGCTGCCAAGCCGCCCGATACAGGCTCGGTGGATTCGAGTTTTCAGCTCGGCGTGCGGATCGCGCGCCCGCTGCTTCAGAGCCACGCGGTCGACCTGCAGCGCCTCGGCGAGTGCGGACGAGTCGCGTGACGTGAAGCCGACGCCGTTGGATGTGTTTTCGATCGCGCTCATCGTCGCCCCCTCGTGAGGAAGCGGCGCTTGCCGGCCTCCTCGTTCTCGTTGGTTTCTCCGCGCACGCCGGGAACGACCTGGCCGGCGAGCGCCTGGACTGCCTGAGAGAAGCGGCACCGCGGGTCGGCGAGCACGACAGGGAGCGCACGGTTGATCGCCGTCGGCACCGCCGGGTCGTCGGGAAGCTCGTACCGGACGTCTGTCCCGAGCGCCTGTTCGATGTCCGTTCGGCTGACGGCGCCAGGGGCGCCGATCCGGTTGGCGACAACGGAGACGCGCTCGCGGTCGAACCCGAGCCTGTCGATCGTGTCGAGCCCGATTCGGACGTTCTTGAGCGAGGTGATCTCCGGGTTGCAGACGAGCAGCAACTCGTCGGTCCGCTCGAGCGCGGTCAGAAGTGCCGCGTCGAAGAGGGGACCGGTGTCGATCACGACCGCGTCGTACGAACTGCGGGCGGTGTCGAGGATCGCCTCCAGCTCCGCACGACCGACCGCGTCCGCCTCTTCCGGGCGAAGCGGGGCCGGGAGTACGGTGAGTCCGCATTCGTCGTTCCGGCTGACGAACGCGAGCAGCTTCTCCCGGTCGATCCGACCTTGTGCCGCTGCGAGATCGGCGATCGTCGCGCGCGGCCGGATCGAGGTCGTGAGCGCGCTGTCGCCGAACTGCAGGTCGCAGTCGACGAGCAGCGTCTCGACCCCCGCTTGCGATGCGGCAGCCGCCAGGTTCGTCGCCAGCACGGTCTTCCCTGTTCCGCCCTTTGGTGAGAAGACCGTGATGACCTTGCCGGTCGTCCGCGCGGCGACGCGTGCCGCTTTCCGGAGCGCGAACAGAAGCGTCTCCTCGGGCTGCGGGAGCACGAGCACGTCGGCAGCGCCGACCCTGAGGCCGGCTTCCGAGATCCCGTTTGGCTCGCCGTAGGCGGCGAGGATCAGCGGCGCGTCGGTGATCGCGCGCACGCCGTCGACCTCGTTCGAGAGCTGGTCGTCGTGCTGGTGCGACGAGTGGAGCACGTGCAGGGCGACGTCGACGGCCGCCCGTCCACCTTCCGGTGCCTCGACGAATGTCAGAGCGGGCGCGCCGGCGAGTGACCCCGAGAGCCTGGCGGCGGCTTCGCCGCTGAGCAGGATCCGGAGCTTGGGGGTCCCGTTACTGGCCATCGACGGACTCCGGGAAGTTGCCGCGAATCTGGCTGTCGGCGGAAGGAAGACCGCGACCGAGGAAGCTGTGCAGCGTCTCGAGTCCGGCTCGACCGTTCCTCGGATGCGAAGTCGGGCGCAGGGCGAGAAACCAGCTTGCGTTTTTCAGCGCCCAGCCGATCGTCTGCGCCTGCTGGTCGGCGACGACGAGCGTGACATGGTTGCCCGTGCCGCTGACCCCGAGGCCCGCGCCTTTCGGTGCGTCCGGAGCTCGCAGGACGAGCAAGTTGCGCAGGACGACGCGTGAGCTCGCGCGGTCGGCGTCGCCCGACTTGTAGCGGACGGTCGCCACGACGTCGACGCGGTCCCCATCCGAGATCGTGCCGGCGAGGAGCTGGTTGTCGTCTCCGGCGACGCTGATCGCTCGCTGGTTGCCGGAGAACTTGGCGAAGACACCGCCCTGGGCGATCGGCGCGAACTGCCTCAGCGTGATTTGCTCACCTTTGTAGACCTCGCCGGAAGCGACGAGCGACGTCAGTGTCGCGCTCGAGACGATCGATCCTGGAACCACGGCGCGCCGCGGCACCATCTGTTCTTTGAGGTAGCCGCCGCTCGCGACCGCGCTGCCGGCTGTACCCGCGGAAATGTCACGGGACGCGACGAGCACGCTGACGAGTCCGGCGCCGTGGCTAACGCGGTGGCGATAGCTGGTCACGTAGATCCCGACGAGGACCGCGGCGAGCGTGGCCAGCCCGATCGGCAGCAGCAGGTTTCTTGTGCGTGGGAGTTTCTGGAGCACGGAAGTTTCCTTTCTCACTGGGTGAGCGTGATGACGTGAACGCCGAAGTCGGTTGCGCCGGAGATCGTTCCGCCGGACGCGAGGTCGGTCGCAATGAAGGTGGTGAAGTGGCCGGTCAGCTGGCGCGTCTGCGCGCCCCAGTTCACGCCGCCGGAATCGATGACGAATGCCGCCCAGCCGACGACGTGGAACGAGAGGTCGGCAGCGGAGTAGTTGTCGAACACCGGGAAGAAGAGCGGCGTGCCGACCCGGTCCTGGAAGCCCTGCCTGACCGGCCCGATCGTCTCTCCGGTCTTGACGCCGTACCACTGATTCGAGGGCAGGGCGCTCTGGTAGCCGTTGTCGAGCCAGTCCTTGAGGGTCGAGCCGCCGAGGCCGCCGGAGCCGCAGAGAGTCGCACTGGACCCGTGGCAGTCGAGGTTGATCAGGCCAATCGACGAGGACGCGATCTGGCTTTCGTCGAAGCTCAACGTGATTCGCCGCCCGTAGCAGCCGGGATCGGAGACGGCGCACGCGACCGTGTTCCTGACCGCCACCGGGGCGACGTCCTTGAGAAGGAGCGGCACGCCGACGGCGGCGCGCGCGTGCGCGCGGACCGTGACGGTGCGGAACGCGGTGCCGTAGAGCTTCGCGAGGAAGCCCGGGGCAGTGGTGGTCGCAGAGACGTCGATCTCCCCGGCGCTCGGGAACGCGACCGTCGGCGCGCCGATGCCGGGGAAGTTCTGCTGCGCGAACGAGATCGCGTTCGCGCTGGCGCGCGCTTGGTCGGTCGGCAGATCCTGCGCACCGGCAAGCGCCCCGGCGTCGGCGGCCGTCTGCAGGTGCCGCTGCGTCTGCCGCCAGGCGCCGCCGTCGATCACGAGGGCCGCCATTCCGACGAGCGCAAAGAGACCAACGGCGACGAAGACGACTGCCTGCCCGGATTCACCGCGGAGCCGCAGTAGGAGCGCGCTCATTCGAGGCGCTCCGTCGCGTTGGTGGTCAGGTTGCCGGAGTATCGAAACGGCGCGGACCCGAAGATCGGCGGCAGGCCGATCGAGTACGGGTAGCTGATCGCGATGCTGTACGTCGTCCCGGTCGGGCCGGGGGTCGCCGGCGTGCACGTGATCCGCGTGGAGATCGTGCTCCACTGCGTGGGCGAGACCGTCGCCTGAATCGCGCTGCGCGCGGCTTGACACGGGCCGCCTGCCGCCGTGCGGCTGACAGCCGCCTTGCGCGCGCCGACGCGCGCGGCGTCCGTGATCGAAAGATAGTTGTGGAACGCGAGCCCGAACTGGCAGATGCCGAGGAGGAGGAAGATCAGGAACGGCATCACGAAGGCGAACTCGACCACGCTCTGGCCGAGCTCCTCTTGGAGCCTCGATCGTCCGCTGATGTGGTTTGGCGTTTTCATGTTCGGTGAGACCGGCGAGCCTCCGCCGGCTCGCGGCGGAGGCTCTGCCAGAGGTAATGCGTTGCTTACGACCCCGTGATCGCGGTCTGGACGTGCGAGATGGCGGTGCCGATCGCGGTGCCGAGCCCGCCCCACGTGACAGCGAGAAGCACGCCGACGACGACGACGGCGAGGACGAGCGCGTACTCGACGAAGGTCTGGCCCTCGTCGCTGTTGAGCTCGGTGATCCGACCGACGAACACGGTCGCCCAAGCGTTGAAACGATCCATCATGAGGTGAGTTCCTCTCTGTGTCGCAAGGGCGACCGTCGCCCCTGCATGTGCTGAGTCAGTTCTAGGCGCGCCGCACCGCCGTGAGATCGCCCGCACGGGCGGACACGCGGGTGGTTCGAACTACCCGCTCGGTAGATGTCCCCGCGCGCTGCCGTGGCTACCGTCACGCCACATGAACCGGATCGTTCTCGTCGGTACGAAAGGGCAGGCCGTGTGCGACCGCTGCGAGATCGCGGACGGTTTCTTCACGCGCGGCCGCGGCTTGCTCGGCCGGAAGCGACTGCTACGCGGTGAAGGCCTGCTGATCAAGCCCACGTGGTCGGTTCACACGTGGTTCATGCGGTTCCCGATCGACGTCGTCTTCCTCGATCGGCAGCTGCGGATCCTCAAGGTGCGCACGCACATGCGGGCATGGCGCGCGGCTTCGAGGTTCGGCGCCCACTCGGCGCTCGAGCTGTCCGCGGGCGAGTGTGACCGGCTCGGCCTCGCGGTCGGCGACCGGCTGGCCTGGGGCTCGCCGAAACCGGCATGACGACGTCCGTCTCCGCGGTTGCTTGGGCACGCGCGCGGCCACTCGGCTCGCTCTTCGCCGCCGCGATGGCGGTCACCCTGTTGACGCGCTACGGCTTCGGCGGTCCCGGGCTGGTGGCGGCATTCACCTGCGCGACGCTCGTCGTGCTCTCGGTGATCGACGTCGAGGCCCGCCGTCTCCCGAACCGCATCGTCCTGCCCGCGGCGGCGATCGTCTTGATCGCGCACATCGCGGTCGCGCCGGAGCGCTGGGCGTCCTGGGTGGGAGCCTCACTCGGAGCCGCGGCGTTCTTGTTCCTCTTCGCGCTTGCCTACCCGGCGGGGCTCGGGATGGGAGACGTGAAGCTGGCGCTCCTGCTCGGCGCGGCGTTGGGGACCGCGATCCTGCCCGCGCTGCTACTCGGAACGCTGTCCGGCGCGGCAGCCGCTGTCTATCTCCTCATCCGTCATGGCGCACGGGCCCGCCGAATGACGATGCCGTTCGGCCCGTTCCTCGCGTTCGGTGCGATCGCGACGATGCTCTTGCTGACGCCCTAGTAGGTACGTCGAGCGAGACGACGGCGGCAAGCCACCGCCGCTAGAACTGACGCAGGCGCACTCTCGTGGTTCCGGCGACGAGTTCCGCCGACTGTTCGACGTCGGTTCGGACGTAGCCGAGCGCGACGCCTTCGGCGGCGCTCGTGATTCGCCCGACCACTCTTTCGCCGTGATGGATTTCGTCGCCGGGGGCCACCGGGCCTTCGGTTTCGAGGATGCGTAGCTTGCGGTTCAGCTTGCCGCGATAGCGCTGGCGCGCGATCGGCTCCTGGCCCGGATAGCAGCCCTTGCTGAAGCTGACGTGCGTCTCGTCGAGACCGGCCTCCGCAGGGAGGATGCGGTCGTCGATCTCGCGACCCCAGCGGGGAATTCCGGCGGCGATCCGCCGTCGTTCGTAATCGGCCTCGTCGATCTCGTCGCCTTCGGGCCGCTGGTCGAGCGCCTCGCCGCCGCCGAGGATCTCCCACGCGTCGTGCTCCTCCGGCTCGATCTCGCACTTCGCCGCGAAGCGCGCGCGCAGGAGCGTCCCACGGAGGACGTCGCCGAGCTCCGGCTCGGTCGAGACCAGGAACTCGTCCTGCGCCCGGCGAAGTACGCGCAGCGGCGCGATCACGCGCGCCTTCGGCGTCAGGAGGAGCGCGTCGCACGTGTCTCCGCTCGCGAGCGCCTCGACGTCGTTCGACACCATGCGCTGGAGAAAATCGGCCGACTCCGGCCCAGCCACGCGCACGAACGCACGGGGCCTCCGGACGACCGCGCGAGACGTAACGCTGGCCACGGAAACTAGTCTAGGGACGCGTGACCCTCTTCCGATCGAAGGCCGAGCAGAAGCTCGTCGAGCGCGGGCTCGACCCCGGGCGGCTGCCGCCGGGGCAGTACCTGACCGAGAAATGGCCGGTCCTGCATGCCGGCACAGTGCCCGAGACGGACCTCTCGACCTGGGACGTCCGCATCTTCGGCGAGGTCGAGCACGAGCTGACGCTCACGTGGGACGAGCTGCAACGGCTCCCGTCACGCGAAGTGACGGTCGACATCCACTGCGTCACGCGGTGGAGCCGGTTCGACACCTCGTTCACCGGCGTCCACTGGACCGAGCTCGCAAAGCTCGTCCGGCCCAGGCCGAGCGCTCGCTTCGTGATCGCTCACGCGGAGCAGGGCTTCACGTCGAACCTGCCGCTCGCGGCGCTCGAGGCCGACGACGCCCTCATCGCATACGCCGCCGACGGCGAGCCCCTCGCGCCCGAGCACGGCTGGCCGCTGCGGTTGATGGTGCCGTCACGCTACTTCTGGAAGAGCGCGAAATGGCTCCGCGGGATCGAGCTCCGGGCGAGCGACCAGCCCGGCTTCTGGGAGCGGTACGGGTACCACAACGATGCCGACTACTGGAAAGAGGAGCGCTACGGGTTCTAGCGGCGCGGCGGTGATTCGTTCGCGTCAAAAGTGTCAGACCCGGAGCGTCTGACATTCGCAACCGGCGCGCGCACGTTCCCTCGAACGGGGGAAAGGCAGGAAACCGCCGCCGCCGATGGAATGGGCGAACCACCTCCCCCAAATCCCCCTCGCGAAACGGCCCTTCGGGGCCGTTTCCATTTGGAACGGCGAAGGCCGGCTTGCGCCGGCCTTCGCCTCGTTGAACAGGACCCGGACAGGGTCCTTACATCATCCCGCCCATGTCGCCCATGCCGCCGCCCATCCCGGCGCCGGCCGGCTGCTTCTCAGGGGCCTCGGCGACGATCGCCTCGGTCGTCAGGATGTTCTTCGCGATCGACGCGGCGTTCTGCAGCGCCGAGCGCACGACCATCGTCGGGTCGGTGATGCCGGCCTTGACGAGATCCTCGTACTCACCCGTCTCGACGTTCAGGCCATAACCCTTCCCGGCCGTCTGGACCTGGTTGACGACGATCGAGCCCTCGAGCCCGGCGTTCTCGGCGAGCTGCCGCACCGGCTCCTGCAGCGCGCGGACGATGATGGTCGCCCCCGTCCGCTCGTCGCCCTCGAACTCGTCGAGCTTGATCGCCTCGACGGCGTTCAGGAGCGCGACACCGCCGCCCGGGACGACGCCCTCCTCCAGCGCTGCGCGCGCAGCCTGGAGCGCGTCCTCGACGCGGTGCTTCTTCTCCTTCATCTCGGTCTCGGTGGCAGCGCCGACCTTGACCACCGCAACGCCGCCGGCGAGCTTCGCCAGCCGCTCCTGCAGCTTCTCGCGGTCGAAGTCGGAGTCGGTGTTCTCGATCTCGGACTTCAGCTGCTTGATCCGACCCTTGATCCCGTCGGAGTCACCGGCGCCGTCGATGATCGTCGTCGAGTCCTTGTCGACGACGACGCGGCGGGCCTTCCCGAGCTGCGTCAGCTTCGTGTTCTCGAGCTTCAGTCCCATCTCCTCGGTGATCACTTCCGCGCCGCTCAAGATGGCGATGTCCTCGAGCATGCGCTTGCGGCGGTCACCGAAGCCCGGCGCCTTGACGGCGACGGCGGTGAACGTGCCGCGCAGCTTGTTGACCACGATCGTCGCGAGCGACTCGCCCTCGACGTCCTCGGCCACGATCAGCAGCGGCCGGCCCGCCTGGATGACCTGCTCGAGCACGGGCAGGAGATCCTTCACGGCACCGATCTTCTGGTTCGCGACCAGGATGTACGGGTCGTCGAGCACGGCTTCCATGCGCTCGGCGTCGGTGATCATGTAGGGCGACAGGTAGCCCTTGTCGAACTGCATGCCCTCCGTGAACTCGAGCTCGAGGCCGAAGGTCTGGCCTTCCTCGACGTTCACGACGCCGTCCTTGCCGACCTTCTCGATCGCGTCGGAAAGAACGTCGCCGACCTCGCGGTCACGCGAGGAGACGGTCGCGACGCGCGCGATGTCTTCCTTGCCGGAGATCTCCTTCGACTGCGCCTTCAGCGCCTCGACGACCAGGTCGACCGAGCGCTCGATCCCGCGCTTGATCGCCATCGGGTTCGCGCCGGCCGCGACGTTGCGCAGACCGTCCTTGACGATCGCCTGCGCGAGCACGGTCGCCGTCGTGGTGCCGTCGCCCGCGACGTCGTTCGTCGACGTGGCGACCTCGCGCACGAGCTGTGCGCCCTGGTTCTCGAAGACGTCCTCGACCTCGATCTCACGCGCGATCGTGACGCCGTCGTTCGTGATCGTCGGCGCGCCGAACTTCTTGTCCAGCACGACGTAGCGACCCTTCGGGCCAAGGGTGACCTTGACCGCATCGGCCAGGATGTTCACGCCGCGCTCGAGCGCGCGCCGCGCATCCTCGTTGAACTTCAGCTCTTTGTGAGCCATGTCTTCTCAGTACCTCCGTTAACTCTTCGCGCCGGCCAGTTCGCGATCGCCGACAACCTTGGCGAGCACGTCCGACTCACGCAGGATCAAGACATCGTCGGTCCCGAGCTTGATCTCGGTCCCGCCGTACTTGCTGAAGATGATCTCGTCGCCTTCCTCGAGATCCATCTTGATGTACTCCCCGTCCTCGTCCCGAGCGCCGGGGCCAACCGAAAGGACGCGGCCGCGCTGCGGCTTCTCCTTTGCGGTGTCGGGCAGCACGATGCCGCTGGCCGTCGTCTCCTCCTCATCGAGGACCTCGACGATCAAGCGGTCACCAAGCGGCTGCAGGTTCATCCACGTGCCTCCTGTTCAGACGACTTTGTGACACTTCCTGGCACTCTCGTGTTCCGAGTGCCGAGGCATTCTAACGGCGTTCCACGCCCGGGTGCAAGCCGCGGGCAGAAGTCTGTTACAAAGTACGCGTGCGGCGGGAGTTTTCGGCCGGCGGAGTGGTCGTCCGGCGGTTACGGGGCCGGTGGTTCCTGGCGGCGATCCGGCCGGGCGGCAAGCCACAGGGCATCTGGGCGCTGCCGAAAGGGCTGATCGCGACAGGAGAGAAGGGGGAGGCGACGGCCTTGCGCGAGGTCGCCGAGGAGACGGGGGTCGTCGGGACGCCGGTCGAGAAACTGGGCGACGTCCGCTACGTCTACACCTGGGACGGCGAGCGGATCTTCAAGGTGGTCAGCTTCTTCCTGTTCCGCTACCGGTCGGGCCGGCTGGGGGACATCCCGCCGGAGCACGCGCACGAGGTCGCCGAGGCACGGTGGCTCCCGCTCGACGAGGCGCCGAGGCTCCTCGCCTACAAGGGGGAGCGCGAGATGGCGGCCAGGGCGCTCGACCGTTTAGGCTCCGGCGAGTGACCGAGGAGCGGCCGGTTCCCGCCGAGGCGACGCGCTCCGAGGAGGTGCGCGCGGAGGAGACGCGATTGCAGCGCGGCGTCCGCTACGGGCACCGCACGACGCTGTACTTCTCGCTCGCAGTCGTGATCGCGACCGTCGTCTTCCTGGTCCTGCTGATCGTGCGCAACACACGCCAGGTCAAGGTCGACTACGTTTTCGGCTCCGCCCACGCGCGCGTGATCTGGCTGATCATCATCAGCGGTCTCCTCGGGTGGGCGTGCGGGCTCGCGACGTCCTATCTGCTCCGCAGACGGACGCGTCGGCCCAGGTGAACACGATGTACGCCCTCAACTTCTACTCCCCGATCGTCGCCGAGCAACTCCGCACCCAGCGGAAGACCGCGACGATCCGGCTCGGCGACAAAGCGGCGAAGTACAAGAAAGGGATGATCGTCGCCGTGCTCGTCGGCGTCCGGTTCGGCTCGCGCGAGAAGATCTTCGACGCCGTCATCGACAAGGTCGAGGTGAAGACGCTCGGGGAGCTGTCGCCGCGTGAGATCGAGCACGACAACCCCGAGATCCGCCGCACCGAGGACATGGCCGCGTGGCTATCGCAGCTCTACAACCGCGAGGTCACGCCGGACGACACGGTCACGGTGATCCGCTTCTCGCAGATCGTCCCTCCCCGCGGCTTTTAGTTAGCCGGGCCGCCCCGTCTCGTAGCGCTCGGCGCCGTCGTCCGGGAGCGTCTCCCACGGCGCGACGGAGCGGACGAACACGTGCGACTGCGGCTTCTGCGCGAGCGGCTCGTCGAGCGTCGTCAGCCGCACGCTGCAGCGCTCCGAATCGGGCCAGCCGCCGCCGAACAGGTTGGAGCCGCAGACCGAGCAGAACGTCTTCGCGGAGCCCTCGGGTGGTTGATACGTGCGCACCGCGCCGGCACCGTCGAGGATCCTGATCGACGCCGACCGTGCGCGCCCGTTGACCGTCCCGACGCCTCCGGACAGCTTCTTGCAGCTGGTGCAGTGGCACTGGCTCACGGTCTCGAACGGTCCGTCGACCTCGAAACGGACGGTGCCGCAGAGGCAGCGGCCGGTCATCGCCTGCGGATCCTCGTCCCGAACAGCTCCGGCTCGCGCAGCGGCGCGCCGCACGACTCGCAGTCGACCGCGAAGGTCGAGCTGAACGGCGCGTCGCAGGCACGACAGCGCCGCAGCATCTCGCCGCCGCACTGAGGACACTCTTCCGGGACGTCCGCCTCGAACTGCTCGAACCACCGTTGCGCGCCGCCGCAGCGGAGGCAGACCGCCACCCAGTCGCCGAGGACCTTCCGCCGCTCCTCCCGCAGCCACTCAGAAGCCTTGCCCACGTCCGGATCGTAACGGCGACAGTTAGAGTTCTCGCTCGTGGCGATCGCGCAACGCGCCGAGCCGGTCGGCTCACTGAGAGAGGTTCGTGACGCGGGCCTCGACCGTGAGGACTTGCTCCAGGTCTATCGGAACATGCTCCTGACCCGGGGCGTGGAGGAACGCGGGCACATCCTGTACCGCCAGGGCAAGATCCCCGGCTCGTTCTACACCGGTCGCGGCAACGAGGCCGCGTCGGTCGGCGTCGCGACTGCGATGGGATCGGACGACGTGGGGACGCCGCTTCACCGCGACATGGGCGTCCACATCACGCGCGGCGTCGAGCCGTGGCGGGTCTTCGCGCAGTACATGGGCCGCGCCGACGGGCCAACGCACGGCCGCGACGGCAACGTCCACATGGCCGACGCGAACCTCGGGTTGATCGCGATGGTGTCCCACCTGCCGGCGATGCTCCCCGTCGCGGTCGGTTGCGCGCTCGCATTTCGGATCCGCGAGGAGAAGCGCGTATCCGTCGCATGGTTCGGCGAGGGCGCATCGGCCCGCGGCGACACGCACGAGGGGATGACGCTCGCGGGCGTCCGCAAGCTGCCGGTCGTCTTCATCTGCGACAACAACCAGTGGGCGTATTCCACGCCGACGCATCTCGAGTTCGCGACCGAGCACGTCGCCGACCGCGCGCAGGCCTACGGCTTCGACGGGATCGTCGTCGACGGCACCGACGTGCTCGCCGTGTACCGCGAGGCGAAGCGCGCGATCGAGCACGCGCGCGCCGGCGGCGGGCCGACGCTGATCGAGTGCCTGACGCTGCGCATGGAGGGCCACGCGGTCCACGACGACGCCTTCTACGTCCCGAAGCAGATGTTCGAGGAGTGGGCGAAGTCGGATCCGATCGAGCGCTTCCGCTCCTGGCTGCGCGAGAACGCCGAGCTGACCGACGACGAAGAGGACGAGATTTCGGGCGAGGTCAAGAAGATCATGAACGACGCGCTGCGCCGCGCCGAGGAGTCGCCGCAGCCGGAGCCGTCCGAGCTGACCCAGGGCGTCTACGCGACGCCGGAAGATCTCGACACGCCGCACCACAAGTAATGGCGGAGCTCACGTACCTGCAGGCGATCAGCGACGGGCTGCGCACGGAGATGCGCCGCGACAAGCGCGTCTTCGTGATCGGCGAGGACGTCGGCGTCTACGGCGGCGCGTTCAAGGTGACGCTCGGGTTCCAGGAGGAGTTCGGCCACTGGCGCGTGATCGACGCACCGCTCGCCGAGACGGCGATCGTCGGCGCCTGCACGGGCGCGGCGATCATGGGCATGCGCCCCGTCGCCGAGATGCAGTTCGCGGACTTCATCTCGTGCGCATGGGACCACCTCGTCACGGTGGCGGCGAAGCAGCGTTGGCGCGCCGGCACCGCCGTGCCGATCACCGTTCGCCTGCCATCGGGCGGCGGGTTCTCGGGCGGGCCGTTCCATTCGCAGAATCCCGAGTCGTCGTTCGCGCACATCCCCGGGCTCAAATGCCTCTGTCCGGCGACGCCCGAAGACGCGAAAGGGCTGCTGATCAGCGCGATCCAGGACCCGAACCCTTGCCTCTTCTTCGAGCACAAGCACCTGTACCGGCGAATCAAGGCCGAGGTGCCGGAAGAGCGGTACACCGTCCCGATCGGCAAGGCGCGCACGCACCGGGAAGGCGACGACGTCACGGTCGTGACGTGGGGCGCGATGGTGTACACCGCAACCGAGGCAGCGCAACAGATCGACGACCTGTCCGTCGAGATCGTCGACCTGCGCACCGTCATGCCGTGGGACAAGGCCGCCGTCCTCGAGTCGGTCCGGAAGACCTCGAAGGTGCTCGTGCTGCACGAGGACACGCGCACCGGCGGGTTCGGCGCCGAGATCGCGGCGACGATCGCCGAGGAGGCGTTCGAGGAGCTCGACGCCCCGGTGAGGCGGATCGCAGCGCCGGACACGCCGGTTCCGTTCTCCCCCACGCTCGAGAAGGCATACATCCCGCAGGTCGACGACGTCGCAACGGCGCTGCGCGAGCTCGCCGAGTACTAAGGAGAGAGCATGGCTACGGAAACTGCCGTCGACGTCGTGATGCCGCAGATGGGCGTGTCCGTCTCGGAAGGGACGATCACGAAGTGGTTGAAGCAGGAGGGTGAGCAGATCGAGGCGGATGAGCCGCTGCTCGAGATCTCGACCGACAAGGTCGACACGGAGGTTCCCTCGCCCGCGAGCGGGACGCTGACGCAGATCCTTGTTCAGGAGGGCGAGACCGTCGACGTGGGCACGAAGCTCGGACAGATCGGCGGCGGCGCGGCGGACGACTCGTCGGACGACGGCGCGACGGGCGCGCCGCCCGAGCCCGCGACACAGGCGGCCGCGGATGCGTCGATGGCGGCCGCGAGCGAGGGTGTCGGCGACGTCGCGCCGACGCAGCAGGAGTCACAGCCGCCGCCGCAGCCGGCTCAGGCAGCGCAGGCGGCGGAGTCGGCAGCGACGAACGGGAAGACGTTCGTTTCGCCCGTCGTCGCACGGATCGCGTCGGAGCACGGCGTCGATCCGAACCAGGTGGAGGGCACGGGCCGTGGCGGCCGCGTGACGAAGAAGGACATCCTCGGCTTCATCGAATCAGGCGGTCAGCAGCAGCAGGCCGAGCCCGCGGCGGCAGAGCCTCGAGCACCGGCGCCGCAGGCGCCGCCCGCCCCGCCTGCCCCGCCTGGTCCGCAGCCGCAGGCGGCGCCGACCGCTCCGGCGGCGCAGCAACCCGCGCCGCCTCCGTCAGCTCCCACTCCGGCCGACGCACAGCCGGGCGAGCAACTGGAGCCGATGACCGCGATGCGCCGCGGGATCGCCGAGCACATGCGCCGTTCGCTCGACACGTCGGCGCACGTTACGAGCGCGATCGAGGTCGACATGTCGAAGGTCGTCGGGATCCGCGCGAAGCTGAAGAAGGAGTACCAGGCGGCGTACGGCGTCAACCCGACATACCTCGCGTTCATCGCGCGCGCAACTGTGGAGACGCTGAAGGACTACCCGTGGATCAACGGCGAGATCCGCGGCGACAAGATCGTCACGCGGTCGTACGTGAATCTCGGCTTCGCGGTGGAGCTGCAGGACGGCAAGGGACTGATCGTTCCCGTTCTGCGAAACGCCGAAGGGCTGAATCTGCTCGGGATCGCACGGGGCGTCACCGAGATCGCGGAGCGTGCACGGAACAAGCAGCTGACACCGGACGAGGTCCAGGGGGGCACGTTCACGATCACGAATCCCGGCGGCTACGGGACGTTCCACGGCACGCCGGTGATCAGCCAGCCGCAGGCGGGGATCCTCGGCACGTACGCGGTCGTGAAACGACCGTGGGTCGTGCAGGACGAGCTCGGCCAGGACGTGATCGCGATCCGGCCGATCATGAACCTCACGCTCACGTACGACCACCGGCTCGTCGACGGTGCGCTCGCCGGACGTTTCCTGCGCGACCTGCGTCAGCGCCTCGAGAGCTGGGACGAGTCCACCTACTGATGCGCTGATGGCCCAGACGATCGTCCCGTTCATCGCGTACGAAGACGCGGCGGGCGCGATCGACTGGCTCACCCGCGCCTTCGGCTTCCGCGAGAACGAGGGCGAGCGAATGACCGGCGCCGACGGCGTCATCGGGCACGCGGAGCTCGACGTCGGCGACGGGTCGATCGTGTACCTCTCGACACCGTCGCCGGACTACCAGGCGCCGAAGCACCATCGCGAAACGTGCGCCGCGGCCGCGGCGTGGTCGGACAATCCCTGGGTGATCGACGGCCTGTGCGTGCAGGTCGAGGACGTGGATGCACACCACGCCCGCGCAGCGGCGGCGGGCGCGACCGTCCTCCGGGCGCCGGAGGACGTGGCCGAGGTCGGGATCCGCCTGTGGACCGGCGAGGATCTCGAGGGTCACCGCTGGATGTTCGTGCGCGCGGCCCGGTAGAGGGGAAGGGCCGCGCGGGGCGGCCCCTCCCTCAGTCGATCGAAGGCGACGCTACTTCGACGGAACCGGCAGGTTCGCGGTGTAGATGTCCTGGTCGTTCGCGACCAGGCCCGTGTCGGAGTACGTCCCGGTGCAGTTTGCGTAGACCGGTGCCGACGAGCCGCACGCCCCACCGGAGAACACCTCCGGGTTGCGCGTGTCCATCCACAACGGATTCGCGTTCTCCCACGCGTCGAGCCCCGTGTAGTCGCCGTAGAAGGTGCCGCTGAACTCGGTCGGCGGCGGCATCGGCGACGACGTCACCCGCTGCACGACCCACGCAGCTCCGTTCCCCGAGCCCGAAAGGCTGACGTCGGAGAAACCGGTTGCCTCGTCGGTCGCGTACTGCCGGTCGTAGTACGACGTCGCGAGCTTGCCGTTCTTCGTGAACGAGATCCACTGCCAGAACTGGTCCGACGTCGCTTGTCCCGGCTCCGTCGTGGCGACCGGCATCACGCGCGGATCGGTCGCTGTCCCGGTGAACGTGACCCCGCCGTCCGCCGAGCTGCTGACGATGATGTCGTTGTTGCAGGCGCCGGCCACCTTCACGCCGGTGTACAGGTCCTGGCCGGTCGCGGGGTTGATGCCGGTCGGAACGCATCCGTTCGTCTCGTTCGAGTGACGGTTGATGTACGAGCCGTACGTCACGACCACGTGGGCCGGATTGGTCGGATCGACCTCCCCCGACGCGTAGTTCGTCGCGCGGAAGATCGAGTTCGACGTCGCGTTCTTCTCCGGCACGCACGCGCGGCCGGCGTCCTGCCCGTTCTGGTACGTCGCACAATCGGGCAGGTCGTAGTAGTCGCCGACCTTGATCGGCGGCGTGAACGTGTTGCCGCCGTCCACGGACTTCGCAATCAGGATCTGGTTGCGGTTGTCGGTGCCGTGGAGTGTCTCGGCGTTGTTGTAGTTGTTCCAGGTGACGTACAGCGCACCGTCGGAGCCCGTGAACGGCTGCGAGAACTGGTTCTCGTTGCAGTTGCTGCTCTCGCCGGTCACGGCACCGACGCCGGCGCCGTACGTATTCACGCAGAGCGGAGAGTCGGCGCTGACGAGATGCGGCGGGCTGAACGTCTCACCGTAGTCGGACGAGTACGCCTCGTAGATGAACGCGCTGCCGTCGGTCGCGAACTCGGTCCACGTGACGTAGACGCGGTCCTGGAACGGGCTGCCGACGTGGTCGTCGACGGTCATCAGCTGCTTGTCGAGGAACGCCGTATTGCCCGAGCCGGTCACGTCACCGCTCGCACGGACGTACCGACCGGGGAAGTTCCAGGACGCTCCGTGGTTGGACGAGCGGAAGATCAAGAAGGCACTCGACAGGTCGGGCGAGTTCGATGCGCCGACGCCGCGGTTGAACACCTGGCACGACAGGTACGCGTTCCCCTTCGTATCCCAGGCAACAGACGTGTCGCCGCCGGCCTGCCAGTACTCCCGCGAGCCGTTCGGGAAGTTGTTGCCGCCGCCGGTCGAGAACGACATCGGGATCGTGGAGTCGTTCCACGTCCGTCCGCTGTCGGTCGAGTAGCCGGCGTAGCAGTTCCCGTCGCCGCGCCGGTAGTCGTTCTGGCTGCCGACGAGCTGGTTCGTGTTCTGCTTGTTGATCGCGATCGAGGTCTCGTTCTGCGCCTGCCCCCGGCCCGCGAGCGACGGGTTCGAGATGTTCAGGCAGTTCTGGTTGACCTTGATGTTCGACGCGATGTTGTTCGGGCACTGGTCGTTGCCGCGCGGGTTGTAACTCGACGGCTGACCGCCCTCGTTCGTGTTCGAGTTCGGGATGCCGAGCTCGAGCGACGCGAAGCCGGACAGGAGTCGCTCCTCGATCTCCGGGAGCTTCGTCGGATCGAACCCCTGCGCCACGTCGTGCCGTGTGTACGTCGGCCCGACCGCCAGCGCGAGAGCCGAGGCCATCGCGACCATGGCCGCGAGCAAGCCGAAGCGTAGCTTCATATCCCCTCCCCTCACGGGACGCCCCCACGGCGTCCCCTGCGGTGCGGATCCTCCGCGGAACAGCGGCAAAATGCAAGCGGGAGCGCTACCCTCACGACGATGTGGCGTCGCGCGATTGCCGGCATCGGGTTGGCAGCCGTCCTCGCGGCGCCTGCCGCCGCGGTCGGCGGAAAGGCGCAGCTCCGGCTCGTCGCGTCGTCGCCGCTGCGTATCCAGGGCCTCCGTTTCCATCCGGGCGAGCGAGTTCGGGCCACGCTGGTCTCGCCCGTCCGTCGCGTGCGACAGGTGACCGTCACCCGTGGCGGCACATTCGCCGCCGACTTCGGCGTGGCACGCGACCGCTGCAGCGGGGTCTTCGTCACGGCCGTCGGGGCGAGCGGCGACCGGGCGGCCGTTCGCGCGCTGCCGCAGTGTCCGCCACCGTAACCGCAACGCATACGCTGGGGTCATGACGCGCGGCGCGTACCTGCTCGAGCTCGACACCGTGCCGTACCAGGAGGCGTGGGACCTGCAGCGCTCGCTTGCCGGCGCGGTGTCGCAAGGCGCCATCCCGGAGACGATCGTCTTCCTCGAGCACCCACCTGTCGTGACCCTCGGCCGGCGCACGGAAGAGGGCGAGGTGCACGTTCCGTCCGACGCGGCGGTCGACGTCGTCGAGACCGACCGCGGCGGCAAATCGACGTACCACGGCCCGGGCCAGCTCGTGTGCTACCCGATCCTCGACCTCCGCCGGCACGGGAAGGACGTCAAGAAGTACGTGCGCGACCTCGAGGAGGCGCTGATCCGGACGCTCGCCACGCTCGGGCTCGAGGGCGTGCGCTTCGACGGCCTGACCGGCGTGTGGCTCCACCGACCGCCAAGGAAGATCGCGTCGATCGGCGTGCACATCTCGCGCTGGGTGACGACGCACGGCTACGCGTTGAACGTCGACCTCGACCCGGCGCCGTTCACCGACTGGATCACCGCGTGCGGGCTCGAGGACGCCGCGTTCACGACGATCGCACGCGAGCTGCCAACGCCGATCACGGTCGCGGACGTGCGGCCGGTCGCACGGGACGCGATCGCCGAGGTCTTCGACCTCGAGCTCGAGCCGCTCCCCGCCGAGGACGGCGCCGGCCTGTGGCCGCAGCCCGTGCACGCGCGGCTCGCGGCGAACGCCTAGACGTTTACAAACGCCTAGACGTTGACGACGACCGGCTCGGCCGACGTCCGGCCGGCCTCGGCCTCGATCAGCGCGACGTGGCGCTGGCGCAGGAAGCAGAGCAGCACGACGAGCGCCGCCGCGACGAAGACCGCCGCGCCGCCGAATGCCCAGCGGAAGCCGTGGACGAGTGCCGCCGCGTCGTCGCCGCCGAATGCCGCGGTGCGACTCGCCGCGAGCGTCGACAGGATCGCAAGCC
>JBJMJS010000136.1:0-13231 GCA_045806225.1 Gaiellaceae bacterium
ACGGACGAGGCGCAGGATCGAGCCGGAGTGATCGTCGCCGAGCAGGTCGCGGCGGCTCTCGAAGGCGGGCTCGTCACGAACGCGGTCAACATCCCCGTGATCGGCGCGGAGGATCTGGAGGTTCTCGGCGCGTACATCCCTCTCGCGGCGAAGCTCGGTCGTCTTGCGATGGAGCTTGCGTCGGGCGGCGTCGACGAGCTTCGACTGACGTACTTCGGCGGCCTTTCGCAGTACGACACGCGCCTCTTGACGGTCGCGGCGCTGAACGGCGCGTTCCAGGGTCGAGCCGACCACCCGGTCAACTACGTCAACGCGCCGTTGATCGCAGCCGAGCGCGGAGTCGAGGTGCGGGAGGAACGCCGGCGCTCGTCACGCGACTTCACGAACCTCGTTCGCGTCGAGGCCCGATCCGCCGGCAACGCGTTTCCCGTCGCGGGAACGACGATCGGCAAGGACGACCGTCTCTGGCTCGTCAGTGCACTCGGCTTCGAGCTCGACATGGAGCTCGCCCGATCGCTCGTCTTCTTTCGTTACGACGACGTCCCCGGAGTGATCGGACGCGTCGGGACGCTGTTCGGCGAGGCCGGGATCAACATCGCGAACATGGCCGTGTCGCGGACACGCCAAGGAGGCAAGGCGCTGATGGCGCTATCGATCGATCAGCCGGCGCCGCCGGAACTGCTCGCGCGCCTCGGTTCCGACTTCGACGACGCGCGCTTCATCTCGTTGGGCTGATCAGGCGGGTTCGAGCCGCGGGTCCAGTCCCGGACGGCTCGCGCGACAGCGCTGTTGAACTTCTCGACGATCACGATGCGCGCGCCGGGTCGCGCTACCGTGCAGCCTGTGTGGCCGCCGCAGGTGGAGGAAATCGCCGCAGTGTTCCGTGCGGCGGGGATCGAGGCACGGCTCGAGGAGCTCGCGCACGGCGAGACCGCGCTTCCCGGCGCGGCGGCACGCGCGGCCGGATACGACTGCGACGGCAGGCTCGTCGTCGCGCTCGTCCCGACGGACGCGCCGATCGATCCGACGAAGCTGGGCTGCGTCTACGCACGGCCGGTCGAGCCGCCGCGGTTTCCCTTCCGCGGCGCGACAGTCAGGATCGAGCGCTCGCTTTTGAACCGGCGGATGATCTGGCTTGCGGCCGGGTCGCCGCGTCACGCGGTCGGCCTGGCGCCACTGCAGCTTGCGCGGTTCGTCCACGCACAACCGATCGACCTGCTCGCCGACCAGGAAGTGGCGTGAAATGTCGAGTGGTCGCACTCGATTCCGTCTCAAACGTCTAGCCATGCGGCCGGGGGTTCACAGCCAGGGCCGCGGGTAGAATCCGACGGCGGCCCCGCCCCCGAACGAGGAGACGCCATGCAGGAGCTCGAGAAGATCTGGATGAACGGCGAGCTGATCGACTGGGCCGACGCGAAGGTGCACGTCGGGACGCACGGCCTGCACTACGGCTCCGGCGTGTTCGAGGGGATCCGGGCGTACGAGACCGAGAAAGGCAGCGCGGTCTTCCGGCTCAGCGACCATCTTCGCCGCCTTGACAACTCGGCGAAGCTCCTCTACATGGATCTCCCGTACTCCCTTGCCGAGCTCAAGGCGGCGTGTCTCGAGCTCATCGGCGCCAACGGACGAGCCGAGTGCTACCTCCGGCCGGTCGCGTTCTACGGGTACGGCGAGCTCGGCGTCTCGGCGATGGGAAATCCGATCGACGTCGTGATCATGAGCTGGCCGTGGGGCGCGTACCTCGGTGAGGAGGGCCTGAAGGCGGGCATCCGCGCGAAGGTGTCGTCATGGAAGCGCGTCGGGCCGAATGTGATTCCGCACGTCGCCAAGGCGACGGGCATCTATCTCAATTCGATGCTCGCGGTCATGGAGGCGAACCGCGCGGGCTACGACGAGGCGATCCTGCTGACCGACGACGGGTTCATCGCCGACGGCTCGGGCGAGAACATCTTCGTCGTCAAGGACGGGACGATCTACACGCCGGACCTCTCGGCGTCGATTCTTCCGGGGATCACGCGCGACACGATCATCCAGATCGCACAGGATCTCGGTCACCGCGTGGTCGAGAAGCCGTTGATCCGCACGGACCTCTACCTTGCGGACGAGGTCTTCATGTGCGGCACCGCGGCGGAGGTGACGCCGATCCGCGAGGTCGACGACCATCTGATCGGCCCGCCCGGTCCCGTCACGCTCGAGATCCAGACGAACTACATCGACACCGTCCGGGGGAAGAGCGAGCGCTGGCCGCACTGGCTCGAGTACGCGTCGGTGTCGCCGGCACCCGCCGAAGCGTGAAAGAAGCGACGCGCGAGATCCCGCTCTCGCGCCCGTGGATCGACGACCGGGAGGCAGAGCTCGTCCTCGAGGTGCTCCGGTCGGGCCGGCTGTCGCTCGGGCCGTGGATCGAACGGTTCGAGACCGAGGTTGCCGACCGCGTCGGCGCGCCGTATGCCGCTGCCGTGTCGAGCGGCACCGCCGGCCTGCACATGCTGTCCCACCTCGCAGGCCTCGGTCCGGGCGACGAGGTGATCACGTCGCCGCTGTCGTTCGTCGCGTCGGCGAACTGCTTCATCCTCGAAGGCGCGACACCCGTGTTCGCCGACGTCGATCCAGCGACGCTGAACATGGATCCGACCGCCGTCGAGGCGGCGGTGACGAACCGGACGAAGGCGATCGTCGCCGTCGACATGTTCGGGTACCCGTGCGAGCTCGACGAGCTTCGCGCGATCGCGGAAAGACACGAGCTGACGCTGCTCGAGGATGCATGCGAAGCGCTTGGCGCGACGTACAAGGGCGCGCCGCTCGGATCTCACGGAACCGACGCTGTGTTCGCGTTCTACCCGAACAAGCAGATGACCGCGGGCGAGGGTGGCGTCGTCGTCACGCATTCGGAGGAGACGCACCGGCAGATCGTGAGCCTCCGCAATCAGGGCCGCTCCTACGAGGGCGGCAGCTGGTTCAACCACGTCCGCGTCGGCTTCAATTACCGCTGGACGGATCTGCAGGCGGCGATCGGTCTCGCGCAGCTCGAGAAGCTCGACCGGATACTCGAGCTTCGCGCCGCGGCGGCAAAGCGGTACGGCGACTTGCTTCGCGGCGTCGACGGGCTCACGCTCCCGCACGGCGACGACGCGGAGCACGTCCGTTCGTGGTTCGTCTACGTCGTCGCGCTCGAGCCGGCAATCGACCGCGAGCACATCATGGCGACGCTTCGGCGCGAGGGAGTCGCGACGGCCGAGTACATCCCCTGCATCCATCTCCAGCCATACATGCGCGAGCGCTTCGGGTTCGCCGAAGGCCTCTGCCCTGTCGCCGAAGGGACGGCCGCGCGGACGCTCGCGTTGCCGTTCTACACGCAGATCGATCCGGACGACCAGACGCGGGTCGCCGACGTGCTGCGGACGGCGCTCGGCGCGTGAACGTCACCGCGCTCGCGGCGACGACGCCGTTCACGACGAAGGACGGCTCGACCATCCGCGAGCTTCACCACACAGGCGCGCAGAGCCTCGCGGAGGCGACCGTCGACACCGGCGCGGCGACGCAACGCCACTACCACCGCGCGACCGAGGAGATCTACTTCATCCTGGAAGGCGAGGGGCGGATGGAGGTCGACGGGGAAG
The DNA here is from genome assembly GCA_045806225.1 of Gaiellaceae bacterium. Classification (GTDB taxonomy): domain Bacteria; phylum Actinomycetota; class Thermoleophilia; order Gaiellales; family Gaiellaceae; genus 3-1-20CM-4-69-9. The sequence goes on from JBJMJS010000136.1 coordinate 3,621, forward strand.
AACGGCCGGTCGCGCCGGGCGACGCGGTCCTGATCCCGCCCGGATCGTGGCACGAGATCACCGCCACGACGCCGCTGCGGTTCCTCTGCTGCTGCGCGCCGCCATACGCGCACGAGGACACCTTCTTCGACTAGCCGTTCGCCCGCGGCCCGGTGACGTTCGGCGCCAAATCGTTGCAGTTGCGTGCGTCGCGGATCGGTAGCGTCGATCGCAGAGGGAGGCGGGTGGTTTTCGCCCCACCCTCAGAGGGTGGGGGCACGCGCGCGCGTGAACCTAGAAGCCGTTCCGCGATAATCGACGGCATGGCGGACGCGGCGCGGATGGTGTTCCTCGGGTTCGGCAAGTACGCGCGCGCGGACAAGATCTACGCGCTCGAGCCGCTCGGCGACGGCGAGCGCGGGCACGGTCGGCGCACGCGCGTCTGGATCGAGGGTGTACCCGACCCGATCGTCGCGTCGCGTACCGAGCGGACGATCCTGCTCGACATGGGGGAGGGCGTCGCGGGCGTCGGGACGCAACTCGTCGACCAGGCTGTCGACCTCGCCGAACGGCTCGTCGAGCAGACGCAGGCCGAGCGTGTCGACCTGGGCGACCTCGCGCGTCGCGCACGTCGCCTCCTCGAAGCGACCGCGAAGCCCGAGGATCCAGGCCGCCTGTTCTGAGTGGTCCACACGCGCCGCTAGGGTCAGGCGCCGTGGACGAGGAGGTCGTAGCGGTCGAAACGGAGCGTCCGGCAACGGCCGGGCTCTTCGCGCGCCTCACCGTCGACACGACGCCGCTGCGCATCTCGGTTCCGTTCCGCCGGCTGTGGTTCGGCACGGGGATCTCGGCGATCGGAAGCCAGATCACGACGATCGCGATTCCCTTCCAGGTCTACGCGTTGACGCACTCGACGCTCCTCGTCGGCGTCCTCTCGATCGCGGCGCTCGTTCCGCTCCTGATCGTCCCGATCTACGCCGGCGCCGTCGCCGACGCCGTCGACCGCAGGCGGCTCCTGCTCTACTCCGACGTCGCCCTTGCTGCCGTGTCGGGTGGCTTGCTCGCGAACGCCCTCTTGCCGAACCCGCGCATCTGGGTGCTGTTCGTGTGCGAAGGGCTCTCGACCGCGGCGTACGGGTTCCAGCGCCCCGCACGCAACGCGCTCACGCCGCGGTTGGTGGGGAACGACCAACTGACCGCCGCGATCGCCGTGGAGGACACGGTCTTCAACCTCGCGCACGTCGCCGGGCCTGCGCTCGGCGGTGTCGTCATCGCGTCGGTCGGCCTACCGGGCGCGTACGGGCTCGACATCGCGACGTTCGCGGCGTCGCTCGTCGCGATCTGGCTGCTCCCGGCGGTACCGCCGATCGGAAGCGTCGAGCGCGCGACGTTCGGCGCGATCATGGAGGGGTTCCGCTTCGTGAAGGAACGCCCGCTCCTGCTTGGCATCCTCGTCGCCGATACGAACGCGATGATCTTCGGGATGCCGACCGCCCTGTTTCCGGCGTTCGGCGAGCACCTCGGCGGCGGGGCGCGCACCGTCGGGTTCCTCTATGCGGCTCCGTGGATCGGTGCGTTCTTCGCGTCGGTGTTCTCCGGTTGGATCACGCGCGTACGACGCCAGGGGCTCGGGGTCTGCGTCTCGATCGGCGTCTGGGGCGCCGCGATCGGGCTGTTCGGGTTCAGCCCGGCTCTCTGGTTCGCGATGCCGCTCCTCGCGATCGCCGGCGCCGCGGACTTCATCAGCGCGGTCCTGCGCTCGACGATCCTGCTGGCGGTCACACCGGACGCGCTGCGCGGCCGACTCTCCGGGATCGAGTTGGCGCAGGTCGCGGGCGCGCCTGCGCTCGGGAACCTCGAGGCCGGCGTCGTCGCGTCGCTCGTGAACCTGCGGTTCTCGATCGTCTCCGGCGGCGCCGCCTGCGTCGTCGGGATCGCGCTGATCGCGCTCGCGCTGCCCTCGCTGGCACGACAACGCGCGGAGGCGACGGCGTGATCGGGCGGGACTTCTTCGCACGAAGCGTTCACGAGGTCGCTCCCGACCTGATCGGCGCGACGCTGCTCGTCGACGGTGTGGGCGGGCGCATCGTCGAGCTCGAGGCATACGACCAGGAGGATCCGGCGAGCCACGGCCATCGAGGCCAGACGCCGAGGAACGCGTCGATGTTCGGGCCGGCCGGGCGCGCGTACGTCTATCGGTCGTACGGCATCCACTGGTGCCTCAACCTCGTGTGCGCCGGGGAGGGAGTCCCCGAGGCAGTGTTGATCCGCGCGCTCGAGCCGACGCACGGCATCGAGAAGCAGCAGGCGCGGCGCGGAGTCTCGGACGTGCGTGCGCTCTGCTCGGGCCCCGGCAAGCTGTGTCAGGCGCTCGCGGTCACACGCGACCATGACGGCCTGCCGCTCGACCGCCCGCCGTTCCGCCTCGAGCAGCGTGCCGAGGTGCCCCAGATCGTCACCGGGCCGCGCATCGGCCTCACTCGCGCGACAGAGCTGTCGTGGCGCTACGCGCTCCGCGGCTCGGTGTTTCTCAGCCGCGCGCTGCGCGCACCGTCAGCGTGATGCGCATGTGGGGGCCGGCCGCGACGCCGGGCGACGGCGTCTGTTTCACGACGACCGCACTGTCGTCAGTGCCGTCCGGCACGCCGACGCCCAGGCCGGCCGCCCGCAAGCGTGCCTTTGCGCGCGCGAGCGAGAGGCCGAGCACGCGGGGGACGAGGCCGTCGACCGGCTTCGCGAGCACGAGGGTGACCGTCGAGAACGACGACAGCCGGCCGCTCCGGGGGAACTGGTCGACGACGACGTCCGGCCGTTGCCGCGGCTTCGCCGGCTTGTAGACCACGTTCGCCTTGAGCGGCTGGGCGGCAAGGCGCTCCCGCGCCTTGTCGAGCTGCTCGCCGACGACGCGCGGCACGTCGACCTCGTTCGGTTTGCAGTTCGCCGTGCGTCGGGGCCCGGAGCTCGCGAAGTACTCGATCTCCGTCGTGTCCCGGCAGTAGCCGTTGTCGATCTGCAGGCGGCCGTCGCGCCACGTCATGCGCTTCGCCGTCGCGTACGGGACGCTGTAGGACGGAAACGAGCTCGGCGGCGTGCCGGCGAGCGCCGACTGCGTGAACGCACGCCAGATCTCGGCCGGGAACGTTCCGCCCGCCACCGGCTCGCCGTGGTACTCGGTCAGCATCGGGCGGAGCCGGTTCGGATAGCCGACCCAGACAGCCGCCGCGAGCTCGGGCGTGTAGCCGACGAACCAGGCGTCGCCGTAGTTCTCCGTCGTCCCGGTCTTGCCGGCGGCGACGCGGTCGTTCAGCGCAGCGTGCTTGCCGGTCCCCTCGCGGACGACGCCCTCGAGGATGCTCGTGAGCAGCCGGTCCTCGTTCGGCGTCAGGACGCCGCGCCGCACGGGCCGGTTGTCGTCGATGAGCGCACCTGCGGGATTCCGGATCCGTGCGATGGCGCGCGGCCGGTTTCCGAACACAGCGCCGTCGACGCGCGCCCCATCGTCGGCGAAGGTCGAAAACGCCCGCGCCATCTCGAGCGGGCTCACGGGGTCGGCGCCGAGCCCGATTGCGAAGTACGGGTTGAGGTGCCGCGTGATCCCGAGGCGATGGGCCATCGCGGCGACGTTGGCCGGTCCGACGACCTTCGTCAGCTGCGCATAGACGGCGTTGTCCGAGATGACCGTTGCAGTCGCCAAGTTCGCGGAGCCGACGTACTCGTTCTCGAAGTCGTGGACGACCCAGTACTTGTCGCCGATGAAGATCGATACCGGCTTCGACGCGAACGTCGTCGACGGCGCGATTCCCTGACGGAGGGCGGTCGCGAGCACGAACGGCTTGAACGACGATCCAGCCTGGCGCTCACCCTGGACCGCAAGGTTGAACTGACTTTCGCGAAAGTTGTCGCCGCCGTACATCGCGAGGATCTCGCCCGTTCGCGGGCGGATCGCGACGAGCGCGGCGGACGGTCCCTCGGGTTGGGCCAGCACGGACTCGATCGCTTTCCGTGCGAGCCGCTGCAGGCGGAGGTCGAGCGTCGTCTGCACGTTCAGTCCGCCGCCGAACACGCCGCGTGTCCCGTATTTCGAGATCAGCTGCTGCTTCACGTAGTTGGCGAAGTACGGCGCCGGCCCCTGGATCCCGGGCAAGTGGACGTCTCCGGGCCGCGGCAAGGGGGCACGCGTCGCGCGTCTGAAGTCGGCCGTGGTGATGTCGTGCTGCGACAACAGCGTGCGCAGCACTTCGGCCCGTCGTGCACGCGCAGCGCTGCGGTTCGTCACCGGGTCGTAGCCACTGGGATCGGCCGGAAGCCCTGCCAGCAGCGCGGCCTGCGGAAGCGTCAGCTTCTTCGCGTTCGTGTTGAAGTACGTCTGTGCGGCACGTTGTACGCCGTACGCGCCGTTGCCGAAGTAGATCGTGTTGAGGTACGCCGTCAAGATGCGGCTCTTCGGCCACCGCTGCTCGAGCTGCCAGGCGAGCGCCGCTTCCTTCAGCTTGCGGCTGATCGTCCGCTTGGACGTCACGCACGAGTTCTTGACGAACTGCTGCGTGATCGTCGAACCGCCCTGGACGACGTGCTTCGTCGTCAGGTCAGCCCAGACCGCGCGCGCGATCCCGCGCATGTCGACGCCGCGGTGCTGGTAGAAGCGCCTGTCCTCGACCGCCACGATCGCCTGTTGCATCAGTGGGCTGATCTCGTCCCTCGAGACGAGGATCCGGCTCTGGGAGCCGCGCAGCGTCGCAAGGATCGTGTGGTCGTCGTTGGCGTAGATGTGCCCGTCGACCTCCCGGTGCACGCGCGCGGGGTCGCAGGTCGGAATCTGGCGGGCGATCGCGGTCACCATCCCGAAGGCGAATGACGAGAAGCCGAGCAGCCCGAGGATCAGGAGGATGAGGAGGAGGCGCAGCTTCCGGATCTTGCGCCGGCGTCCGTTCGTAGGCGCCTTGGACTTCCTGCGGCCGAGCAAGCGGCTGATTCTATTGGCTCCGCCGGGCGGTCGGGGACGCCTCCAGGCGTCAGAATGCGCAACCTCAGCTGGTCTTGACGGTGATCAGCGGGGCGTGCGTCGGCGCGTTCGCGCCGGCCTCTTTCTCCTCGGTCACCATGACCGTCGCCCCGGGCGCGACCCGCCGGCCGAGCGCGACAGCCGTGACGCCGTCGCGCGCGTCGAACATCCCTGCGCGGCGTGGCGCGCCGGTATCGGCGACCCACGCCTCGTATCTCATGCCCTCCCGCGCCGGCCGCAGCTGCGTGACGACGAGCGCGGCGCTCCCGTTCGGTGTCACGACGACCCTGCCTCGGCCCGCGCTGAATGCCCGCGCGTCGGCCGAGCCGAGGATCGCCGCGACCCGCTCCTGGGCCGAGCGCGCATCCCGCGCCCGGTCGAGCTTGCCGGAGAGGCTCGTCGCCCAGACTGCGAGCGCGATCGCCGCCGCAACCGCAACCACCGCGGTGGCAGCGGCGGGAACAGCCCACCGCGGGCGTAGTGGCACGACGTTCGGCCGCTCGGCACGCGCCGTCTCGAGGATCCGCTCGCGCAACTGGGGCGGGGGCGCCGGCGACTCCACGGCATACGCGAGCGACGCGGCCGTCTCGGTGAACGACGCGAGCTCTTCGCGGCATTCGTCGCACTGTGCGAGGTGCGCTTCGTACCGCGCGCGGTCGGTGGGATCGAGCGCGTCGAGCGCGTAGGCCGCGGTCAGGTCGTGGAGGGCTTCGGTTCCCATGTCCTCTCTTCCGGCATCGGTTCCGCAAGCAGCTCGCGCAAGCGCGCGAGCCCGCTGAACATCCGTGACTTGATCGTGCCGATCGGCTGTCCGAGACGCTCGGCGAGCTCGGATTGCGAGAAGCCGCCGTAGTACGCGAGCTCGAGCGCCTCGCGCTGCTGGTCGGGAAGGCGGCGCAGCGCGTCTTGCACGCGTTCGCGCTCGTACCGGAGCCATACCGCGTCGGCCGCAGATCCTTCGCCGGCTGGATCTCCCGCGGCCTCGAGTGGCTCTGCGCGCCGACGTTGCTCCCGCCGCACGAGGTCGACGGCGCGACGGTGCACGAGCGTCAAGACCCACGTCGACGCCTTCGCGCGCTCCGGCATGAACGTCGACGCGTTGCGCCACACGGTGAGGAAGGCATCCTGCACGGCGTCCTCCGCGAGCGCTCCGTTACGAACGACGCGCACCGCAAGCCCGTACGCAACATGGCCGAGACGGTCGTAGAGCTCTGCGAGCGCTTGCTCGTCCGAGCGCGCGATCAACGCGACAACCGCTTCGTCGGAGAGATGTGCGAACGCGCGCGACATCGTCGAGACAGTCTGGCCCATCGCGACTGATTCGTGGTGCTCGCGTTTGCGGTTCATCGAACCGTTCTCGCCGTTCCGCCGAACCACGCCCGACACGACGGCCGCCACACCCCCGAACGGGCCGTCACGGAAGGAGCAAAGGATGCGAAAGGCGGCATTCATCCTGGCGGCGCTCGCGGCTGCTGTCGCGGTCGTCGCCGGTTTCGCCGCGCGAGGGTCCGGCCCGACGGCCGCGACGGCATCGAGCCATCGTGAGGCGCCGTTGATCTCGGAGGACCCCTCGGCGGACAACACCGACACGTACGCGTTCAGGAGCCCCGACAAGCCGGACACCGTCACGATCATCAGCAACTGGATCCCCGGAGAGGATCCGGCTGCCGGTCCGAACTGGTACACGTTCTCGCCGTCGGCGAGATACGACGTCTATGCCGACAAGAACGGCGACGGCAAGCCGGACGTGACGTGGCGGTTCAGGTTCAAGAATCAGGCACCGGTCGCGTTCTTGCAGAACACGGCGCAGTCGTACACCGTAACGCGTGTCGACGGCAAGGGTGCCGGTCGCGTTGTCGGTAGCGGTCTGCTGACCCCGCCCGACAACATCGGATCCCGCTCGACTCCGAACTACCATGCGTTGGCTGCGGCGGGTGTGCACGACCTCTCCGACGGGGCCACGGTCTTCGCGGGTCAGCGCGACGACGGGTTCTTCGGCGATGTCGGAGCGATCTTCGACCTCGTTGCGATCCGCGCCGGGACGGGAGCGAGTGGCGGCGGCAAGGACTTCTTCGCCGGCTACGCGGTGCACACGGTCGCGCTGCAGGTTCCGCTGTCGCAGCTCGACAACGGCGGCAACCACGTCGTCGGAATCTGGTCGGCGACCGACCGTCCCGTCGTCACCGCGCAGCTTGCTTCGTGGCGCGGCCAGAAGTTCGTGAAGAAGACGACGGCGTGGCGCCAGGTGTCGCGGCTCGGCAACCCGTTGATCAACGAGGTGCTGATCCCGGCCCAGCTGAAGGACAAGTGGAACGCGACGACTCCCGACAAGGACAAGCAGTTCGAGCAGTACTACTCGAGCTCGATACTCGCGAAGCTGCTGAACCAGCTGTACCCGCAGTTCGGGCCGTTCCAGGAGACGAACCGCGCCGACCTCGTCTCCGTGCTGCTGACCGGCCTGAAGGAGCCGAACCTCAACTACACCGGCGCGACGCTCGCCGACGAGATCCGCCTGAACCTCGCGATCGCGCCGACCGCATCGGTCGGGAAGGGCAATCGTCTCGGGGTCGTCGGCGGCGACCTCGCCGGCTACCCGAATGGACGCCGGCTCGAAGACGACGTGATCGACATCTCCGAGCGGGCGATCGGCGGCGCGCTGATCGGCCACAGCCTGCCGCTCGGCGACGGCGTCGACGCGAACGACGTTCCGTACATGTCGTCGTTCCCGTACGAGGCGGATCCGTTCAGCGGGTACGACAACACGAAAGGTCAGCAGAAGCCGTGACGGCGCGGCGACTGCTGCTCGCAGCGACGGTGGCGATGCTCGCCGCCGTCGCCGCGCTGTTCGGCGGCGTCTTCGGCGGCTCGACACCGAGTGCCGCGTCGCGAATCGGGCCGGCGCCGGCCGGCGCGCTCGCATCCGAGTTCGCGTCCTCGAACACTGCGGGGTACGTGACGCAGCTGCAGGATGGCCTGCGCGCGTCTCCGAACAACGTGCACGGTCTCGGACTGCTCGGGCTCGCGTACGAACAGCGCGCGCGAGAGACCGGTGACCCGGCGTACTACAGCAAGGCCGACGGCGTGCTCCACCGCGCCGTCCGGCTCGACCCGCAGGATTTGATCACGACCGGCGCGCTGGGATCGCTCGCATTGTCGCGCCACCGGTTCCGTGACGCGCTTGCGCTGGGGATGCGCGCGAAGCGGCTGTCGCCGACGACCGCGCGGACCTACGGATTGCTCGGCGACGCGTTCCTCGAGCTCGGCCGGTACCGGCGCGCATTCGCAGCGTTCGACACGGCCGTCCGGTTGAAGCCCGGTCTTTCGGCGTACGCGCGCATCTCGTACGCACGCGAGCTCCAGGGCGACTACGCCGGCGCGGTCGCGGCGATGAGGCTTGCGCTCGATGCCGCCGTCGGCGAGCGGGAGGGCCTCGCGTGGACGCACGTCCAGCTGGGCAAGCTCTACTGGTCGCACGGAGACGGTCGCCGTGCACTGCGAGAAGACCGCCTCGCGCTGCTCGCGTTTCCCGGCTACCCGAGTGCTCTCGACGCGCTTGCTGTCGCGGAGGCCGCACAGGGACGCGTCTCGGCGGCGGTCGCTGCCGAGCGCCGCGCCGTCGACGCGATCCCGCTGCCGCAATACGTGGCGACGCTCGGAGACCTGCTCGCCCGCGCGGGCCGGCACGACGCGGCGCGCCGGCAGTACGCCCTGATCGGCGCGATCGAGCGCCTGCTGAACGCAAACGGCGTTCGGACTGACCTCGAGACGGCGTTGTTCGACGTCGACCACGGCATCCGGCTCGCGGAATCGCTCGCCCTCGCTCGGACCGCCCACGCAGCTCGCCCGTCCATCGACGGCGACGACGTCTTTGCGTGGGCCCTCGCGCGGAACGGCCGCTGCGGCGAGGCTCTTGCCTGGTCGCGTCACTCGCTTCGGCTCGGCACGCAGGACGCTCTGAAGTTCTTCCACCGCGCCGCGATCGAGCGGTGCCTCGGCCACACGACCGCTGCACAGACATGGCTTCGCCGCACGCTCGCGTTGAACCCGCATTTCTCGCTCCTGTGGGCGCCGACCTCGCGCCGGTGGCTGCGATGAGGAAGGCAATCGCCGTCCTCGCCGCCCTCGCCGCACTCGCCGTCGTACCGGCGGCCGCTGCTCATCCGCTCGGCAACTTCACGATCAACAGGTTCAGCCGGATCGAGGTCTCGGGGCCGCGAATCTATGTCCGGTACGTGCTCGATCTCGCCGAGATCCCGACGTTCCAGGCGGGTCGCATCGATCCTCGAGCCTACGCGCGGCGGATTGCGAACAACGCGAGGCTGAACGCCGACGGTCGCCGTGTCGAGTTGACGCCCGTCGCCGAGGCACTGGCGCACCCACCCGGCGCGGGCGGATTGAAGACAACCCGGCTCGAAGTCGTGCTGCGTGGTCCACGCCTCGCCGGACGGACCGCGATCCGCTACGCCGACACGAACTTCGCGGGGCGGATCGGTTGGAAAGAGGTCGTGGTCGGGGCGGCCGCGCCGAGCCGCAGCGACGAGCTCCGCGCGTACCCGAAGGACCTCCTCTCGAGCCCGCTCGACGTGACGACGGCGTCGGCGACCGTTGCGCCGGCACGAACGCGTGACGT
>JBJMJS010000137.1:0-6189 GCA_045806225.1 Gaiellaceae bacterium
ACACTAATACCATACACAACTCAAATCCCACCTCCCCCTCTCGGAGCACATCGGGGACCTCGCGCGCTCGGAGCACATCGGGGACCTCGCCCGGTCGGAGCACCGCGGCGACCTCGCGCGGTCGGAGCACGTCCGGCACGTCGCGGAGTCGCAGCACGTCGGGCACGTCGCGGAGCCGGAGCACGTCGGGCACGTCGCGCGGTCGGAGCACGGCCGGGACATCGCGCGGTCGGAGCACGGCCGGCACGTCGCGTAGCCGGAGCACGACAGCCACCTCGCGGAGCCGCAGCACCTCGGGGGCCTCGCGCGGTCGGAGCACGGCCGGCACGTCGCGCGGTCGGAGCACGTCGGGCACGTCGCGCGGTCGGAGCACGGCCGGGACGTCGCGCGGGCGGAGCACGGCCGGCACGTCGCGGAGCCGCAGTACGTCCGGCACGTCGCGCGGTCGGAGTACGTCGGGCACGTCGCGGAGCCGCAGTACGTCCGGCACGTCGCGCGGTCGGAGTACGTCGGGCACGTCGCGGAGCCGCAGTACGTCCGGCACCTCGCGCGGTCGGAGCACGGCCGGCGGCCGCGGTTCGACGACCAGTCGCAGCTCGCGGTCGGGGACGAAAACGGGCGGGCGGATGAGCGTCAAGACAGCGGGCGCACGCGGTGGGCGCGCTTCGAGTCGCAGCACGTCGTCGACACGGAAGAGCGCGGGCTCGAGGTCGTCCTCGACGCGTTCGAGCGGAACGTCCCGCGGCCGATCGAGCAGCAGTTCGACGCGGGGTCGCTCCAAGCGGTAGCGCGTCACGAGGTCAGGATCGGACGCCTCCTAGTCAGCCGGCGGTGGAGTCGACGGCCACCGCCGGCCGGCGTCCGTTCCCTGCGTCGGCCGGTCGGCGTGGGTTATCCAGCCGTACGCCTGCCGGTGCGCACGTATTGTCGAAGCTGCGAGCCCGCGACGGGCTCTTCCGAAGCGCCACGGGCTCGCGCTCAGTAGATCGGTACGCAGCCGCCGGACCTGCGCCACGGCTCCCTTGAACGAGGGACGAGCCGGGCCTAGGGGTCGGAGGAATCGGCCTTCGTCTCCTGAACGATCATCAGCGCGAGATCGCGGATCGCATGCAGCCGTGTCACGACCTCCGGATCGAGGTCGGTTCGGTCGAGCAGCTGCTGCGTCATGCCGATGATCGACGCCGCCGGCGTGCCGAGGCGGTAGTCGTGTGCTTCCACGTCATCCGCCATCACTCCAGTCAGCCAGAACATGCGCCTCGCGGCAATGGGTCCCGCCGTCGCCCGTCGTAGGACCCGCGACGCGCAACGGAGACCGCCGGGGCTTTGCCAGTAGGTGGCGGGAGAGCGGAAATGCCGCTAGCACAGGCTGACATTCGACGGAGTCGACGCGGCGTCCGATCGACCCGCCATGCTCGCCGCGTGACGGACCCGACGCACGGGATTCCCGAAGGTGAGATCGCGCGCGCCGTCGTCCGGTTGTCGGCGGCGGCAGAGCAGGCGGGGAAGCTGTTGGAGAGTGCGGCCGACCTGCACCGGAGCCTCGTCGAGCTGCACGGCAGCCTGACCGAGCCGCTCGTCGATCTCGAGCGACTGCTCGCGGCCGTCCACGAGCCGCCGCCGGACACGCCGGCCGCCTGACGACCGCGACGCGCGCGGTGCCGTTCCTGCGACGCTGCGCGTCGTGGACGTCGACGAGACGATTCGGACACGGCGCACGCACAAGTCGTTCCTTCCCGAGCCCGTCGGACGAGACGAGATCGACGCGCTCGTCGAGCTCGCGCGCTGGGCGCCGAACCACCACCGCACGAACCCCTGGCGTTTCCGCGTGCTCGGGCCGGCAGCGCTCGACCGGCTGAAGGACGCGAGTGGCCCCTCCACCGCACCGAAGCTCGACCGGGCACCGACACTGATCGCCGTCTCTGCAGTGCTGACAGGCGACCTCGTGCAGGACGAAGAGGATGTCTGCGCCACCGCAGCCGCGATCTACGCGTTGCTGCTCGCGGCTCATGCGCGAGGGCTCGGCGGCTACTGGCGCACGCCCGCCGTCCTGCGGACGCGCGCCGGCCGCGTTGCGCTCGGGATCCCGGACGGGGAGCGTGTCCTCGGCCTCGTCCACCTGGGCGTGCCGCGTGGCGAACCGCCGGCACCCGAACGCGCGCCCGTCGACGCCGTTCTGCGCTACCTGGATTGAGCCTGAGACTCTCCGACGGGTTATCCAGCAGGCCCGCCGCTCGCTAGGCTGCCGCGGTGAGCTCGCTCGAGGCGCTGAAGGAACGGCTCGCGCCGGTCGTCGACCTGCAGCGCGTCGCGCGTGTGCTCGGCTGGGACCTTCAGACGAAGATGCCGCCTGCCGGCGGCGGACATCGTGCTGAGCAGCTCGGCACCCTCCAACTGCTGGCGCACGAGCGATTCGTCGACGCCGAGACGGGACGGCTGCTCGACGCTGCCGCATCCGAGGTCGAGGCCCTCGACCCGGACTCCGACGACGCCGCGCTCGTGCGCGTCGTCCGCCGCGACTACGAGAAGGCGGTGCGTGTCCCGTCCGAGCTTCGCGCGGAGATGGCGCGGGCGTCCGCCGAGGCGCGGCCGGTGTGGGTGCGCGCCAAGGAGCAGTCGGATTTCTCCGCGTTCCTGCCGGCCCTCGAGCGCAACGTCGAGCTCCGGTTCAAGTACGTCGACTGCTTCGACGGCGTCGACGAGCCGTACGACATCCTGCTCGACGACTTCGAGCCGGAGACGTCGACCGCGGAGGTCCGCGCGATCTTCGCCGAGCTCAAGGAGCGGCTCGTCCCGCTGATCGCCGAGCTGCGCGGCGACGACACCGACAACTCGTTCCTCACGGGAGAGTTCCCGCCCGACCGGCAGGAGCGGCTTGCGAAGGGCGTCGTCGAGCTCTTCGGGATGCGACCCGGGAGCTGGCGGCTCGACCCCACGGTCCACCCGTTCGCGTCCGGCGCCGGCGTCAACGACGTCCGCATCACGACGAACTACGACCCGCAGACGATGAAGTCGCTGTTTTCCACGATGCACGAGTACGGCCACGGTCTCTACAACCACCAGCTGCCGCCCGACCTCGGGCGATTGCCGACCGGCGCGCCGTGCTCGCTCGGGATCCACGAATCGCAGAGCCGGCTCTGGGAGAACCTCGTCGGCCGCAGTGTGCCGTTCTGGCGGTTCTTCTATCCGCGCGTGCAGGAGACGTTCCCGGAGCAGCTCGCTGCGGTCGACGTCGACCGCTTCGTCGCGGCGATCAACAAGGTCCAACCGTCGCTGATCAGGATCAAGGCGGACGAGGTGACCTATGGGATGCATGTCATCCTTCGCTTCGAGCTGGAGCAGGACATCGTCAACGGACGGGTCGCGCTGCGTGACCTCCCGGATGCGTGGAACGCGAAGATGAGCGAGTACCTCGGCATCGACGTGCCTGACGACGCGCACGGCGTACTCCAGGACACGCACTGGGCCGGTGGCATGATCGGGTACTTCCCGACGTACCTCCTCGGGACGGTCATGTCCGTCCAGATCTGGGAAAAGGCGGTCGAGGACATCCCGGAGCTCGAGGACGCGATCGGCCGCGGCGAGTTCGCGCCGCTCCGCGAGTGGCTCGGCGATCACGTGCACCGGCTCGGCCGCAAGTTCTCGCCGCAGGAGACGCTGCGCCGCGCGACCGGGTCGACGATCGACGCGAAGCCGTACCTCGCGTATCTCGACTCGAAGTACCGGGCCGGCGTCGCCGCGTAGTCGCGCGTGGAGGCAGATGCCGTCGAGCTCCGCGTTCTCGGCTGCCTGATCGAGAAGCAACGGACGACGCCCGACCAGTACCCGCTGTCGCTGAACGCGCTTCGCCTCGCCTGCAACCAGTCGACGAACCGGGACCCCGTCGTCGACTACGACGAGCCCACGATCCGCGATGCCCTGCATCGCATGTCGGACCGCGGCTGGGCCCGGCTTGCGAGCGGTGCCGGGAGCCGCGCGATCAAGTACCGCCATCTCCTCGACGAGGCGCTCGAAGTGTCGCCGTCGGAGCTGGCGCTCCTCGCTGTCTTGATGCTTCGCGGCGCGCAGACGCCCGGTGAGCTCAAGCAGCGCGCCGAGCGGCTCTATCCCTTCGGCTCGCTGGCGGACGTCGAAGGGACGCTCGAACGGTTGATCGCCCGCGAGCTCGTGCGGCGTCTACCACGGCGCGCCGGCCAGAAAGAGCAGCGCTACGAGCACGCCCTCGGCGAGGGCGGCGCGAAGGCAGGACCGGAACCTTCCGCGCACCCGGAGCAACCGGCGCGGCCCGCCGATTCGCTCGCCGCGCGCCTCGACGCGCTGGAGGAGCGGGTGTCGCGCCTGGAGACGGCAGGGCTCCCGCGAAATCCGGATTGAAGATCGTTACGGAATGCTCTTAGATCTCTCGACGAGAGCGTCGGTGACTTCGGGGTCAGGGAGCAATCCCCACGCGGCTGATCCAGAGAGACGGGCGCTCTTTTTCTCTGCCGCGAACCTGAACGAACGGCCATGGCCCCCTGGCCGATCGTGCGCTAGCCTCGCCTAGCGGTTCGGGGGAGCCGGCAAACCTCTCCCCGTTCCGTCGTGAGCCGGATCAGGCGAGGGTGGGCCGCCGCCTTCACCGTCCGGCTCTTTTTTGGTGCAGGGTTTCGCCGGCGACGGCGGTCTACTCGTATGAAGGTGGCGGCCTACCGGCAGGGACGGCGCCCGGAACCTCGCGCCGTCCCCGCCGCATCTAATCGGGCCACGCGTCTGCGAGGCGCTGCCGCGTCTCGCGCAGATGCTCTGGCAGGACCTTCACGTCGGCCAGGACCGGCATGAAGTTCGTGTCGCCGGCCCAGCGCGGCACGACGTGCAGATGCACGTGGTCGACGACGCCGGCGCCCGCGACGCGCCCGAGATTCCAGCCGAGGTTGTATGCCTGCGGGGCGTACAGCTGCGAGAGCGCGCCGATCCCCGAAGACGCCAGGCGGTGGATCTCGACGAGCTCGTCGTCGTCGAGCGTGCCGAAGTCGCCCGTATGACGAACGGGCGCCACCATGAAATGGCCGGAGGCGTACGGGAACTTGTTCAGCAACACGAAGGCCTGCGTCCCGCGATGGACGACCAGCTTCTCCTCGTCATCGCCATCGAACGCGCCGCAGAACACGCAGCCGGGATCCTCGTCGGCGGACTTGATGTACTCGAGGCGCCACGGCGCCCAGAGTCGTTCCACGCGCTACTGCAGCTCGTCCGCCGGCTCGAGCGGGACGGCGCCCTCGGCCCGCGTGCGGACGGTCGACAGCCACGCGAGCGACGCGAGCATCGCGGCGACGAGGAGCAACGAGGATGTGAGGAGGATCGCCTGCATCTGCGGAGTCAACGGTTGACGCTCCACTTCGGGTGCGTCGTCGGGATTCCTCCGCGACTCACCCCGGCCGGATGATGTTCCACGCCCGGTGGGATGTGACGGTGAGCGGATGGAGAACGGCAACCGCCGCATGCGCACGGCCGCTCCAACGCGTCAGAGCGCCGCCGCACCGTCGCCGTTCCCGCCGATCGCGGATTACGCGTTCCTTTCGAACTGCCACACGGGCGCGCTCGTCGCGCCGGACGGAGCGATCGACTGGCTGTGCATTCCGCGGTTCGACTCGCCGAGCATCTTCGCGAGCCTGCTCGACCGGCAGGCCGGATTCTTCCGGCTCGGGCCCTTCGGGATCAACCATCCGACCGCCCGCGCCTACGAGCCGGGGACGAACGTGCTCGAGACGACCTGGAAGACGGCGTCGGGCTGGATCGTCGTTCGCGACGCGCTCACGATCGGGCCCCGCGATCGCGAGGACACGATCACGCCCCACACGAGGCCACCGGCCGACGACGACGGCGACCACATGCTGGTGCGCGTCGTCGAGTGCATCGACGGCGAAGTCGAGCTCGAGCTCGTCTGCGAGCCCGCCCTCGACTACGGTCGCACGACTCCGGACTGGAAACTCGTCGAGGGCAGCCGGCACGTCGCGGAAGCGTCGGGCGCGGGGCAGACGTTCCGGCTCGTCTCCGACCTCGCGCTTGGGATCGAGGGCAACCGCGTTCGCGCGCGGCACGTGCTGAAGCAAGGCGACAAGGCGTTCTGCGCGCTCACCTGGGCCGAAGCGTTCGCGGCGCCGCAGGCGGTCGGCGACGCCGACGAGAGGATCGTCACGACGATGCGGTTCTGGC
>JBJMJS010000138.1:0-9987 GCA_045806225.1 Gaiellaceae bacterium
CAATCCGCTCTGCAACGAGCCGATCGAGCTCGACGGTGATGAGCTCCAGGTGCTGCACTCGAAAGACGGCTTCTTTGCGATCATGCCCGGCCATCAGATCCCGGATCTGGAAACGGTGATCCGCGAGACGCCCCGGTACGCGCTCGTCCGGCACGGCGTCTCGTCAGCGGCGTAGCAGCACCCGCACCCGGCCGACGGGACCGTAACCGGACAGGGCCGAATGCCGTTTACCGGTGATGTACGGCTTCGCGTATCGCGTCGCGTGCCCGACGTGCCGGCAGCTCGTTCACGCGGACGAGCTCGACGAGCACGTTTGCGCTGTCGACGTCGTGCGAGCGGTCGGAGCGTTCGAAGCGGCGTTCGCGGCGTGGCTCGAGACGGCGCAGGGCCGCTTTGCCGCGTGGGACGCCGCGCGGACGCGCCGCTAGGAGCCCCTTCCCCAGAGCGCGAGCGCTCCGGTTCGGGTGCGTGTCCCGAGCTTCTCGTACACATGCTCGAGGTGCTTGCCGACCGTCCTCGTCGCGATGTCGAGCTCCGTTGCAACCTGGGCGTTGGTCAGCCCACGTGCGACGAGCGCCAGCACCTCCTCCTCACGCCGTGTAAGCGTCGCGCGCACGACCTCGACGATACGTCAAATTCCGTATTGCGGAAACACCTGAGCCGCGTAGTCATGTAACGGGGTCTCAACCCGACGCGGGAGGATCGATGGCAACCGTAAGTGGAGAGACCGCGCTCGCGACCGCACTCGACGAGAGGCTGCGCGGAACCGCGATCGGTCCGGACGATCCGGCGTACGAGCAGGCTCGCCTCGTGCACAACGGGATGATCGACAAGCGGCCGGCAGTGATTGCCCGATGTATCAATGCAGGCGACGTCATCTCGGCGCTCGCGTTCGCACGCAGCGAGGGCCTGGACGTCGCAGTTCGCTGCGGCGCGCACAGCGCCGGCCACGCTTCCGTCGACGGCGGGCTGCAGATCGACTTGAGCCCGATCGGCTACGTCAACGTTGACCCGGCCGATCGCGTCGCACGCGTAGGCGGCGGCGCCGCTCTCGGCGACGTCGACCACGCGACGCACGCGTTTGGTCTCGCGGCGCCTTTCGGCACCGTTTCGACGACGGGCGTCGGTGGGCTCACGCTCGGCGGCGGTGTCGGCTATCTGTCCCGCCGTTACGGCCTGTCGATCGACAACCTGATCGGCGCCGACGTGGTGCTCGCCGACGGCAGCTTCGTGCGTGCGGATGAGACCTCGAACAGCGACCTCTTCTGGGCGCTTCGCGGTGGCGGCGGGAACTTCGGGATCGTGACGGAGTTCCGTTTCCAACTGCACCCGGTCGCGAATGTGATCGGCGGACCGATGCTCTGGCCGCTCGAGCAGACGGAGGAAATTCTCGGGCTCTACCGCGAGTGGATGCCGGAGCAGGCCGACGACATCTATGCGTTCTTCGCGTTGCTCAGCGTTCCGCCGGCCCCGCCGTTCCCGGAGGAGCTCCATCTGCGCAAGGCGTGTGCGCTCGTGTGGTGCAACACCGCGCCTGCGGAGCGCGCGACCGAGGCAATGGACACGTTTCGGTCGCTCGCGACCCCAATGCTCGACGGCGTCGGCGAGATGCCGTTCCCGGCGCTGCAGAGCGCCTTCGACCCGCTCCTCCCGTTCGGCACGCGGATGTACTGGCGCGGCGGCTTCGTCAACGAAGTTCCGGACGCAGCAATCGCCGAGTACAAGCGGTTCGGCGAGTCGGCGCCGACATGGCTGTCGCAGACGCACCTGTATCCGATCGACGCCGCCGCATCTCGTCCGGCGGCGGATGCGACGGCGTGGCCGGGGAGAGGCGCGCGCTGGTCGCAGGTGTTCGTGGGAATCGACTATGAGCCGGGCCGAGACGAGGAGCTTCGCGATTGGGCCGTTAGCTTCTCCGACGCGCTGCGTCCCTATTCCGCGGACGCCGGCTACGTCAACTTCATGATGGACGAAGGCGGCGACCGCGCCCGCGCCGCGTACGGGCCGAACTACGACCGCCTGGCGAAGATCAAGGCGAACCTCGACCCGGACAACGTGTTCCACGTGAACCACAACATCCGGCCGGCCACCTAGGCACAACGGTCAGAGCGGGGCGAAACGAGAAGAGGGTCAGACGCTCTGAGAGCGTCTGACCCTCTTTGCGACGTCGCCCTCGCGAATCGTCTTCCGGTCGTAGCGCCGCTATGAATCGCGAACAGACCGGCGTATCCTCGTAAACGACGTTTCCTTTCTTCCGCCCCGGCCCCCGGCGGTCCGGCCTGAGAGGTGCCGTCAGGCCCGGCCGGAACGAGGAAGGAGACGATGGCTACTTCCGTGATGGAACGCCGCACCGTCGCGTTCGCACCGGGCGCCAGGCTGTCGTTCGCGCTCGCTGCCGCGGCCTGCACTGCCGCGGCGACCTCGTTCGTGCTCGCCGTTCCCGGCAACGGCGTCGAAGTCACGCTCGGGGAGCCGCTCGTGATCGCGGTGCTCGCGGCGCTCGTGACGTTGTCGTACGTCGTGTGTGGGCTGATCGCATGGAGGCGACGTCCCGACAGCCGCTTCGGCCCGCTGCTCGTCGCCGGCGGCTTCGTGAACTTCGTCTCGACCCTCGTCTGGACGCACGAGGATGTCTCGCACACGCTCGGGCAGTTGATCGACCTCGTCGCGCCTGTCGTCTTCCTGCACGTCTTTCTCGCCTTCCCGGACGGGCATCTGCGCACACGGTTCGTGCGCGTGGTCGTGATCGCAAGTTATACGGCGGCGATCGGGCTGGAGGCCGTCCGGATGCGCTACGGCGACTTCGGCCCCCATAACCTCCTCGTGGGGCACCTGAATGCTTCGACCGCCGACACCGTCCGGCAGGTTCAGCTGACGATCGTCAGCGCCGGCTGTCTCGCCGGCGTCGGCATCCTCGCGGCGCGCAGGCGGTCGGCGGGGCGCCCTCTCCGGCGCTCGGTCGGGCTGCTCGTCGACGCGTTCGGTCTGGCGCTCGCGATGATCGCGTTCCTGTTCCTCTCGTCGGCATACGGCGGCCCGTGGATCGAGCAGATCCGCTGGGCCACGTTCGTGACGCTCGCGATCGCGCCGGCGGTGTTCCTTACCGGCCTCGTACACGAGCGTCTTGCCCGGTCGGCGGTCGCCGGCCTGGTCGTCGCGCTGCAACGGGATCTCGCCCCGTGCGACCTCCGAGACGAACTCGCACGAGCGCTCCGCGATCCGTCGCTCGTTCTCGCGTACTGGCTGCCGGAGTTCGACACGTACGCCGACGTCGACGGGCGATCGCTCGACATCGCCGAGCTCGGCCGCGGCCGCGCGACGACACCGATCGACCGGAACGGCGTCCGCGTCGCAGCGCTCCTGCACGATCCTTCGCTGAATGACGAGCCCGAGCTGCTCGCTGCGGTGACGGCCGCCGCCGCGATCGCCGTCGAGCACGGACAGCTGCAAGCCGAGCTCAGAGCGCGGCTCGAGGAGCTGCGCGGGTCGCGTGCGCGTGTCATCGATGCGAGCCAGAAAGAACGGCAACGACTGGAGCGCAACCTCCACGACGGCGCGCAACAGCGCTTGATTGCGTTGTCGCTCGAGCTCAGCGTGCTGAAGCAGCGATTCCCCGAGGACGACGACGTCACGGCGCGCCTGAACGCCGCGACGCGAGAGATCTCGGTGTCGCTCCAGGAACTGCGTGACATCGCACGCGGAATCCACCCCGCCGTTCTCAGCGACCACGGCCTCCGCGTCGCGCTCGAGTCGATCGTCGCGCGCTGCGCCGTGCCGGTCCGGCTGAGCGTCTCGCTCGACGAGCGGCTGCAGGAGCCGCTCGAGGTCGTCGCCTACTACGTCGTGTCGGAAAGCCTCGCGAACACCGCAAAGCATGCGCGCGCGACACGCGCGACCGTCGCCGTTGCCCGTCAGAACGGACACATGGTCGTCGAGATCGTCGACGACGGGATCGGCGGCGCCGACACCGAGCGCGGCTCCGGCCTCCGCGGCCTCGCGGATCGCGTCGAGGCTGCCGGCGGCCGGCTGCAGGTGTGGACGCCCGTGGGCGGTGGCACGCGCGTCAAGGCGCAGGTCCCATGCGGGTAGCGATCGCGGAAGACAGCGTGCTGCTGCGCGAAGGCGTCACGCGGCTACTCGGCGAGGCGGGCATGGATGTCGTCGCGCAGTGCGAAGACGCCGAGGAGCTCCTCGCCAACGTCGACGAGGACCCTGTCGACGTCGCGATCCTGGACATCCGCCTTCCGCCGACACACAGCGACGAAGGGCTGCGCGCAGCGCTCGACATCCGCGGCCGCCACCCCCAAGTCGGCGTGCTCGTCCTCTCGCAGTACGTCGAAGTCGGCTTGGCGATGAAGCTGCTCGCAGACTCCGCAGACGGCGTCGGGTACCTCTTGAAGGACCGGGTGAGCGACGTGACGGAATTCATCGCCGCGGTGCGGCGCGTCGCCGACGGCGGATCCGCCGTCGATCCGATCATCGTGTCGACGCTGTTGTCACGTCAGCGGGACGACGATCCACTCGAGCAACTCACCCCGCGCGAGCGAGAGGTGCTCGACCTGATGGCACAGGGCAACTCGAATCAGGGCATCGCCGACAAGCTGGTGATCACGCTCCGCGCCGTGGAAAAGTACGTCTCGAGCGTCTTCACGAAGCTCGATCTCCCCTGCACGGGGAGCGAATCGCGCCGCGTTCTCGCCGTGCTGCTCTTCCTGCGCAGCGACTGAGAACCGCCAGAAAACCGCCCCCCGGACCGGGGGGTTTACCCCCCTTATCCGCGGCTGCCCCAGGTGCGAGCGTGAGTGCGTTGCCCCACGCCTGAGGAGCCGCCGAATGAAAACCCGTGTGATCCAGGACGTTCCCGAGCTCGGTCGAGACGACGCTTCGTCGCTCGACGGGCGAGGCGCAACCTCGCCGCCCCGTTCTACCGAAAAGGAGCCGAATATGGGAGCCGTTGCAGTTCCCGCACCGATCGCGGTCGACGCACCTTTCACCGGGCCTGTCGTCTCCGCCGAAGACCTCACACGTCGCTACGGCGACGGCGACACAGCAGTCGACGCGCTTCGCGGCGTGTCGCTCGACGTGACGAAGGGCGCGCTGACGGCCGTGATGGGGCCGTCGGGCTCCGGCAAGTCGACGCTGATGCACATTCTCGCCGGGCTCGACCAGCCGACGGGCGGCACGGTGACGCTGGCAGGCACCGCGATCACCGGGCTGAACGACAACGCCCTCACGAAGCTCCGGCGCCGTCACATCGGGTTCATCTTCCAGTTCTTCAACCTCCTGCCGATGCTGAACGCGGAAGAGAACATCGTCCTGCCGCTGATGATCGCGGGGGAGAAGCCGGACAAGGCCTGGGTCGACGAGCTGATCAAGAGCATCGGCCTCGATTCACGCAGGAGCCACCGCCCATCCGAGCTCTCGGGCGGCCAGCAACAGCGTGTGGCGATCGGCCGCGCACTCGTCAGCCGTCCGACGATCATGTTCGCGGACGAGCCGACCGGCAACCTGGATTCGAAGACGAGCGACGAGATCCTCGCGCTCATGCGCAACTCGGTGGATGGCTACGGGCAGACGACCGTGATGGTCACGCATGACGCACGCGCTGCGGCGATCGCCGACCGCATCCTGTTTCTCGCCGACGGTGTGATCGTGCGCGACCTTGGTCGCTCCGACGCCCGTGAAGTGATCGGCGTGATGGAGGAGCTGGCGCGATGACCGGCGTCGCCCTCAAAGGCATCCTCGGGCGCAAGCTGCGCACCGCGCTGACCGCGCTCGCAATCGTCCTCGGCGTCGCGATGGTCAGCGGCACGTACATCCTGACCGACACCGTCACCGGGGCATTCACGAAGATCGTCAACAAGTCGTACGAGAACTCCGACGCCGTCATCAGCGGCAAGGTCGCGTTCAAGAACACCGAGAGCGACACGGCAACCACGCCGGGCTTCCCGGCGTCCGTTCTCACGCATGTGCAGGAGCTCGCGGATGTCGAGGCGGCCGGCGGGACCGTCACGGACGAGGTCGACCTCGTCGGCCGGAACGGAAAGATCATCTCCAGCGGCAGCGTGTCCCCGCTCGCGTACAGCGTCGACCCCAGCGCCGACCAGCGGTTCAATCCATTGACGCTGACGACCGGCCGTTGGCCGACGGGCAGCGACAAGATCGCAATCGACGAGAAGACCGCAAACGACCATGACTACGCCGTCGGCAACCGGATCGGCGTCTCCACCGACGAGGGCGTCCGCCAGTTCACGATCACGGGGATCGCCAAGTTCGCCGACGTGTCGTCGCTCGGCGGCGCGACGATCTCCGTGTTCGATGTCCCGACGGCCCAGCGCCTGTTCCACAAGCCGGGCCAGTTCGACGAGGTGCAGGTCGCTGCGATCTCCGGGGTCACGCCGGAGCAGCTCGTTCGCGAGATCGAGCCGCTGCTTCCGGCCACCGCGCACGTCAAGACGTCGACCGCCCAGACCGCATCCACGGTCAACGACGTCAAGAGCGGCCTCGGCGTGCTCCAGAAGTTCCTGCTCGCGTTCGGTGGGATCGCGTTGTTCGTCGGGAGCTTCGTGATCGCCAACACCCTCTCGATCACGATCGCCCAGCGAACCCGCGAGTTCGCGACGCTGCGAACGATCGGCAGCTCGAGGCGGCAAGTCCTGCGTACGGTGATGCTCGAAGCGGGCGTCGTCGGCCTGATCGCGTCGATCGTCGGGCTCTTCCTCGGGCTCGTGCTTGCGAAGGGCCTCGCTGCGCTCTTCGGCGCGCTCGGCGAAGAGTTCCCCAAGGGCGGAACCGTCATCGCGGCCCGCACGATCGTCGTCAGCCTGCTGGTTGGAATCGTCGTGACGCTGCTCGCGAGCCTCAGGCCCGCGATCAAGGCGACACGTGTACCGCCGATTGCCGCCGTCCGGGAAGGTGCGACGCTCCCCAGCTCGCGCTACTCGCGGTTCGGACCGATCGCGTCACTCGTGACGCTCGCAATCGGGATCCTGCTGCTCGTCTACGGGATCTTCGCCTCCGGCTTGTCGACTCCCACGCGTCTTTTCGCGCTGGGGTTCGGCGTCCTCGTGCTGTTCATCGGCGTGTCGCTGAATGCGAAGCGGGCGGTGCGACCGCTCGCGTCTGTGCTCGGATGGCCGGGCACGCGCATCGGCGGCAGCTCCGGGACGCTGGCACGTGAGAACGCCATGCGGAACCCAAGCCGGACAGCTTCCACCGCGTCGGCGTTGATGATCGGCCTCGCGCTGATCACGTTCGTCGCGATCCTGGGCGCCGGCCTCCGGTCGTCGTTCAGCGACGCGGTCGACAAGCTGTTCGCCGCCGACTACGCCGTCACGGCCCAGGACGGCTTCAGCCCGTTCCCGAAGCAGGCGGATGCGGCAGTCGCACAAGCCGACGGCGTAACGGCCGTCACTCCGATCCGAGCGGGTGACGCCCGGATCTTCGGACACAACACGCAGATCAGCGCCGTCACGGCGAACCTCGACCAGACGGTGAAGATCGACTGGCAGAAAGGCGGGAAGAACATCCCGGCCCGCCTCGGTGCTGACGGCGGGTTCGTCAACACCGACTACGCGAAGAAGCACCATCTCGTGATCGGCTCGCCGGTGGCGGTGCAGCTGCCGACCGGGAAGACACTCCAGTTCCACGTAGTCGGGATCTTCAAAGCGCCGAAGGGCGGTTCGCCGTTCACCGACATCACGATCTCAACGGCGGCGTTCGACGCGAACTACTCGAAGCCGCAGAACATCATGACGCTGGTCAACATCCACGGCGGCGACAACGCCTCGAACACGGCGCAGCTCGAGAAGTCGGTCAACAGCTATCCCGACGCGAGGATCCAGACGGCTGCGCAGTTCAAGCAGACGCAGGAGACGGATATCAACAAGGCACTCAACCTCCTGTACGGGTTGCTAGGTCTGTCGGTGATCATCAGCCTCTTCGGCGTCGTGAACACTCTCGTCCTGGCGGTCTTCGAGCGGACGCGTGAGCTCGGAATGCTGCGGGCGGTCGGCATGACGCGACGCCAGGTGCGCAGCATGATCCGGCACGAGAGCATCGTCACCGCACTCATCGGCGGAGCGCTCGGGATCACGGTCGGCGTCTTCCTCGCCGTCCTGACGACGCAGGCGCTCTCGAGCGAGGGCATCGTCCTCGCCATTCCGTGGGGAACGATCGCGTTGTTCGTGGTCGCGACGATCGTCGCCGGCGTCCTGGCAGCGGTCTTCCCGGCGCGGCGCGCATCGCGTCTCAACGTGCTGAAAGCGCTGCAGTACGAATGACGCTTCACTCCACACCTCCCTCCGGCCGCAACGTGGGCCGGGGGGAGGCCGCGGCGTACGTCGGCTTCGCGCTGATCGCGCTGCACGTCCTCGACGACAATTTCTTCGAGCCGCAACCGGGCACGTCAGCCGGGCAGCACCTTGTCAGCGGCCTCGTGCCCGTCGCGGTTCTTGCGCTCATCGTCGCCGCCTACAGACGGGTCAGCGCCGGCGCCCGCGCGTCGCTCGCGATCGTGACCGGAGCGTTCGGGATCGTGATGGGCGCGGGCGAGGCCGTCTATTACTCGCTGAAGCTCGGGCCGTCCGACGACGACTACACGGGGCTCCTCGCGTTCGCGGCAGGCTGGCTTCTCGTCGGAATCGGTGTCGTCATCCTGTGGCAGACGCGGCGCCGGGGCCCAACGCTTGCGCGGCGACTGGCGCGCAGATCACTCCTCGCGATCGCGGCGGTCGCCGGCGCGTACTTCATCTTCTTGCCGTTCGGGCTCTCCTACATCTTCACGCACTCGGCTCGCGCGGTCGTGCCGAAGGCAAAGCTCGGCGCCGCGTACGAGAACGTCGCGTTCTCCACGGCGGACGGATTGACGCTGCGCGGCTGGTACGTCCCGTCGCGGAACGGTGCAGCGGTGATCGCCGCGCCCGGGCGCGCAGGCGCGCAGCGGCCGGCGCGGATGCTCGCCCGCCATGGATACGGCGTGCTCCTGTTCGACCGGCGCGGTGAGGGGAAGAGCGACGGGGAGCCGAATGCGTTCGGGTGGGAAGCGTCGGCGGATCTCAAGGCTGCCGTTTCCTACCTTCAACGACGCCCGGACGTGCGGCATGGCAGCGTCGGCGGCCTCGGCCTGTCGGTCGGCGCCGAGACGCTTCTGCAGACGGCGGCGGAGTCGCGCGGGCTCCGCGCTGTCGTCTCCGACGGCGCGGGCTCCCGCTCGATCCGCGAGGATGCATCGATCCCCGGATGGCGCAACCGCGGCGAGGTTCCGACGTCGTTCGTCATCTCTGCAGGTACGGCGCTCTTCTCGAACCGCCTTCCGCCGCCGCAACTCGGCGCACTGGTAGAGCTCATCGCGCCGCGACCCGTGCTGTTCATCTACGGCCAGCATGATCAGCCGAACGTGCGCGCGCTGACGCCGCGCTACTACCGCAATGCCGGCGAGCCGAAGGCAATCTGGGAAGTCGCCGGTGCCGGGCACACGGGCGGAATCGACACGCAACCGCGTGCGTACGAGCGCCGCGTGATCGCGTTCTTCGACCGCGCGCTCCTGCATCACGACTAAAGGGGGTCAGACCCGGAGGGTCTGACCCCCTTGAGAAGCTCGCCCGCGGTGCCTGGCCGTCAGGGGTCAGACCCTCCGGGTCTGACCCCTTTCGCGCGTCACGCGCGAATGCAGGCCGCGACGTGCGACGGCGCCGCGGACGCGGCGGGCCGGCGCAGCGCGGGATCGATCGTCGCGCACTCGGGAATCGCGATCGGGCACCGCGGGTGGAACCGGCAGCCCGGCGGGATCCGGACGGCGTCAGGCGTCTCGCCGCGGAGGATCTGCGCCTGCGTGCGCTCGCGTGGGTCGCGGCGAGGCACCACGGAGAGGAGTGCCCGCGTGTACGGATGCTGGGCGTTGCCGACGACGTCCGCCGCAGGACCCTCCTCCACGATCCGACCGAGGTACATGACGGCGATGCGGTCGGCGAATCGTGCCGCAGTCGA
>JBJMJS010000139.1:0-16476 GCA_045806225.1 Gaiellaceae bacterium
GACGTGCGGCAGCGCTACACGGTCCTCGCCCGCCCGGACTCCGAGGCGAAGCTCGTCGATCGGCTGTTCGAGCGCTTTGCGCGCCGCGAAGACGCGGAAACCGCACGCATCGAGAACGTCCTCGCACTTGTGACGAACGAGAGTTGTCAGGTGAACGCTCTCGCCGGCTACTTCGGCGAGACACGCACCAAACCGTGCGGACACTGCACGTACTGCCTGAGCGGGCGTGCGCAACGTCTTCGAGAGCCCCTGCAGATGCCCCCGATCGAGCGGAACATCAGCGCCGACGCGCTCGCCGCGCTGTGCGACGGCCATCCCGATGCGCTTGGCCTGCCGAGGCAGCAAGCTCGATTCCTCGTCGGAATCACGAGCCCGGCCGCGAGCCGCGCCAAGCTGACGAGAGATCCACTCTTCGGCTCGCTGGCCGAACGGCGATTCGCCGACGTGCTCGCCTGGTGCACCGCGCTGCGTGCGCAGCCGAGGCGCGACGGTCCCGAAGGATGACCAGCACAGGTCATAGCGTGATTGCTATGGCTCGGCGAGAATCACTGTCACAAGCGCGTCACAACTCACGATGAAGGAGCAACTGATGTACGAGATCTCGAGCTGGGCCCCCGGCGCAAACCTGGGCAAACCGCGCGCCGATTCGGCAGCGAAATCGGAGCGGCCCGCCGACAAGCTGACACGCGAGATTCTCGAGTTCGACGACGAAGGCGGAGTGACCGAATCCATGATCGTCATCTGTCGCGGAGACCAGATCGTCTGGTCGCAGCGTTCAGCAGAAGCGGCAACGACATACGCAGCGAATTGACGCAATCGAGCCAGGCGGCGCGGCTCGCGGCCGATGCACAGTGTCGGTGTGAGCAGGGGCCGCGATGCGGTGGCGGCTCTTGCTCGGGGGGCCTGCGAATTGACACGAACCGGTCAGACGCGAGGGGGTCGGGGGTCGCGATCCTGATCAATGTGGCGTCGGCGTCCTTCCTCAGCGAGATCGTGGCGTTCGAGGTTCCTGACGCTCGCCTGGCCCACCGGCTTTGCGCGCTCCTCTCCTCGGACCGCCTCGCCTGGGTCGATGAGGGAGAGGCAGCCATCGTCGGCGGGGTGCTCGGCACCGATCCGACCGACCTTGCGGACCTTCTCCGCGGCGTCGAGAACTGGCTCACCACAGAAGGGCTGATGGCGATTCGGTACGAGGTCGACGGTCGCACCTATGCGTTGCACCGACCGGCGCCGGGGTGCGAAACCACGGCCGCATGACCTCGGTGCCCAAACGCGCGGATTGACTCCGCTATGAACCGAAGCGCACAATCAAGGCGTGTCCCGGCTGGCCGAGATCGGCGGTGACGTCACCGCAGCTTTGGAGCTTGTCAACGTTCCGAGCTACATGATCGACCCGACCGGGATCATCCGGTGGGTGAATCCGGCGGCGCAACGGCTCGTCGGCGATGTTCGCGGGCGACAGTTCACCTCGGTTGTCGCCGCCGAGGACACCAGGCGCGCCCGCGAGCAGTTTGCGCGCAAGATCGCCGGGACCGCGAAGGTCACCGACAGCGAAGCCGTCCTGCTCGGGATCGACGGCGACCGGGTGAGCGTCGAGATCAGCTCGGTCCCGCTGATGGACGACCACCGATGTGTCGGCGTCTTCGGTCAACTCATGGACGTCGACGACGCCGAGGAACAACCGCTCCCACCTCACTTGACCCCTCGTCAGTCGGAGGTTCTGCGCCTGCTCGCACGCGGCTACTCCACCACGCAGATGGCTCGCGAATTGCACCTCAGCCCGGAGACCGTCCGCAACCACGTTCGCCGCTTGTTCGGCGCACTGGGAGTTCACACGCGCCTCGAAGCCGTTGCCGTGATGCGCGGCAACGACGTCGCCGCCTCGCGACCCTGATTCTGCGGCGACGCGGGCCGCTCGCCGACGCCGCGACCACGGAAGGATCCGATCCGCTTTCCTTCCGGCGTGCGATGGCCGCGTCTCGTCTTGCGGGAGTCGGCGCGACTCCTGTTCGCGATTCTGGTCGCGTATGGAAGCGCAACGGCTTTCGAAAGCACCTGCCCACCGCCCACGCCCGAGAACTCGAGCCCCGGATGCGAAGGCCTCAGCATCATCTTCGGAGCAGTTGTGGGATTCGTCGGCGCGATCGTCCTCAGCATCGCTGCTCAACTGATCTGGCGACGGCGAAAGCGTCGCACCGTCTGAACGACCGACTGACGCGCGCGGAAGCCGCGGCCGACCCGGTACGCGAGGACGACCGAGCCGCTCTCTACGGTATGTGGCTCCGAACGGAGGTCCCGCCATTCCTCGTCACCACAAGCTCCTGCTGCTGCTCGTCGTGCTTGCCGCGCTCGGCTCGACCACAGCGGCGAGTGCGCAGCCGGTTCCCGCGCGCTACCGCTACACGGGCTGGGTTTCGCAACTCGTCGCGCGGCTGCCGCAGCACATGATCGTCGTCGACGGGTCGTTCAAGCTGCTGTTCAACGACTACGCGAATCCGGTCGGCAGCGAGGGATATCGCGTCTGCTACGCGCGCGTCGGCGGCACGCAGCACTGCGCACACCGAACGCTGAACGGCGTCCACGTCGACGCGATCACACGCACGATTCACCAGACCGGGCAGTACATCGCTCGGTGGTACGTGGCCGGCCACGCCGTCGTGTCATGGCCGTTCCTCGTCGTCCAGGGCGACTAGCGCGTCGGGAATCCAGCCGGCCGCGAGTACCGTATGGAGGCAGATGGAGCTTCGAGCGCTACAGCAACCGTTGAAGGACCGCTACCGGGAGGACCCGTCGGCCTCTCGGATCACGCTCGTCGCGCGCGGCAACCAGGCTGACGCCCCGATTGCGTGCTCCGTCGACCTCGGCCGGACGATCTACGACGCCCAGGCGCACCCGGGCGTCGGGGGCGCCGGCACGGCCGCATGCTCCGGCGATCTCCTGCTGGGGGCGCTCGCCGCGTGCGCGCAGTTGACGTGCCAGATGGTCGCGACCGCGATGGAGATTCCGGTCGCCGACATCCGCGTCACCGTCGAGGGCGATCTCGACCTCGCGGGCACGCTCGGCGTGCGGCGCGACGCGTCCGTCGGGTTCGATGCGATACGCGTTCGCTTCGACGTCGATGCGCCTGACGCGTCAGCGGATCAACTCGCGGCACTGCAGGAGAAGACCGAGCGCTACTGCGTCGTGTTGCAGACTCTTGCGGACCCCCCGAAGGTCGAGACAACGATGGTCCTTCCGGACAGGCCGGTAGGCTCCGTCGGAAGCTAGAAAGGAAGGAAGATGCCGAGATATCTCGTGGAACGGCAGTTCGTGGTCGGCGAGGACGAGATGCCCGCCGTCGGCCGACGTTCGCGCCAGTTGGTGGAGCAGGAGTTCCCGCAGATCACGTGGGAGCACAGCCATGTCGCCGTCGACGACGACGGCAACGTGAAGTCGTTCTGCGTCTACGCCGCGCCGACGGAGGCAGTCGTGTACGAGCACGCCGGGCGGCTGGGGCAGCACACCGTGAAGGGCGTGTACGAGATCGCGGGCGACGTCACGCCCGCGGATTTCCCTCCCGTCGACGCCTGACGCCTAACGCCTAACGCTCGCTCGTTTCGGGCTCCTGTCGGCGCGCGAGCTCCCTGGCGTCCGCGATGTGGATGAGCGAGGCGGCCGCGAGCGCACGCTTGCGCGCGACCTCTCGCCGAAGGTCTGGCTCCGAGTCGTCGATCAGCTCGAGCGCCTGCCCGTACAACGCGGCGGCCTCGTCCTTGGCCCAGCCCATGAACGCCTGGTCGGCGGCCAACAACACATAGCGGCGCGCACGCTCTGCCTCGCCGGCCTCGCGCCAGTGCTGTGCCAGCGCCGTCGCGGTCGCCGCCGAGCTCGCGGTCGACTCCTCGAGGAACTCTGCGACGGCGGCGTGCAGCTCCCGGCGGCGCGTTCGCGGCAGCGTCGCGTATGCGACCTCGCGGATCATCATGTGCTTGAACGTGAACTGCTCTTCGCGCTCGATCCATGAGAACGACTCGCGGCGGATCAGGTCGCGCGACTCGAGCGAGTCGAGCACCTCCGACAGGTCGGGAACGTGCCCGTTCAGCCGCTCGAGCGCGCCGCGCCAGAACACCTTTCCGACGACGGCGGCGTCGAGAAGAACCGTTCGCTCCGATGCGGGCAGTGCATCCAGGCGCGCGGAAACGAGCTCGCGGATCGTCGTCGGCAAGCCGCGGCCCGCGGCCTCGTGGCGTTCGACAACGGACGCGACGAGCTCCTCGATGAAGAGCGGATTGCCCTCGGCCGTTTCGACGACTCCGTGGATGTCCAGCCGCGTGCCGCCGAGCAGCCGGTCGGCCAGCTCGTGCGCGTCCCGTGCGCCGAGCGTCTCGAGCGGGAGCGCGGTGTAGGCGGGCATTCCGCCGCCCCAGCCAGGGCGGCTGAGCAGGAGATCGGGACGCGCGAGCGCGACGAGCATCAGCGGGACGTCGCGAATGCGCGAGGCGAGCGTCTCGAGCAAGTCGTGTGTCCCAGTGTCGGCCCAGTGGATGTCCTCGAAGACGAGCACCGTCGGCTGTTCGCGCGCGAGCGCCTCGGTGAATCGCCGGGCGGCGAGGAAGAGAATCTGCCGGTCCGCGACCTCACCTTCGGTTCGCAGTCCGATCAGCAGCTCCAGATGCGACGCGAGGTCGACCGCTGCGTCGGCGCCGACGAGGCCGACGAGCGCGGTCCGTAGCTTCGCGGCTCCCGGCTCGATGTCGTCGCTGGCGTAGATGCCGGCGAACTGCTTCACGTGCTGTGTGAACGCGCCGTAGAGCGTGCTCACGCCGTAGGGGAGCGACCGGCCGCGAAGGACACGGATCCCTTCGCGCTCGAGCTGGTCGGTGAACTCGGTCGCAAGCCGGGTCTTGCCGATTCCGGCGTCGCCGACGATCGTCACGAGGTGCGGCCGGCGGTCGGCAACGACGCCGGCGAAGATTCGGTGCAGCGCCGCGACCTCGTGGACGCGCCCGAGCATCGGCGCGGTGCTTGCGACGCGCTCGCCCGGTGCCGCGCGCGCGCCGAGTGCGAGCCACGCGCGCAGAGGCTCGGACTTGCCTTTGACCGCGAACGGCTCGACCTCGCGGTACTCGAAGAGCGTCCGCGTGGCGCGGAATGTCCCCTCGCCGGCGAGGATCCCGTTCGTCGGCGCCGCGCCCTGCAGGCGTGACGCGGTGTTGACGACGTCTCCGGCGACGATCCCCTCGCCGCGGTCGGCGCTCGCGCCGACGGCGACGATTGCCTCGCCGGTGTTCACGGCGATCCGGATCTGAAGCTCGAGCTCCGGCTCGCGTGTGTTCAGTTCCTCGACGGCGCTGCGAACTGCGAGCGCGGCGCGCACCGCGCGCTCCGGGTCGTCACCGTGCGCGATCGGCGCGCCGAAGACCGCCATCACGGCGTCGCCGATGAACTTCTCGACCGTGCCCCCGAACTCCTCGATCTCCGTGCGCACGCGTGCGTAATAGGGCCTGAGGATGCCGCGGACGTCCTCCGGGTCGAGCCGCTCCGACCGCGCGGTGAAGCCGACGAGGTCGACGAACAGGACGCTGACGATCTTGCGTTCCTCACGCGCAGCCGGCCGCGCTTCGGCGAGCGGGGCCGCACAGGCATTACAGAAACGGGCGCCGGCCGGGTTCTCCTGGCCGCACGCAGGACAGGTCGCCACAGACAGAGCGTACGGCGCGCGGCTGATCGCGGGAAGGCGGCCGGTACTTCTCTCCCGGTGCGGGCGCCTACCTGCGGTGCGCAGGTTCGATCAGCTTTGTGGCGGTTGGACCGCAGATTTGCTTGACATGGATCTCGATATTTACGAGCATCGCTCGCGAGAGAGGGGCTGTACCAGCCCGGCCGCTGTTCGACGGCGGCGGGCTCCATCGACGAGGGGAGATGCATGAGGAGCAAGTTCTGGCTCGCGCTTGCGGTGGCGGGCCTTGTTGGGTTGTCGGCGCTCGCCGGTCGTGCCGGCGCCGCCGTGACGCGGTCGATCTCGAGTTCGGGAACGGTCGTCATGCCGGCGGGGACGACGCCGGTCGGCGGCGCGACCGCGACCAACCTGTTCGACGAGATCGCGGGCATGGACATGGAAGCCGACGAGGACGGCGCCGACGACCCGGGCGACGGTGGCGTCGACCGGACGATCGTCACCGCTCCGGGCCACTCGGTCTCGGCGAACGCCGGCAAGAAGGCCAAGTCGAACCCTGAGCTCGGCAAGAGCTGGCAGGGCCTCGGGTTCTTCGACCAGCGCTTCGCGAACGGCGGCAATCAGTTCTCCGTCGAGCCGCCCGACCAGGGGCTGTGCGTCGGAAACGGGTACGTCGTCGAGAGCACGAACGACGTCATCCGTGTGTACGGGACCGACGGCACGGCGAAGACCGGCGTCGTCGACCTGAACACGTTCTACGGGTACAGCGCGGCGATCAACCGTGCGACCGGCGTCCGCGGCGCATCGATCACGGATCCGATCTGCTACTACGACCAGGCGGCGAATCGCTTCGTCGAGGTCGTCCTGACGCTCGACGTCGTCCCGTCCGGCCCGTTCGGCGGCCAGAACACCGGTCCGAACCACTTCGACATCGCGGTGTCGAACACGGGCGACCCGACCGGCAGCTGGACGATCTACAAGATCCCGACACAGAACGACGGGACGCAGGGGACGCCCGACCACGGTTGTCGTCCGGGCAGTCCGCTCGCGACGTGGCGGACGAATCCACGCGCGTGTCTCGCCGACTATCCGCACATCGGTGCGGATCGCAACGGGATCTACATCACGTCGAACGAGTTCGAGTTCTTCAACAACGGCTTCGTCGGCGCGGACGTCTACGCACTCTCGAAGGCGCAGCTGTTCGGCGGCGCGTCCACGCTCAACGTGTGGGAGCAGTCGACGAACGGCCTGGGCCCTGACGGTGCCGGGTTCACGGTGTGGCCCGCGACGACGGCGGGCTCGCAATACTCGGACGATGCGAATGGGACCGAGTACTTCCTCAGCTCCCGCGCGGTGTTCTCCGACGACGGCACGAGCTCGTCGGTCCTCGCGTGGGGCCTGACGAACACGGCGTCGCTCAACACGGCGTCGCCCGCACTGAACCTCTCGGTCGTGAACGTGCCGAGCCAGGAGTACGCAGTGCCGGGTCGCTCGGCGCAGAAGCCGGGCTCGCTTCCGTTGATGGAGTGCCTGAACACCGTTTCCGGCTGCTACGCGGCGACGGGCGGCGTCCCGCACGGGACGGAGGTCATGAGCAGGCTCGACTCGAACGACTCGCGCTTCACCGGTGTCGCCTATGCGAACGGGAAGCTGTGGGGCGCGCTCGGGACGGCCGTCGACACCGGCACCGGCCCGCTGGCCGGTATCGGCTGGTTCGTACTGAAGCCGTCGGCGACGGCGGGCGGCGTTGCCGCCTCGCTCGCGAAGCAGGGCATCGTCGCCGGTGACAGCGTCAACTACACCTACCCGTCGGTTGCCGTCACGCCGAGCGGTCGGGGGGTCATGGGCTTCACGATCGTCGGCCCGAACGACTTCCCGAGTGCCGGATACGCGGGGCTCGACGCGAACCTCGGCGCCGGTGACATCCATGTCGCCGCCGCCGGTGCAGGGCCGCAGGATGGGTTCAGCGGCTACCAGGCGTTCCGGGGCACGCGCTCATCGGCGCGGCCGCGCTGGGGCGACTACGGTGCCGCGGTCGTGGACGGCAAGAGCATCTGGCTCGCGTCCGAGTACATCGCCCAGACCTGCACGCTGACGCAGTACCTCGCAACGCCGTTCGGAACGTGCAGCAACACGCGCGGCGCGCTCGGCAACTGGTCGACGCGCATCTCGCAGGTCACGCCCTAACACGGCGTCGAAGGACAGTCGTAGAAAGGGTCAGGCCCTCCGGGCCTGACCCTTTTTTACGGTCCTGTGGGCACGTCGTGCGCACGGCGAAAGGCGTCAGACCGGAGGGTGTCACCGTTGAGAGCGGGAGCTACTATTCCCCGCGTGCGGAGCCTCGTCGCAATCGCGCTCGCCTGCGCCGCTGCTGCAGTCGTCGCCCACTCGGACGCGGCCACAGCCACCGGCCTGCGTGGCGCCGTCACCCGCGGCCCGACGATGCCCGTCTGTCGCGTCGATGACCCGTGCGAGGAGCCGGCCGCGCGCGTGACGATCGTCTTCGCGCAGAACGGCGCGGAGGTCGCTCGCACGAAAACGACCGAGCGCGGGACCTACCGCGTCCAGCTCGCAGCGGGCGTCTACAGCGTGCGTGTCGCGCCGCCTTCGCGCCTCGGCCGTACGATCACGCCGGCGCATGTCCGCGTCCTCGCCGGACGCATGCGCACCGTCCGCTTCTCGATCGACACCGGCATTCGCTGAGAAAAGGAAGGCCCCGCTCGCGCGGGGCCTTCCGGCGTTCAGGATGACGCTGCTCTAGCTCGAGCTGCTGCGCCGCGTCGTGCTGCGGCGTCCGCCCGTGCTGCGACCGCGCGAGCTCGTGCTGCGGCTCCGCGAGGTCGTCGAACGGCTTCGCGACGTCCCGCTCGTGCTCCGGCTGGACGCCCTGCCGCCGCGGCTGCCGGCGGCACGGACCGTCATGCGACCACCGGTCTTCGTCCCGCTACTCGAGCGGGTCCCGGTCGAACGGCTGCGCGAGCTCGTGCGGCGACCGTTGGACGAGGTGCTGCCGCTGCGCGAGCTCGTGCGGCGACCGTTCGACGACGTGCTGCGGGCCCGCGACGTCGTGCTGCGGCCCCGTGTACCGGTGCTCCGCGTACCCGTGCTGCGAGCCCGCGTGCCGGTGCTCCGCGTGCCGGTGCTCCGCGTGCCGGTGCTGCGGCGCGTGCCGGCGCTCCGCGTGCCCGTGCTGCGTGCTCGCGTGCCGGTGCTCCGCGTGCCCGTGCTGCGTGCTCGCGTGCCCGTGCTGCGTGCCCGCGTGCCCGTGCTTCGGCGCGTGCCGGTACTGCGGGTGCCCGTGCTGCGTGCTCGCGTGCCGGTGCTCCGCGTGCCCGTGCTGCGTGCTCGCGTCCCGGTGCTGCGTGCTCGCGTACCCGTGCTGCGTGCCCGCGTACCGGTGCTCCGCGTCCCGGTGCTCCGGCGCGTGCCTGTGCTGCGGCTCCGCGTCCCGGTCGTGCTGCGGCTCCGCGACGTCGTCCCGGTGGTCCGCTTGCGCGCCGTTGCGCGCCCGCCGGCGCGGCCGGCTGCCCGCTTGGATGCAGTCGAGCCTGCGCGGCCACCCTTCGCCGATGCTGCTCTAGAGGGCGAACGGCGCGTCGTGCTGCGCGTGCCGGTGGTGCGGGTTCCGGTGCTCCGGCTCCGCGTTCCCGTGCTGCGGGTGCCCGTGCTGCGGCTCCGCGTCCCCGTGCTGCGCGTGCCGGTGCTGCGGGTGCCCGTGGTGCGGCTCCGCGTTCCGGTGCTCCGCGTGCCGGTGCTGCGGGTACCCGTGCTGCGGCTCCGCGTGCCGGTGCTGCGCGTGCCGGTGCTGCGGGTGCCCGTGCTGCGCGTGCCGGTGCTGCGGGTGCCTGTGCTGCGCGTGCCGGTGCTGCGGGTGCCTGTGCTCCGCCGTCGCGTCCCGCCGGACGAGCTTCTCGAGCTGCCGGACGACGTGCTGCGCGACCGCGATGTGGTGGAACCGGTCGAGCGGCGCGTGGTTCCGGTTCGTCTGCGAGTCCCTCCGGACCGCGCAGCGCGGACCTTCTCCACGCCCTCCTCGATCTCTTGCAAACCCTCCGACGTCTGCTCGCCGGCAGCGGTGCTCTGCTGCTCGGTGGACGAGTCGTCGGCGGTCGTGCTGAATGGGTAACTCTCCATGCAACCCTCCTAGTCGGAGATCTCCTGTACGACCTGGCCGGTCTTCGTGTCGTCCCCTTCGCGGGCGACGTCGGCTTGCGCCACGACGCCCACCAGCCGTCCGTCCTCCTCGACCACCGGCAGGCGACGAACCTGGTGCTGCGCCATTAGGCGCAGCGCTTCGTCGAGATCCTGCTGAGGATCGACGGTCACGAGGTCGGTCGACGCGACCTCGCGGACGGTGGTCGACTGCGGGTCCTTCCCTTCCGCAACGACGCGGATCGCTATGTCGCGGTCGGTGACCATGCCGGTCAGGCGTCCGTTCTCTGTAACAGGGACAACCCCTGCGTCCTGCTGCTTCATGATTCGAGCCGCTTCGACGATCGAATTGTCCGGTTCAATCGTCGAAGGATTCGACGTCATGATGTCGCGGATACTCTGACCCATGCATCCTCCTTGTCGACGTACGTCGCGACAGTTCCCCGCAATGTGCACGTCGAAACGACATGTGCGCAGACCATGACGTCGTATTCGGACCGCATTCGCGCACTCGCGTTGTCGTTGCCCGCCACGTATGAAGATGCGCCGTGGGGTTTCCCCGTCTTCAAGGTCGCCGACAACAAACTGTTCGCGATGATGACGGATCGCGACGGTGAATGCGAATTGACGGTCAAGGTGACGGACGAGGAACGCGAGCTCGCACTGCAATTGCCGCACGTCAGACGAGCGAGTTACGTCGGCCGATACGGGTGGATCACCGCACGGATCAGTGACGACGAATCGCTTGACGCGGGGCTCGAATGGCTCCGCGAGAGCTACTGGTTGCGCGCGCCGAAACGTCTGCGCGATGCGGCCGCGGAATGAGCACTCGCGGCGCGTTGACCGAAGTCCGGCCGGCCACCGACGCGGACGCGGATCTCCTCGTTCGCTGGCATCGCGATCGCGATGTCGCGCGCTACTGGGACGGCGAGACGTTCACGCGGGAGGAGATGCTCGAGCGGTTGCGGCGTAGCGATGTCGAGGCGTACATCGTGCGGGCCGACGGCGCCGACGTCGGCTATCTCCAGGTGTGGACCGACGACGGTCGCAGCGGCGGCATCGACATGTTCCTGATCCCGTCCGCGCGCGGGCGCGGTTTCGGGCCGGACGCCGCGCGCGCCGTCGCGCGTCACCTGCGCGACGAGCGGCGTTGGGAACGTGTCACGGTCGACCCGTACACGTGGAACGACCAGGCGGTTCGGGCGTGGGGCCGCGCCGGGTTCGTCGCCGTCGGCGAACGCGAGCCGGACGACGACCATTCGGCGACGTGGCTGCTGATGGAGTTCCGCGACTGAAGAGCTAGTCCGCTTCGGGATCGTCGCCGGTGCCCGTGTCCTTCGTCGTCGGGTCCGGAACGGGCGACTCGTCGATCTCGTCGTTGCGGTCGTCCTCGCGCGGGTGGGCCGTATCCTGTTCGCTCATGAAGGTCGTCCTTCCCGACAAGTCGGAACTCGAACTTCCCGAGGGCGCGACGGGGCTCGACGCGGCGCGCGCGATCGGGCCGAAGCTCGCCGACGAAGCGGTGCTCGTGCGGACGAATGGGCGCGTTCAGGACGTCCGACTCCCGCTCGAGGACGGTCAGCCGATCCAGATCCTGACGACGCGCGACAAGCACGATCCCGATGCGCTCGCCGTGTTGCGCCACTCGTCGGCGCACCTTCTCGCGGAAGCGGTGCGCCGCCTGTATCCCGGCGTGAAGATCGCGATCGGGCCGCCGATCGAGAACGGCTTCTACTACGACTTCGAGTTTCCGGCGCCGATCCGCGAGGACGACCTGCCGGCGATCGAGGCCGAGGTCATGCGCGAGCTCGATGAGGGACGCGAGTGGGCGCGGCAGGAGATCTCGGCGGACGAGGCGCGTCGGCGGTTCGCCGACGAGGGTGAGTCGTACAAGGTGGAGCTCGTCGACACGGCTGAAGGGCCGATCTCGGTCTATACGCAGGGTGAGTTCACCGACCTTTGCCGTGGGCCGCACCTGCAGAACTCGCGTCCGATCAAGGCGCTGAAGTTGACCGGGATCGCCGGCGCGTACTGGCGCGGCGACGAGCACAACACGCAGCTGACGCGCATCTACGGCACGGCCTTCTACTCCAAGGCCGACCTCGACGCGTACCTGGTGCGCCTCGAGGATGCGCGGCGGCGCGACCACCGGCGTCTCGGCCCGCAGCTCGACCTGTTCCATTTCGAAGAGGTCTCGCCGGGCGCCGCGCTGTGGCACCCGAAGGGGATGGTCGTCTGGAACGCGCTCGAGGACCTCCGCCGGCAGGAGAACGCGAAGCGCGGCTACCAGGAGGTGAAGACGCCGCTGATGTGGGACGTCGAGCTCTGGAAGCGAAGCGGCCACTGGGAGAAGTACGGCGACAACATGTTCCGGATCCAGTACGGCGAATCGCTGTACGGCCTGAAGCCGATGAACTGTCCGGGTCACATGCTGCTCTTCAACGCACGCCTGCGCAGCTACCGCGAGCTGCCGGTTCGGTACGCCGAGGCGGCGGTCTTGCATCGCGACGAGCCCGCCGGCTCGATGCAGGGGCTGACGCGGGCACGTCAGTTCAGCCAGGACGACGCGCACGTCTTCTGTACCGAGGAGCACATCCAGGCCGAGATCGACGAGATGTTCGCGTACCTGGAATTCCTCTATGACCGCTTCGACGTGCGCGAGCTCGCTCACGCCGAGCTCGCGACACGGCCGGACAACAAGCTCGGCACCGAGGAGGAGTGGGACTTCACCGAGGGCGTCCTGCGGACGGCGATCGACCGGATGGGCGTCCCGTACCGCGTGGCCGAGGGGGAAGGCGCGTTCTACGGGCCGAAGATCGACTTCTTCATGGACGACGCGTTGGGGCGGCCGTGGCAGATGGGGACGATCCAACTCGACAGCCAGCAGCCCAAGCGACTCGGCTGCACGTACATGGGCGCGGACAACAAGGAGCACACGCCGTACCTGATCCATCGCGCGCTCTTCGGCTCGCTCGAGCGATTCGTCGGCATCCTGATCGAGCACTACGGCGGCGCCTTCCCCTTCTGGCTGGCGCCGGTGCAGCTGCGCGTGATCCCCGTCGGCGAGGACCATCGCGGCGCGGCACGTCGGCTCCAGCAGGAGCTCGCCGTCTACCGGGTCGAGGTCGACGAGCGCGACGAGACGGTCGGCAGGCGGATCCGCGACGCGGAGCTCGAGAAGATCCCGTACGTGATCGTCTTCGGCGACAAGGAGTCGGACGAGGCGCTGGCCGTGCGGAAGCGCGGCGGGGAGCAGGCGACCCTGGGCCTCGCTGCGCTCAGATCGGAGCTTGCTACGCTGTAGGCCTGCAAAGCAGGAGCGCCCACGTTCCTCACCTCCCGAGCCACGGTTCCCGGAGGTTCAACCGAGTCGCGAAGACGAGGGGCTTGGGCCGCTGCTTGCAGCGGCTTTTTCATTCGACAGAAAGGATCGACGCTAGCTTGGTGATTGCTCTTTGAGGCCGAGACGACGACCCGGCCCGGACCGTCTGCCGCCCCCGCCGCAGGACCGCGTCAACGACGCGATCCGCGCGCAACAGGTCAGGCTGATCGGAGAGGGCGGTGAGCAGCTCGGAATCAAGTCCACACGCGACGCCCTCGAGTACGCGTTCTCGAAGAACCTCGACCTGGTCGAGGTCGCCGCACAGGCGGATCCTCCCGTCGCGAAGGTGATGGACTACGGGAAACACCGCTACGAGCAGGAGCAGAAGGCCAAGCTCGCCCGCAAGCACCAGACGCAGATCAACGTCAAGGAGATCAAGCTCAGGCCGAAGATCGGGATCCACGACTACAACACCAAGAAGGGCCACGTCGAGCGCTTCCTCAACCAGCGCGCGAAGGTCAAGGTGACGATCATGTTCCGCGGGCGTGAGCAGACGCATCCGGAGCGCGGGCGCGACCTGCTGATGCGGCTCGCCGACGAGTTGAAGGAGATCGCCCAGGTCGAGTCGCCGCCGCTGCAGGATGGCCGGAACATGGTGATGGTCCTGGGACCGACGAAGAACGCAGGAGTCAAACGAGATGCCGAAAACGAAATCCCACAGCGGAGTGAAGAAGCGGTTCAAGGTGACCGGGGCGGGAACGATCTTGCGCCGGCGCGACAACCGGACGTCGCCTCCGGGTCACCTGGTGAAGAGGAAGCCGGGGAAACGGAAGCGCGTGCGGCAGGACCGGCCGGTCGCGCCTAGCGACCGGAACACCCTGAGGAAGATGCTCGGGGGGCGGCGCTGATGCCGCGCGTCAAACGATCGGTTCACGCACGGAAGAAGCGGCGTAAGGTCCTCGCCCAGGCGAAGGGCTACTGGGGGCTCAAGAAGTCCTCGTACCGTTATGCGAAGGAGCAGGTCGAGCACTCCCTCACATACGCGTACCGCGACCGCAAGGCGAAGAAGCGGACCTTCCGGCGGCTCTGGATCATGCGGATCAACGCGGGCGCGCGCGCCAACGGCCTCTCGTACAACCAGTTGATCGCAGGGCTGAAGAAGGCCGACATCGAGCTCGATCGAAAGGTCCTCGCGGAGCTTGCAGTGAGCGACCCGCAGGCATTCGGCGCGATCGCCGAGCAGGCGAAGTCGGCGCTCGAAACCGCCTGAACCCCAAGCTCGAAGAAGCCTTCCTGCGTCAGGCGGAGGCGTGCGAGCGCAGCGGCTCGCCGCTGTATGCCGACGTCTGCCGCCGGCTCGCGGCCGACGAGGCGGTCGAGCCGATCGTCGGTGAGGTCCGGTGGGATGCGCCGATCCGACTCCTCGGCGGCCTGCACTTTCTCGCGCTCGCCGACGGGATCGACCCGTGGACGTCGCCGCACGACGTCCTCGTCGACCAGCGCGACCGGCTGACGCGGTTCGTCGCCGAACAGGACGTCCAGACGAACGAGGTCGGTCGCTGCTTCGCGCTGTTGCCGGCGTTCCTCGCGCTTGCGCGCTGGTCGGGGAAGCGGCTCGACCTGCTCGAGCTGGGGCCGAGCGCCGGGCTCAACCTCGTCTTCGACCGCTACGCGTACCGCTACGTCAACGGCGCCTGGGGCGATCCTTCGTCAGGGGTGGTCCTCGCGAACGAGGAACGGACGTCGGTTCCGCGCGACGTGCTCGCGGGGTCGCTCGTGGTCGGCCGG
The DNA here is from genome assembly GCA_045806225.1 of Gaiellaceae bacterium. Taxonomy (GTDB): domain Bacteria; phylum Actinomycetota; class Thermoleophilia; order Gaiellales; family Gaiellaceae; genus 3-1-20CM-4-69-9. The sequence continues at coordinate 14,919 of JBJMJS010000139.1, forward strand.
CGCCGGGGCATCGACCTCAATCCGATCGACGTGGCCAGCGAGCACGGTGTCCTGACGCTCACCGCGTTCGTCTGGGCGGACCAACGCGCGCGCCTCGAGCAGCTGGCTCGCGCCGTTGCGGTCGCGCAGGCGCATCCGCCGGAGCTGGTCCGCGGCGACTACGTCGAGGTGCTTCCCCGTGTGCTTGCGGATCGCGACGACGACGCGCTCACGGTCGTCTTTCAGACCGCGTCGACGCAGTACCTGCCCCGTGAGCGCTACGCGGACCTGCGTGCCGCACTGACGGCGGCGTCACGTGATGCGCCGCTCGGCTGGATCTCGACACAGCGTCACGATGAAGACCGCGGCGAGCGGCACGGCTATGCCCTCGAGGTCGCGCTGTGGCCGGATCGGGAGCCGCGTGTCCTCGCGTACATGGGCTATCACGGTGAGTGGCTTGATTACCTCCCGTGACAACGAGAAGCTGAAGCTCGTCCGGAAGCTGCACTCGCGGCGAGAACGCGACCGCAGCGGCCTGTTCGTTTGCGAGGGGGAAGACCTCGTCGAGGCCGCGCGCGCGGCGGGCGTCGCACCTGTCGAGCTGCTGGTCGCCGGGGAGGACGTCGACGAGCGGTTGCTGGCCGAAGTGTCGACGCTCGGTCATCCGCCTCGCGTGATCGGCGTCTACCGGCGCGCGGATCTCGGGAGCCGCGGCGCGCTGCCCGCGCGTGGCCTCGCGTTGTGGCGTGTTGCAGATCCCGGCAACGTCGGCACCCTCGTGCGGACGGCGGATGCACTCGGCCCATCGTTCGTCGCGTTGTCCGCGGGCTGCGCCGACCCGACAGCGCCGAAGGCGGTGCGCGCCTCGATGGGGGCGCTCTTCCGCGTCCCGTTGATCGCGTTCGACGACGCGCCGCGGCCGTGGGTCGCGCTCGTCGCGCGTGGCGGGGCGGACCTCGAGCCGCTCGGCGCCGGGACGTTCGTCCTCGGCGCGGAGCGCGAAGGCGTTCCGGCGGAGCTCCTCGACCGGTGCGATGCAGCCGCGACGATCCCGCTCGCGCGCGGCGCGGAGTCGCTGAACGTCGCTGCCGCGGGCGCGATCGCGCTCTACGAAGCGACGCGCGGGCCGGCCGGCTGAAGCGTCGTCACTCCGAGCGTCGAGCCACGAAGACGATGTCCTCGTCATCGCGGTATCGGCGCCGGTCGAACCAGCCGTACGTCGCCTCGACGACGAAACCGCATTCGTCGAGCAGCCGTCGCCATTCGGGCTCTTCGAGCCACGCGAGCGTCATCGTCGTCTCACCGGACGCGCCGCGAACGGACAGCGTCAGCGTCCGTCGGTCGGTGTCCCAGCGCGCCCGTTCCCAGATGCCGGGCTCGCGCTCGAGCCAGCGGTCGTGCGTCACCGCGATGTCGTCGTCGGCCGGAGCGAAGACGTCGAAGGCGAAGCGGCCGCCGGGGAGCAACAGGTCGCGTGCGGCGCGAAGGGCGTCGCGGCGCTCGTCGTCGTTCTGCAGGTGCAGGTAGGAGCGGAAGGGACAGATCACGAGCGGGACGCGCTCCTCGACCGGCGGGCGGC
>JBJMJS010000140.1:0-22919 GCA_045806225.1 Gaiellaceae bacterium
CGTAATTCGTGATCTGGTGGATCAGCGGCTTGCGCTCACGAAGGCGCGCAAGCGTCTCCCCCGGTGACACCGTCATTCGCTTCCTTTCAGGTTGAGAACGTCGACCGGCCCGTCTCCGGCGCCGATCTCGACGAGACCGTGGCGGACCGCTTCCGATGCGGCGTCTGCCGCGGCGCGCGCCGCGTCCTCGAGCGCGAGACCGCGCGCGAGCTGCGCGGCAAGCGTGGCCGAGTGGGTGCAACCGGCGCCGTGCGTCGCGGCAACGGCGTGGCGCCGGACCGGGATCTCTATGTCGTCGCGGCCGTCGAAGAGATGGTCGACGGGATCATCCCCGTGGCCACCGGTGACGATCACGGCAGGCGCGCCGAGGTCGTGGATGCGCCGTGCGAGCTCGGCACGCGGGGCCGGTCCACCCGCGAGGGCTTCCGCCTCGCGCAGGTTCGGCGTGACGACGGCGGCGAGCGGAAACAGACGCTCGACGAGCGCCGCGACGGCGTCGCGCTGGAGCAACTCGGCGCCGGAGCTCGCGACCATCACCGGATCGACGACGAGCGGCACGCGGTGCGACTCGAGATACGTCGCGACCGTCTCGATCAGGTCGCGCGAGAAGAGCATCCCCGTCTTGGCTGCGTCGACGCCGATGTCATCGAAGACGGCGTCGAGCTGCGCGCGGACGAACTCCGGTGGAAGCGTCTCCACCGCCGTCACCGCGGTCGTGTTCTGCGCCGTGAGCGCGACGAGGACGGACGTGCCGAAGACACCGGCGGCGGCGAACGCCTTCAGATCCGCCTGAATCCCTGCGCCACCGCCCGAATCGGACGTGGCGATCGTCAATGCACGTGGGACGGCCACGCGTTGCTTTCTCTCTCCCTTCGCCGGTACGAACCGGATCAGGTTCGGCGGGTGTGATCTCAGCCCCTGCGGGCACCCCGGTCACCCGAGGCTACCATCGCAAGATGGCGCTCGAAGCGGCCGTCTGGGACGACTTGCTCGACGCCGAGGAGGTTGCGCACACCGAAGAGGTGCCCTCGACGAGGGCGCGGACCGCGCCGGTCCCGGACGCGCTCGCACCGGCCGTGCGCGACGCGCTCGAGCGCAACGGCCTGGACGAGCTCTACGTGCATCAGCGGCGCGTGTGGGACGCCGCCGCGCGGGGCGAGCACGTCGTCGTGACGACGGGGACCGCTTCGGGAAAGAGCCTCGCGTTCAACCTCCCGATCCTCGACGCGATCGCACGCGAGCCGAAGTCGCGCGCGCTCTACCTTTACCCGACGAAGGCGCTCGCCCAGGACCAGGCGCGCGCGCTCGGCGAGTTGAAGCCGCCGAACATCCGCGCGGCGATCTACGACGGCGACACCCCTGGCGAACGCCGCGCGCAAATCCGCAAGTGGGCGAACGTCGTCCTGACGAACCCCGACATGCTGCACCTCGGCATCCTGCCGCACCACGATCGCTGGGCCGACGTGCTCCACAACCTGCGGTTCGTCGTCGTCGACGAGGCGCACGTCTATCGCGGCGTGTTCGGGTCGCATGTCGGCAACGTGATCCGACGCCTCCGGCGACTTGCGCAGGTGTACGGCGCGAATCCGCAGATCCTGCTCGCGACGGCGACGATTGCGAACCCCGGCGAGCTCGCGACGTCGCTCGCAGGCGTCGACGCGACGGTGGTCGACGACGACGCTGCCCCTCGGGCGGACCGAACCGTCGTCCTGTGGAACCCCGAGCTGATCGATCCCGAGCTCGGGCTGCGCGCCAGCGCACTCGGCGATGCGTCCCGGCTGATGGCAACCCTCGTGTCGCGCGGACTGCGGACGATCTGCTTCGCGAAGTCACGGAAGTCGGCCGAGCTGATCCACAAGTTCACGCGCGACCGCGTCGACGCGGAGGTTGCCGCGCGTCTTGCGCCGTACCGGGCCGGCTACACGCCCGCACAGCGACGCGAGATCGAGCGCCGGCTCGTCGAGGGAGAGCTGCTCGGCGTCGCCGCGACGGACGCGCTCGAGCTCGGGATCGACATCGGCTTGCTCGACTGCGCAATCTCCGTCGGCTTTCCCGGAACCGTCGCGTCACTGCGACAGCAATGGGGGCGCGCGGGCCGCCGCGGACACGGTCTTGCGCTTCTCGTCGCGAGCCAGGACGCGCTCGACCAGTACTTCATGCGCGAACCGGAGACGCTCCTCGAGCGCCGCGTCGAGGCGGCGATCCTCGACCACGCGAACCCGCGGGTCCTCGACGGCCATGTCCGCGCGGCGGCCTTCGAGGCGCCGGTCGACGACGCCGACCGGCCGATCCTCGGCGACGCCGCGCTCGAGCGCGCCGCGCTGCTCCCCGACCTGAAGGCGACGAAGGCCGGCTACGTGTGGGCCGGACGCGAGTATCCCGCCGCGAAGACGAACCTCCGCTCGGCGAGCGCCGACTCGTTCACCGTCGTCGACGGCGACACGGGCACGCTGCTCGGGATCGTCGAGCGCGAGCGCGCGTACTCCACCGTGCACGAGGGCGCCGTCTACCTCCACCTCGGCGAGAGCTATCTCGTCCGCGTGCTCGACCTCCAGGCACGGACCGCCGTCGTCACGCCGTACGTCGGCGACTACTACACACAGGCGAAGAAGGAGACGGCGACCGCGATCGAGGAGGCTCTGCGTGTCGAGGAGCGGTGCGGGCTGCAACTGACGTTCGGGCGCGTGTCGGTCACCGAGCAGGTCGTCGCCTATCAGAAGAAGTCCGTCCGCGACCAGTCGACGCTGGAGACCGTGCCGCTCGACCTCCCGGAGACGAGCTTCGAGACGGAGGCGATCTGGTACCTGCCGACGGACGCACAGCTTCGCGATCTCGAGCAGATGCCGAAGCTCCTGTCGTCACTCCACGCGGCGGAGCACGCGATGATCGCGGTGCTGCCGCTGTGGGCGATGTGCGACCGATGGGACATCGGCGGCCTCTCGACGAACGTCCACTTTCAGACCGGGCGGCCAACGGTCTTCGTGTACGACGGGCACGCAGGCGGCGTCGGGATCACCGAGCGCGGGTTCGCCGCATTCGAAGGTTGGGTCGCCGACACGGCGCGGATGCTCGAGGGATGCCCCTGCACGGAGGGATGCCCGTCGTGCGTGCAGTCGCCGAAGTGCGGCAACCTCAACGAGATGCTCGACAAGCACGGCGCGCTTGCGTTGCTACGCCGGCTCGTCGCCGCGTCCGTGTAGCGCACGCCTACGACAGCGCGTTCAGCGCATCCGTGAGGCGCTGCTTCGTGTTCAGGACGCCTGCGAACAGATCGCCGTGCTTGCGAACCCGTTCCAGCACGACGTCCATCGTGAATGCCGTCGGGTCGAGGTCGTCGTTCACCTCGTCCCAGCGGAGCGGCGTCGACACGGGGGCGCCGGGACGCGGGCGCACCGAGTACACCGACGCGATCGTCTTTCCCTCGCCGTTCTGATTCGCATCGATCAGGACGCCGCGGCGTTTCGACTTCGTCCATTCCGTCGTCGCGAGCCCGCGGTGCGTCCGCGCAATCGCGCCTGCGACGATCTCGGCGAACTGGCGCGTGTCGTCGTACGTATACCGCCGCTCGACCGGTACGAGCACGTGCATGCCCTCGGCGCTCGAGGTCTTCGGGAACCCGACGAGGCCGAAGGCGTCGAGTGCCTGCTTCACGAGCAGCGCGACCTGCACGGTCTCCTTGAAGCCGACGTCGGGCGACGGGTCGAGGTCGAAGAGCACGAAGTCGGGGCGCTCGGGCTTGTCGACGCGCGAATACCACGCATTCATGTCGATGCACCCCATGTTGACCATCCACAGCAGTGCGAGCTCGTCGTTGACGAGTGCGAAGTTGACCCACTTCTTCCTGCGCGGCGACTCGCGAGTCGACACGAGGGCTCGATGTGTCGGGATCCACTCGGGCAGGTGCTGCGGTGCGTCCTTCTGGAAGAAGAACTTGTCCTCGATCCCGTTCGGGTAGCGGATCATCGTGAACGGCCGGTCGTGGAGATGCGGCACGAGCGCCGGCGCGATCGCCCGGTAGTACTCGAGCAGGTCTCCCTTCGTGATCCGCTCCTGCGGGAAGAAAACCTTGTCGAGGTTCGAGAGCTTGAGCTCCCGCGAGCCCTTGGTGACGCGGTCGGCGATCGGCGCCTCGCGCCGCACGTCCTCGGCGGGCTTGTCCTCGCGCAGGCCCTTGTACGACGGCGCGCGAAGCCGCCCGTCGTGCGTCCACTCGGCGAACTCGACCTCGCACACGAGCTCCGGCTCGACCCAGATCACGTCGCTCTTCCGCACCTTCGGCATCTTCGGCACCTCGCGGAACGCCGACGTCGACCGCTTGAGCGGCCGGAGCTTGTCGAGCAGCTTGTCGATCTCCTTGCTGTTGAAGCCCGTGCCGACGTTGCCCGCATACACGAGCTCGTCGCCGCGGTAGTAGCCGAGGACGAGTGACCCGAAGCTGGACGCGCGCCGGCCCGTGCCCTTCGTGAAGCCGGCGATCACGAACTCCTGCTCGCCGTGCGTCTTCACCTTCAGCCAGTCACGGGTGCGCCTGCCCTGCGCGTACTTCGAGTCGAGGCGCTTGGCCATGATCCCCTCGAGGCCCTGCTGCTGCGCGGCGGCGTACAGCGCGTCGCCGTCGTCGAACGCTTCCGAGAGGCGGACGGCGCGGTTTCTCCGGTCGAGCAACTGCCCGAGCCGCGTACGGCGGTCGACGAGCGGCAGGTCGACGAGCGGCTCACCCTCGATCTCGAGCACGTCGAAGGCGTAGTAGACGAGCGCCGTCCCGGCCTTCCCCTGCTGCATCGCCGAGAAGCTCGAGCGGCCCTGGTCGTCGAGCGCGCAAACCTCGCCGTCGAGGACGACGTGCGGAGACTTGACCGCCTTCTCGATCGCCTTCGCAACCGTCGGGAACCGCGTCGTCAGGTCGTTGCCGTTCCGGCTCGTCAGCGCCGCCTCGCCACCGGCGACACGCGCGATCGCGCGGTAACCGTCCCACTTCACCTCGTACGTCCACGCGGCGCCGCGCGGCACGTCCTCCGCGAGCGTCGCGAGCATCGGCACGTACGTGCCGACGTGCGGACCGTCGCCGGCAACCGTCTCGTCTCGCTTGCGGATGATGAGCCAGTTCTTCTCGTCGCCGCTCAGCCGCGCCGGGACGAGCGCGTACGTCCCGTCCAGGCGTTTCCCATGCAGGCGAACGGTCAGGCCGCCGTTCCGTTTCTGCTCCAGCAACTCGTACGTGCCGTTGTCCCAGATCTCGACCGTCCCGGCGCCGTAGTTCCCCTTCGGGATCTCGCCTTCGAACGTCGCGTAGTCGAGCGGGTGGTCCTCGACGTGGACCGCGAGGTGCTGCTCGCCCGGCTCGAGCGGCACGCCTTTCGGAACGGCCCACGACGCCAGAGCGCCGTTCAGCTCGAGCCGAAAGTCGTAGTGCAGGCGCCGGGCGTCGTGGCGCTGAACGACGAAGATCGGCTGTGACTCCTTCGCGTGCTTCGAGGTAAAAGGCTCCGGCGTCTGCTTGCGGTCGCGCTTGCGCTCGTACTCGGCGAGCTTTTTCGCAGGAGCCACCTACGAAGCTTTACGCGTCGAGGCCGTCTTCCGCGTCGACTTCTTGCGCGTCGTGCCGGACTTGCCCCGCGGGGACGACTTCTTCGCGGCGGTCTTCCGCGACTTCTGCTGCTTCGTCCGCTCGACCGACTCGCGTAGCGCGGCCATCAGGTCGACGACCTCGCCGCCCTCGTCCTCGTCGTCGCGCGGCGCCGAGATCTTTCCGGTCTCCGCCTTCTCCTTGAGGAGCGCGAGCAGCTCCTTCCGGTACGTGTCGTCGTACTTGTCGGGCTTGAAGTCGCCGCTCAGGTTCTCGACGAGCGTCCGGGCCATCTCGATCTCGGCCTTGCGCAGCTCGCCCTTCCCGTTCGCCGACTCCGGCTGCCGGATCTCGTCGTGGAAATACATCGTCTCGAGAACGATCGTCCCCTCCCACGGCCGGAGACACGCGAGGTGCTGCTTGTTGCGGATCACGACCTTCGCGATCGCGACCTTGCCGGTGTCCTCGAGCGCCGCGAGCAGAAGCCGATACGGCTTCTCCGCCCCCTGGTCGGGCTGCAAGTAGTAGGCCTTCCGGAAGTAGATCGGGTCGATGTCGTCGATGTCGACGAAGTCGCAGATGTCGATCGAGTGCGTGAGCTCGATGTCGAGCCGGTCGATGTCCTCGTCGGTCAGCTCGACGTACCGGCCCTTCTCGATCTCGAAGCCGCGGACGATCTCGTCCGGATCGACGTGCTCGCCCGTGTCCTTCCGGACCTTGTCGTAGCCGATCGGGGCGAGATCGTCCTTGTGGAGAAAATGGAATCGGAGCTCTTTCGACTCGGTTGCGGTCGTCATCCGCACAGGCACCGAGACGAGCCCGAACGAGATCGTGCCGCTCCAGATCGCGCGTGCCATCGGCCGCTGAGTACCCGGGTTTCGGTCACGCTGAACACGGCTACACACCGGTTCGGAGACGTATTCATACGCGTCGTAAAGCTTCTCCACCCAGCGGGGGGGTCGACGATCGGGGCCGGCATCGCCGGCCCCATGTCGTCGGAGAGTCGGGGATAACCCTGTGGACAGTGTGGAGAGGTCGGCACCACCGGCACCACGAACCTCCGCAATCCTGCACCAAGCTGTCGACAGCGGGCGTTGGCTCAGGCGTAAACGCCGAGCGACCTGAACCTGGCTCGGCGCCTGCGTTTTCGGTCGTCGGGCGCGAGTGGTTGCAGCTCGTCGATCGCCTCGCGAAGCGCGTCGCCGAGCAGGCGGGCGGCCTCGTCGTGGTCGCTGTGGGCGCCGCCCTCGGGCTCGGCGACGATCGCGTCGATCACCCCCAGCTCGAGGCAGTGCAGCGCGTCCGGCTTGAACGCGGCGGCGGCCTTCTTCGCCTCGCCGGCGTCGCGCCAGAGGATCGCCGCGCACCCTTCCGGCGAGATGACCGAGTAGATCGCGTTTTCCTGCATCAGGACCCGATCGGCAAGCGCGAGCGCCGAGGCGCCCCCCGACCCACCCTCTCCGATCACGCATGACACGACGGGCACGTCGAGCCGGGCCATGAGCGCGTGCGACCGTGCGATCGCGCCACCCTGGCCATGCTGCTCCGCGGCGACGCCGGGATACGCGCCGGGCGTGTCGACGAGCGTGATCAGCGGGAAATCGTGCCGGTGCGCGAGCTCCATCGTCCGCATCGCCTTGCGGTATCCCTCCGGGTGGGCCGAACCGAAGTTCCGGTCGATCCGGTCCTTGATGTCGCGCCCCTTCTGCTGGCCGACGACGGCCACTGTCCTGCCGTCGAACCGCCCGAGGCCCGCGACGACCGCGTGGTCGTCGGCGCGGCCGCGGTCGCCGTGGAACTCGACCCAGTCGTCGAGCAGCCGCTCGACGTAGTCGAGCGTGTACGGCCTGTCCTGATGCCGCGCTAGCTCGACGGAGCGCCAGATGTCCTCGTCGGTCGTCTCCTCGGCGAGCCGCGCGAGCTGCCGCTCGAGCTTCTCGAGCTCCGCCGACAATCGCGCGCCGCCGAGCAGGTTCACACTGCGCAGCCGGGCGAGACGTTCGCGGAGGCGAAGCTCGTGATCAGTCGCCATCGCTCGAGAACAGACGCAGCAAGCGCGCGAGGTACGGCCGCAGCTCGTGGCGCGACAGCACCGCGTCGAGATGGCCGAAACGAAAGTTCGACTCCGACAGGCCGAAATCGTCGGGAAGCTTCTCGCGCGTCGTCTGCTGCACGACACGCGGCCCAGCGAACGACATCAACGCGTTCGGCTCCGCGATCACGACGTCCCCGAGCGACGCAAAGCTCGCAAGCACACCGCCGGTCGTGGGGTGCGTGAGCACGCTGATCAGCGAACCGCCGGCGTCCTTCAGATCTTCGACCGCCGCGACAGTCTTCGGCAGCTGCATCAGCGCAAGGATCCCTTCCTGCATCCGCGCGCCGCCTGACGCAGCGACCGAGACGAGCGGGATGCGCCGCTCCGCGGCCGTGTCACACGCGCGCGAGAACTTCTCGCCGACGGCGCTCCCCATCGAGCCGCCCATGAACGCGAAGTCCATGACGGCGAGCTCGCAGGCTGTCGAATCGACACGCGCGTGACCGATCACCATTGCCTCGCCAAGGCCGGTCTTCAGCTCCGCTTCGGCGAGCCGCTCGGCGTACGGGCGCAAGTCGAAGAAGTGCAAGGGGTCCTCGCTGCGCACCTCCGTCGCCTCCTCGGCGAACGAATCCGGGTCGGCGAGCGATGCAATGCGCGCACGCGCATTCATCGGGAAGTGGTGCCCGCAATGCGGGCATACCCAGAGGTTCGCGTCGAGCTCGTCGTCGCGATAGTGCGAATCGCACTTCGGGCACGTGTTCGGATGGCGCTTGCCCGGAGGCCCGGGCGCGTCGCGGTGCTCGATCGAGACGTCGATCCGGGGCGAGGACACGAAGCGATCTTATGCCCGTCAGCGCGTCAGAGGCCAAGCGCGTGGGTCAACCGCGCGAGCGGTTCGACGTTCGACCGCTCGAAGCTGAGCCCGGTCAGCCCCGCACCGACGACGTTCGTGCGGCGCGCGAGGTCTCCGAACAGCCGCTCGATCTCTGCGACCGAGAGCCCATCGGGCTCCGGCATGAAAACGGAAAGCTCGTCCGGCTCCACGACGTCGCAATCGAGCGCCACGTACGTGCAGCCGGCTTCTTCGACAGCCGCCGTGATCCCTTCCTCACCCAGACGAATGCCGCTCGTTGCGATGAACTCCTCCTCGGGCGGGTCGAGGTTCCGCGCCCCGACGAGCGCGACGTCGCGGGCCTCGACCGCACCGGTGTCGATCAGCATTCGCAACGGCATCCCCCACGTGTTGCCGGAGGGAGACGTCTCAGGCGTGTTCAGGTCGCCGTGCGCGTCGAGCCAGACCACGGAGATGCGACCCTGGCGCGCGGCGAGCCCCTCGACTGCGCCGATATGCGAGCAACAGTCGCCGCCGAGGACGAGCGGCCGTTCGGGGAGATCGGCGGCGAGCGCGAGCGACTGCTCTTCGAGCGAATCCGCCTCGATCACCGCGGCCTCGGGAAACGGAAGCTCGAGCCATGCAGCCTCGACCATCACCTCGCCGCCGTCGCCCCACGCCTGCGGCACACGGACGAGGCCTGCGTGGAACTGGCGTCCGCAGGAATGGCATTCGTAGTCCGGCCCGACCGCGACCGCCGTGAACGTCCGGCAGTACGGGCATTTGGCGCGCAGCCGGCTCATCTCACCCGCTCGTAGAGTTCCGTCCGACGGAGGACCGTCATGCCGGAAGCTTCGTAGAGACGGTTTGCGCCGGTCAAGCTCTCCGCATCGATCCGAGGGTGGGCGCGGCGACCTCCGCGACGAACGTTCACTGCGGAAGCTCCTTTGCGAAGCTGATCGACTCATACGCGACGCGCATACCGGCGCGCTCGTAGAGGCGGGTGGCGCCGGTCGGATTCGTCGCGTCGACGCCGAGGCCGACGCGCCGCTGCCCACGCCCGAAGAACACGCGAAACGTGTGGCGGAGGAGCGCGAGGCCGACACCGCGCCGTCGCCAGCGCTCGCGGACAGCGAGCGCTCCGATCCACCCCATCCCGAACCGGCTCGGGTCGCATCTGCTCGCGCCCGCGATCTCGTCGCCGTCCCACGCCACGAACCAGAGGCCGGTGTCCGTGTCGGGATCGTTCAGGCGCCGTTCCACCCACTCGTCGAACGGCTTCGGAACGAAGTTCCACTCGTCTGCGAACGCTTCGTTGATCGCGTGGTGGAACGCCGCGGCATCCTCGCGACGGAATGTCGCGATCCGGATGCCCCCCGGCACGTCCGGCGGGGCCGGCACGTCGTCGAGGTCGATCACCATCCGGTAGTAGCGGCGGACCTCGCGCATCCCGAACGCTGCGAAGAGTTGTTGCGCTCGCGCGTCGGGTGCGAGACAGAACGTGTGGACGCGCGGCAGACGGAGCTCGCGTGCACGACTCTCCATCGCGCCGCGCAGCCACGAGCCGAGCCCGCGGCCGATGTGATCGGGATGGACGAAACCATCCGACTCCATCACGTCACCGTGCGGGAGAACGTCGCCGTATGCGGCGATGGTGCCGTCGTGCTCGATCAGCCACGTGTTCCGGCCGAGGTCGTCGAGCATCCGCCACCAGCGCCCGAGCTCGTCGGGGTCGGACTCGGACCACCCCTGGACGGCGACGTCCGCGGCGACGATCACCTCGTTCACCCGCTCGGCATCGTCGCTGCGCACCGCACGCACCGTGTAGCCGTCAGGCAGCGACAAGGCCGTCGAGCGTGTCGGCAAGTCCATCCAGGTCGGTCAGCTCACGCGTCGGCGGCGGCTCGAGCCGATCGCCGCGGCGGTTGATCCAGACGGAGCGCAGTCCGAGCTCCGTCGCCGGGACGATGTCGTGGAAGTAGCTCTGAGCGACGTGCACGTGGCGGTCGCGCGGCGCTCCGGTCTGCTCGAAGAAGGCGAGCCAGTGGCGATGCGCCGGTTTGTACGAACCGATCTCGGACGCGACGACGGCGAGCTCGAACGGGACGGCGAGCCGCTCGATCGAGGCGTCGATGAAGTCACGGTCGGTGTTCGAGAGGATCGCGAGCTTCCAGCCGCGCTCCCGCGCCTCCGTGAGCGCGTTACGGGCTTCGGGGAACGGGTCCCAGGACGGGAGCGAGCGTGCAAGTGCGTCAGCGTCGGCATCGGACGCACCGAGCTGCCGCATCGCCTCGGTCATCACCGCACGGTACGAGCGCGTCCCATCCGCCTGGAGCGCAGGCTCGACGTCGTGGTAGCGCTCGAGCTGCTCGTCCGCACGCTCGTCGCCGAAGACACGTGCGAGCGCACGGCGGATGCCGCCGTTCCAGTCGATCAGCGTCCCGTAACAGTCGAAGGTCGCCCACCTCTCCACGAGGCGAGCTTAGCCCGCTGCGTCAGTCCTCGTACTTGCGGAGAACGATCGACGCGTTGTGCCCGCCGAAGCCGAACGAGTTCGACACGGCGACGCGCACGTCGGCGTCGCGCGCGTCGTTCGCGATGTAGTCGAGGTCGCACGCGGGATCCTCGACTTCGTAGTTGATTGTCGGCGGGAGCTTGCTGTCGCGGATCGCGAGCGTCGAGAAGATCGCCTCGACCGCGCCTGCAGCGCCGAGGCAGTGTCCCGTCGCACCCTTCGTCGACGACACGGGCGTCGCGCGCGCGTTCTCCTCGCCCAGTGCCATCTTGATCACGCGGGTCTCGCTCGCGTCGCCGAGCGGCGTCGACGTGCCGTGCGCGTTGATGTAGTCGATCTCGCCGGCCTCGATCCCGGCGTCATCGAATGCGTTCCGCATCGCGCGCGCCGGATTCTCTCCGGTCGGGTCGGGCTCGGTGATGTGCGTCGCATCCGAGGACAGGCCGTAGCCGACGAGCTCCGCGTAGATCTTCGCGCCACGTGCCTGCGCGTGCTCGAGCGCCTCGAGCACGACCACGCCGGCGGCCTCCCCCATCACGAAGCCGTCGCGTCCGGCGTCGAAGGGCCGCGACGCCCGCTTCGGATCGTCGTTCCGGCGCGAAAGCGCGCGCATCGCGCCGAACCCCGCGATGCCGACCTTGTTGATTGCAGACTCGGTCCCACCGCAGAGCATCGCGTCGGCGCGGCCGAGACGGATGTCGTCCAGCCCCTGGCCAATTGCCATGTTCGACGCGGCGCACGCGGTGCATTCGGACGAGAGCGGCCCACGGGTCCCGAGCTCCATCGAGACCCAGCCCGCGCCCATGTTCGGGATGATGCAGGGAATCGCGAAGGGGTTCACACGGTCGGGGCCGCGCGTGACGAGGATGTCGTAGCAGTCCTGGAACGACTGGATCCCGCCGATGCCGGTTGCGATCGACGCGCCGACGCGATCGCCTTCGTTTGCGATGTCGATGCCGGAGTCGGCCTCCGCCTGGCGCGCCGCCGCGACGATCATCTGCGCGAACCGGTCCATGCGGCGAGCCTGCTTCCGATCGAGCCAGTCCCCCGGGTCGAAATCCTTCAGCTCGCAGGCGAAATGCACGGCGTAGTCGTCGTGGTCGAAGCGCGTGATCTCGCCGGCGCCGGACTCGCCCGCCAGCAGGTTGGTCCAGGTTGTCTCGACGTCGTTCCCGAGCGGAGTCAACGCGCCCAGGCCGGTGATCACGACCCTCCGCCGCCCGTTGCCGTTCATGTTTCCGTTCTCCGACACCTACATCCCCAATCCGCCGTCGACCAGCAAGACGTCGCCCGTGATGAACGACGCCTCGTCCGAACAGAGGAACCGTACCGCGACGGCGACGTCCTCCGGCGCGCCGAAACGGCCGAGCGGCGTGTTTGTGAGCATCGCATCCTTGTGCTCATCCGCAATCACCTGCGTGAGCCGTGTGTCGACGTAGCCCGGGGCGACCACGTTCGCTCGCACGCCCCGGTTGCCGAGCTCGCGCGCCAGTGCCTTCGTGAACCCGATGATCCCGGCTTTCGACGCCGAGTAGTTCGTCTGACCAGGGTTGCCGTGGACGCCGACGATCGAGGAGATGTTGACGATCGAGCCGCCGCGGCGTTTCATCATTCCTCGCGCAACGGCGCGGCAGGTGTGGAAGACACCGCCGAGGTTGGTGTCGATGACGGTGCGCCAGTCGGCGTCAGGCATCCGTGCGAGGAGCCCGTCCCGCGTCAGACCGGCGTTGTTGACGAGCACGTCGACGTCACCAGCCGCCCCGACGAGCGCCTTCGCCTGCTCGGGATCGGAGACGTCCGCCTGCAGCGCCTTCGCGCCGATCTCGGCGGCCACTGCTTCCGCTTCGTCTTTTCCCGAGTTGTAGGACAGCGTCACCGCCGCGCCGCCGCGCGCCAACTCGCGCGCGATCGCGGCGCCGATGCCCCGTGAGCCGCCTGTAACGAGGGCGGTCTTGCCCGCCAGCGAGCAGAACTCAGCCACTCGCCGCTGCGAGCGTCTCCTCGAGCCTGTCGATCTGCGCCGGCGTGCTGACGGAGATCGTCTTGACGCTGCGATCGATGCGCTTGACGAGACCGGACAGAACGTTGCCCGGGCCGACCTCGACGAAGGTGCTCACGCCCTCCTTGACGAGCTCCTGCGCTGCCTGCGTGAAACGCACCGGCGCGGTCAGCTGTTCGACCAGGAGCGGGCCCATACGCTTCGCTTCCTCGATCCGTGCTGTCACCGTCGACATGAACGGAGCCGCGGGCTCGTTGAACTTCACGCGGTCGAGCGCGGGCCGCAGCCGATCGGCCGCCTTCGCGACGAGCGGCGAATGGAACGCGCCGGACACGCGCAGCTTTACCGCGCGCCGCGCGCCTTCGTCCTCGGCGGCCTCGCACGCCTCGTCCACCGCGAGGTGCTCGCCGGAGACGACGATCTGGCCCGGGCAGTTGTAGTTCGCCGGCCACACGTTGAGGATGCGGCGGCAGATCCGCTCGACGACCTCATCGTCCAGCCCGAGGATCGCCGCCATCGAGCCTGGGTTCGTTCGCGCTGCCTCGGCCATCGCGAGGCCGCGCTCTCGGACGAGGGCGATCGCGTCCTCGACCCTGATCGCCGATGCGGCGGCGAGCGCTGCGAACTCGCCGACCGAGTGGCCGACGACGAAATCGGGATGAATGCCGCGCTTCTTGATCGCCGCGAGGACGGCGAGGCTCGTGGCGACGAGCGCCGGCTGCTGGACCTCCGTCGCGACGAGCTCGGCTTCGGGCGCGTCGAACGTCAGCCGGATCAGGTCGAGGTCGGCGACGCGGCTCCCCTGCTCGAGGATCTCCCACGCCTCGGGGACCGCCTCGGCGATCTCGCGCGCCATCCCGACCTCGAGCGACCCCTGGCCGGGAAAGCAGAATGCGACCTTGCCGCTCACGATGCGCTGGGTTCTGTCCACTCGACCAGACTCGAACCCCAGGTGAGGCCGGCGCCCATGCCGGTCATCAGTACGAGGTCGCCGTCGTGGAGGCGGCCGCCGTCCTTGGCATCGGCGAGCGCAAGCGGGATCGAGCCGGATGAGGTATTGCCATACCGGTCAACGTTAACGACCATTCGCTCGCGGGGGATGCCGAGCTTCGCGACGGCATGATCCAGGATGCGGACGTTCGCCTGATGCGGGATGTAGACATCGACGTCCTCGACGCTCAGATCGCACGTCCGGAGCAGGTCTTCCGCCGACGAGACGAGCACGCGGGTGGCGAACTTGAAGACCTCGCGGCCGTTCATGTGGACGAAGCCGTTCGCGGCCGGATCGTCGACGTTCCGCGACCCGCTGCCCGGCAGCGACAGGTGGATGCCGCCGCCGCCGTCCGCGCCGAGCTCGAAGCCGAGGAAGCCGCCGCGCTCGACCCGCTCGAGGACGACCGCGCCTGCTCCGTCGCCGAAGAGGACGACGGTCGAACGGTCGGTCCAGTCGAGGATCCGCGAGAGCACGTCGCCGCCGACGACGAGCGCGCGGTGGGCGAGGCCCGACGCGATCATCGCGTAGGCCTGAGCGAGCGCGTACATGAACCCGGTGCATCCCGCGAGCAGGTCGTATGCGGCGGCCGAGGGCGCGCCGAGCATGTCCGCCAGGAGCGCGCTCGACGTCGGGAACATCATGTCGGGCGTCACGGTCGCGCAAACGAGGAAGTCGATGTCCTTCGCCTCGACGTGCGCGTCGGCGAGCGCGGCGTGCGCGGCGGGAAGTGCGAGATCGGTCAGGGCTTCCTCCGGCGCGGCGATGCGACGTTCGCGGATTCCCGTCCGCTCGACGATCCACTCGTCCGACGTCTCGACGAGCGTCGCGAGCTCTGCGTTCGTGACGACGCGGTCGGGCACGTGGCCCCCGAGCCCGGTGATCGAGACCCGCGGGCCTTCGGCGCGGCCGATCATCGTTCAACCGCGAACGTGAGCGTCGCGCGGCACGCAAGCTCGCCGCCGACGCGCGCCTCGGCTTTCCCGCGACCGATTGGCCCGCGCACCTTCTCGAGTGCGCACCGGAGGTCGAGCGTGTCGCCGGGCTCGACGATCCGCTTGAACCGACAGTCGTCGATACCCGCGAACAGCGCGAGGCGGCCGCGGTTCTCGTCCTCGCTCAGGACCGCGATCGCGCCGGTCTGCGCGAGCGCCTCCACGATCAGGACGCCGGGCATGACGGGCCGGCCGGGGAAGTGACCGGCGAGGTACCACTCGTCCGCACGCACGTGTTTCCGCGCCGTCGCGCCGACGCCGGGCGTCAGCTCGAGCACCTCGTCGATCAGCAGAAACGGCTCGCGGTGCGGGAGGATCGACTCGATCTGGTCGCGGCCGAAAGGAACCGTCGTCGCGGTCACGCGATCTAGTGTAGGGCGGTGGCGGACTCGCTCGCTCCTGACGAAGTCCTGCCGCTCCTCCACGGCCGCTTCGGAACGCCGTATCGCTATGTCGAGGTCTGCGCGTCGACGCAGCGGCTGTTCGAGCCCGGCGACCCGGAAGGCACGGTGGCCGCCGCGGAGGAGCAGACCGAAGGGCGCGGCCGGCTCGGCCGCGCGTGGAGCGCACCGCGACGCACGAGTGTCCTCATGTCGGTCGCGCTCGACCCCCCGGTCGCGTCCGAGCGCCTGCCCGAGCTCTCCCTCGTCGCGGGCGCCGCGGTCACCCGCGCCATCCAGGCCGTCACGACCGCACGACCACAGGTCCGCTTCCCGAACGACGTGCTGGTGGACGGCCGAAAGGTGGCCGGCATCCTCGCGGAGGCGAGCGAGGGCCGCGTCGTCCTCGGCATCGGGGTCAATGCGAACCAGACGGCGGCCGAGCTGCCCGAGCGAACCGAGACGCCTGCCACGTCGCTCCGGGTCGCGAGCGGTGTGCCCGTCAACCGAGCGCACCTGCTTGCCGCGGTGCTCGCGGAGCTCGAACGCGGCTATGACGCGTGGATCAGCGGGCGCGGAGCGTCCGGCTGACGTTGCCGGCAGCGTCGATCGCGTGGACGGTGTAGGCGCGCGCGGCGCCGCGAAGCGGAAACGTGAACGCGCCGCGCCGGAACGCCCGCCGGTACGTCTTGCGGCGCCAGGTCAGCTCGACCGTTGCTGCCTCGCTGAGGCGGAACGTGCGGCGCGCAAACGAGACCGCACGAAGAACCGGACGCTGCGTGTCGACACGCACGAGCACGCGGTGCGTCGTCGTTCCGAGCTCACTGGTCGCGGTCACGACCGCCGCGTACGTCCCGTCTCGCACCGGGCCGGCGGCCGTCGTGCCGTTCCACTGAAGCTCCTGGGCGCCGGCGGCGCGATCTGTGTCGTCGAGCGGCGCGACCACACGCGACGCTTGCTGCATCTCGACGCGGACGTGTGCCGGCCGGGCGAGCCGGTACCTCACGGCAAGCGCGTCCCTGCGGCCGTCGCCGTTCGGCGAGAACGCGCCCGGCGACGCGGCGAGCTGCGACAACGTGCGGTCGACGGTGACCGGAAGCGTCGCGTTCACGGTCTTCGTCCCGTCGGTCGCGGTCAACACGATCGAGTACCGGCCGTCGGCGACGCCGTCCGCCGCGAATGTGAACGTGCGCGCGCCCGCGCTGCGCCTGTCGCTGAAGAGCGTCGCGAGCTGGCGTCCCGTCGCGTCGCGGAGGGTTGCCGTGACGGTTGCCGGTGCCGTCAGGGTGTAGAAGATCGTCGCCGGCTGTCCGGTCGAGACGATCCCGGGCTTGACCGCCGCGCCCCTCAGCGCGAGCGGCACCGGCGCGGCACCGACGAAGCCCGTCGCCGGCCGGACATCGGAGCCGGCCGAGATCGTCCAGGCATAGCGCCCCGGCTGCGCGTTCGTCGCGTCCCACGCCCAGTCGACGGCGGTCCCCGACCCGGAGCCTGATCCGACGGTCGCGCCATTCGCGTCGGTCACGGTGACCGTCCACGGCCCGCTCGCCGACAGGCGGGCGCTGAACTCGATCGGCGCGCCGAGGTGCCCGCGCACGGTCGGCGCGTACAACTTCGGCAACCCCGTCGACGCAGCGCGCGAGGCGATCGCCGCAAGGCGCGCGTAGAGCGCGTCGCCCGGACACGTCGTGAATCCCGTGTCGCGGTGGCCGGAGACGGCGCGCAGGAACACCGGCGTTCCCGCAGCAAAGCGCGGGTTGCCGCCCGACGACACCATCAGTGTCGACAGCGGATCCACGTGCGCGACGTCGAGACGCCACGCGATCAAACTCGCAAGGGCGGTCTGCGCAATCGCCGGCGGCGCGGCCGAGCCGTACGTCCCCAGCACCGCGACGCCGAACGAGCCGGTGTTGAACCCTTCGGCATGCGCGCCGACGACGTTCTTGTCCATACCGCCGTAGCGCCCTTCGAAGACCTGCCCGTATTTGTCGACGAGCGCGTTGTAGCCGATGTCGTTCCAGCCGTTCCCCTTGACGTGGTACACCTCGATACCGCGCACGATTGCCGCCGACTGTGACTTCGAATACGAATTCGTGCCCGCCGTGTGGTGCACGATCGCGTTGTTCACACTCGCGGCGAACTGCGGCGGCGCTCGCCGGATCGACTCGTCGGCACCCCAGCCGGCGCGCGTGATCAACGCCGGCGAGCCCGCTATCGACAGGCGGCGTGGAGGCAGAGCGTCGACCGGGCTCCAGACGAGGAATGCGCGGAGCCGCGTCACACGGCCGTGCGTGCGGTACTGGATTGCGGCGGACGCGCCCGTCCAGTACGGATTGCCGATGCGCCAGCCGGGCTGCGCCGGGCGATCCGGCCCGTCCTCCGCCTCGGGCGCTGCCGCGTGCCACGCGCTCCAGCGGCCGGCGAACGAACGCGTGCGGAACGAGACGTTCCCGGTGCCGCGCCAGTGCACGCCGACGAGGTCGAAGCGCGGCGTACCGGTCGACATCAGCGCGCGGTCGCCGTGCAACGGCACGTCGCGCGCAACGAGCGACACGCCGGCGTGAGCGACGGCCGGTTGCGCGAGCAGCAGGATGACGGCGGCGGCAAACGGCTTCATGCAACGACCCGAGTCCAGGGTGCCTGCCGTTCGCTTCGCCCTCAAGGCGGGAGATGCCTCCCTGATACAATCCTTACGAGTTGAAGGGCGCGTTTTTGCGGGCACTTTTGCTCGTCGGGGCGTTTCTCGTGCTCGTGCCCCCGGCTGGAGCGGCAACGCCACGCGTCCTCGCGATCGACTTCCACGCCGATGTGAACCCGGTCACGCAGGACTACCTGTGCCACCAGCTCGCCCGTGCCGCGCACGAGCACTACGCGGCGGCCGTGATCGTCCTCGACACGCCGGGCGGCCTCCTTCAGTCGAAGGACAAGATCGTCCTCTGCGAGCTCAACGCAAAGGTGCCCGTGCTCGTGTGGGTCGGGCCGGACGGCGCGACGGCCGGATCCGCAGGGGTGTGGATCGCGCAGGCGGCGGACTACCTGTCGATGGCGCCGCAGACGAACATGGGGTCGTCGACGCCGATCGACTCGAACGGCGGGAACATCGGCTCGGATCTCCGCCGCAAGCTGATCAACCACGAAGCCGCCTCGCTCCGCGCACTCGCCGAGAGTCACGGGCGGAACGTCCACTGGGCTGACCAGGCGGTGCGGAAGGCGTCGAACGTCACGGCGCAGGAGGCGCTGCAGATGAACGTAATCGACGCAATCGCGCCGAGCATCCCTGCCTTGCTCGCGGACTCCGCGGGCAAGACGACGAAGCCGCGCGGCTACACGTTGCAGCTCGCCGGCGCGCACATCGACCACGTGAAGCTCGGATTCTTCGCGCGCGTGCTGAACACGCTGCTCGATCCGAACATCATCTCGCTCCTCTTTCTCGCGGGGCTCGCCGGGATCGGCTACGAGATCTTCCATCCGGGCGTCGTTCTCCCGGGCGCACTTGGCGCCGTGGCGCTCGTGACCGCGCTCTACGGGTTCACCGTCCTTCCGATCACGTGGGCCGGGCTGCTCCTGCTGCTGCTGGGCGTCGCGCTGCTCGTGACGGACCTCCACGTTACGTCACACGGCGCGCTCACGATCGCGGGGCTCATCTGCCTCGCGGTCGGCGCGATCATGTTGTTCCGCAACGCGCCGCCCCCGTACCACACGTCCACGCCGCTCGTCGTCACGATCGCGGTCGTGCTCGGCGGGGCGTGGGCGTTCGCGATCGGCAAAGCGTGGGAGGTCCGACATCGCCCGGCGCTCGTCAGCCCCCAGGCGATCGCGGGCTCGCTGGGAGAGGTGCGCCGCGACGGCATGGTCTTCGTCAACGGCGAGCTGTGGCAGGCGCGAACGGCCGGCGGCGAACGGCTGCGCCCCGGCGACCGGGTGCAGGTCGAATCGCTGGACGGCCTCGTGTTGACCGTGCGGCCGGTCTAGGATCGCGCCATGACCGCTCTGATCATCGTCGCGATTCTCCTCGTGCTCCTCGTGCTGTTCCTGATCTCCGCGATCAAGGTCGCGCGGGAGTACGAGCGGGGCATCGTGTTCCGCCTCGGCCGGCTGCTGGCGGAGCCGAAGGGACCGGGCTTGTTCCTCCTGATTCCAGTCGTCGACCGGATGGTCAAGGTCGACCTGCGGACGATCACACTGACGATCCCACCGCAGGAAGTGATCACGAAGGACAACGTCCCCGTCCGCGTGAACGCGGTCGCGTACTTCCGCATCGTCGAGCCGAAGAACGCGATCGTGCAGGTCGAGAACTTCATGGTCGCGACGTCGCAGATCGCGCAAACGACGTTGCGATCGGTGCTCGGCCAGCACGTGCTCGACGAATTGCTGTCCGAGCGCGAGAAGATCAACACGATCCTGCAAGGGATCATCGACGAGGCGACGTCGCCCTGGGGGATCAAGGTCTCGATCGTCGAGGTGAAGGACGTCGAGATCCCGGCGAGCATGCAGCGCGCGATGGCGCGCCAGGCCGAGGCCGAGCGTGAGCGGCGCGCGAAGGTCATCAACGCCGAGGGCGAGTTCCAGGCGAGCGAGCGGCTGAAGGACGCCGCGCTCGTGATCGAGAAGCACCCGACCGCGCTCCAGCTGCGCTACCTGCAGACGTTGCTCGAGCTCGGCGGCTCGCAGTCGACGACGATCGTGTTCCCCGCGCCGGTCGACCTGATCAGACCGTTCATCGAGCGCTCTGACCGAGCTTCGGGCTGACGAGCTGACGGGCCGGCTCGTCGCGATCGCGCCGGCGCGCGCGGCGCGGCCGGGAGCGAGCCGTCCTGCGCTGGACCCACCCGCGGCGGGCGAGCTCGCATCGTGCCCGTTCTGCGCAGGCCACGAGGAGATGACGCCACCGCACACCCTCGTACTCCCGCCGGCCGGGGACTGGCGCATTCGCGTCGTCCCGAACCTCTACCCGGCGCTCGAGCGGCAGGAGGTCGTCGTGCAGGCGCGCGAGCACCTGCGATCAGTCGCGGAGCTCGACGACGACCAACTCGAGCTTGTCGCCGAGGCGTGGCAGCGACGGCGCGCCGCGGAGCCGAACGGTTACCTTCACGCGCTCGTGAACGAAGGTCGGGAGGCCGGAGCGTCCCTCCCGCACACGCACTCGCAACTCGTCTGGCTGCCGCGGACGCCGCCGCCCGAACCGCCCCGCGAGGGCGACACGATCGAGGAGCGCGACAGCCTCGTCGCGTGGGCGCCGCGCGTCGCGCGTGTCGCGTACGAAGCGGCGATCGCCCCTGCCGACGGCGAGGCCGGCGCCTTCCGCAGCAAGCGCCTCGGGGCAGCGCTCCGGCTGCTCGCGGAGCTCGTGCGGCGGCTGCATGCGGTCGAGGGACCGGCGCCGCTCAATGCATGGCTCCACGACGACGAACGGGGCTGGCGGATCGTCCTCTTCCCGCGGCTCTCGATCCTCGCGAGCCTCGAGCTCGGTGCAGGCGTCTACATCAACACGCTGCCGCCCGAAGAGGCGGCACGGCGGCTTCGAACCTAGGTCCCGCCCTCGGTGTCGCCCTGCTCGCGGAAGCGGCGCGCAGCGTCGATCGCCGCGCCGAGGTTGAGGCCCTTGTCCTTCGCCTGCTTGATCAGCATCACCGTCTCGAGCGCCTCGATGTCATAGATGCGCTGCTTCTTTCCCTTGGTCGGGATCTGCGCCTTGTTCGTCCAATAGTCGAGCTGCATCTTCGAGATGCCGGCGATCTGACAGACCTGCCCGAGATACAGCTCCACCTTGCCGAGATGGTCGGCGAGATCGATCGGCTCGAGGAGGTCCACCTGTCTACTGGCTGCCATGTCGGTACCTGTCTTTCGCGGGTGGCTAGGAACCCCTTGTTTCAAATGTATACAGGCCTCGTCTGAGGTCGGAAAGGCCGCGCTTTGGAATCTCCCCCTTTTGGGGAGCACATTGCAGGAGTTTTGTGGCGACGGTCCTACCCCTGGGAGGCAGGATTCGTCCCGTTCTCAGCCGGCGGGGACTCCTCATCGACGGTTTTCGCCTCTTCGGAGTCGACGACCGGCGCAAGCGCCGACACGCGCTCGCCCTCACGGGGGCGCATCACGATCACGCCCTGGGTCGAGCGCCCGGAACGCTTGATGTCGTCGACCGCCATGCGGATGACGGTGCCACCGGTCGAGATCAGCATCACCTGGTAGCCGTCGCGCACCACGCGCGCGCCGGCAAGTTGGCCCTTTGCCTCGGTGAGCTGGACCGTCTTGACGCCCATCCCGCCGCGGCCCTTGACCGGGTAGTCCCGAACAGGCGTGCGCTTGCCGAACCCGTTCTCCGTCACGACGAGGACGTCGGCGTCGTCGTGGGCGATGTTGACGGCGATCACTTCGTCGTCGCCCCGCAGGCGCATCCCCTGCACGCCGGACGCGTCGCGGCCCATTGGCCGCACGTCGCGCTCGTGAAAGCGAATCGCCTGACCCTTCCGCGACACCATCAGCACATCGTCCACGCCCGACGCGTGGCGCACTCCGATCAGCTCGTCGCCCTCGCGCATGCGGATCGCGATGATCCCGTCGGCGCGCAGCGGCGTGTTGTATGCGGACAGCTTCGTCTTCTTGACGACGCCGTTCTTCGTCGCGAACACGAGGAACTCGGCCTCCTCGAAGTCGCGCGTCTGGATCACGGCGCGCACCTGCTCACCCTGGCGGAACGGGAGCAAGTTCTGGATCGCGCGTCCTTTCGACTGTCGAGAGCCGAGCGGGAGCTCGTGCACCTTGAGCCGGTACACCTTGCCGACGTTCGTGAAGAAGAGGATGTAGTCGTGCGTCGAGGCGACGAACAGGTGCTCGATGTAGTCCTCTTCCTTCATGTCCATGCCCATGACGCCGATTCCGCCGCGGCGTTGCTCGCGGTACGTCGTCACGGGTAGGCGCTTGATGTAGTTCGACCGGGTGATCGCGATCACCATGTCCTCTTCCGCGATCAGGTCCTCCAGCTCGAGCTCGCCCTCCGCGGCGACGATCTCGGTGCGGCGGTCGTCGTTCTTCGAGTAAATCGACTTGATCTCCAGCAGCTCCTCGCGGATGACCGCGTCGATTCGCGCTTCGTCGCCGAGGATCGCGCGGAGCTCGCCGATCCGTTCCTGAAGGTCCTTGTACTCCTGCTCGACGCGCTGCCGCTCGAGACCGGTCAGCGCGCGCAGCCGCAGGTCGAGAATCGCCTGCGCCTGGATCTCCGACAGCTCGAAGCGCTCCATCAGCGCCTCACGCGCCGTGTCGGTGTCGTCGGCGCCGCGGATCAGCGCGATCACCTCGTCGAGGTTGTCGAGCGCGATCAGATAGCCGGCGAGGACGTGCGCGCGCTTCTCGGCCTGGCGCAGGTCGTACTTCAGCCGGCGCGTGACGACTTCGCGCTGGTGCTCGAGGTAGTGGTAGAGCAGGTCGCGCAGCCCGAGCGTGCGCGGCACGCCGTCGACGAGCGCGACGGCGTTGTAGCCGAACGTCGTCTGCAGCGCGGTGTGCTTGAAGAGCTTGTTGAGCGCGACCTGCGGCACGACGTCGCGCTTGAGATGAACCTCGATGCGCATGCCGGACTTGTCCGACAGCTCTTTGAGGTCAG
>JBJMJS010000141.1:0-25190 GCA_045806225.1 Gaiellaceae bacterium
ATCGTCGCGGCAACCGCACTCGCATCGTCGAATGCAGCGCCGAACCAGCCGTCGTGATGTCCACCGACGATCGTCGGCGCGCCGTCGGTCGAGCCCCGGAGGATGCCGACGACGTTCGTCGCCTCTGCCCCGCGCGTCAGCGGCGCGCGGAGCACGACGCGGACGCGCTCGCCCTCGCGCGCCGCCAGCTCCGCCGCGTCGTCGCTGCGGATCGTCACACACGGCAGGCCGTCGACATGCCAGATGCCGTCGAAGGTTCCGAGCGCCCCTTCGGCCTGGTAGTACGGCCCGCCCGGGCTGGACGTCAGGATCATCGCCCGCGCGCCGCGCACCGCCAGCTCGATCGCGACGTGGTACGGCCACAGCCAGTCGACGCGCCAGTCGACGAGTGCGATCTTGCCCTCGACGTCGCGCGGGTCGAGCTGTTTGCGACCACCGCGACCGACGACGACGAGCTCCGCTTCGATGCCGCCGGGCGGCGTCTCCGGAACCCCGCCGAACGACGCGCACTCGTAGCGAACGCCCCCCGCGAGCTCGACCGACGCGTCTTCGAGCCGCCAAGCATCCACCGGAACGCGTTCCTCGGCGACGTCGAGCCCGGCGGCACGGAGCTCGCCGGCGATGTACTCGGCTGCCCGACGCTCCTCCGGAGTTCCCGCGACGCGGAAGCCGAGCTCGTGGGAACCGAACGACTCGAGGCGCGAGACGATCTCGTGGAGATACTGCGTCTTGATCACAAGACTGTCGGCGGCGTGCGTCATGCCTCGAACCCCTCGAGCACCGCGCGCACGAGCGCGCCGATCGTCGTGACGTCGTAGCCGCCCTCCTGCACGAACACGGTGGGCACGTTCAGACGCGCGAGCTCACGCCCCGCCTCCCGAAAGCCGTTTTCTGTCACGCGCAGCGGGCTCTCCGGATCGCCCTCGGCCGCATCCACGCCGAGCGCGACCACGAGCGCGCGCGGTCGATGCTCGGCGGCCCACGCTACGAGATCGCGAACGGCCGCGGTCCACACGTCGTCCGCCGATCCCGGCGCGAGCGGTACGTTGCGATTCGCACCGGTGCCGGCTTCGTCGGCAGAGCCGACGAAGTGCGGGAACCAGCCCGCGGCCGGATCGACGTGCACCGAGCCGACGACCACGTCGTCGCGGTCGTAGAAGATCTCCTGCGTTCCATTGCCGTGGTGCGCGTCGATGTCGAGGACGGCGACGCAGCCCGTCGCCTCGACGAGCGCCGCCGCCGCGACCGCCGTGTTGTTGAGATAGCACGATCCCCCGTGCGCAGCGCGCGTCACGTGATGGCCAGGCGGACGAACACACGCATACGCCGCCGCTGTTTCTCGGCGCGTGACGAGGTCGACCGCAGTCAGCGCCGCGTCGACCGCGCCGCGGGCTGCATCCCACGTGCCGGGACCGACGAGCGTCATCGTGTCGTAGGCGAAGTAGCCCGGCTTCGCCCAGGTGGCGGTCGGGACGGACGGGCGTGACGTCAGTGACGAATGCGCGAAGACGTAGGGCACGACGCGCGGTTGCCCCGGATCCACCGGCAGCCCTGCCGCGTCCCATTCATCCCACGCCGTACGGAGGTACTCGACGAGCGCGGGCTCGTGCACCGCGTGAATCGCATCGTCGGGATGCTCGGCGGCGTCCACGAAGCGCGCGCCGTTCAACGCTTCGCGGATCGCCGTCAGCCGGCCCGCCGTCTCCGCAGCGGGCGTCGCGACGCCGATCCAGATCTCTGACCGCGGGTCGTGCAGCAAGCAGCGCTCGTCCACGACCACGGGCATCGAGACCGGCACCGACCGACCCTACAGCGCCGCTCCTCGAGGGACGGCCCCGACCTCGTCGACGGCATTACGACTTTCAACTTCCCCCATTCGGGGGTAGGCCGTCCGGCCTATCCCCGACGATGACAACTGACA
Organism: Gaiellaceae bacterium; assembly: GCA_045806225.1. Taxonomy (GTDB): domain Bacteria; phylum Actinomycetota; class Thermoleophilia; order Gaiellales; family Gaiellaceae; genus 3-1-20CM-4-69-9. Next base: position 1,922 of record JBJMJS010000141.1, read on the forward strand.
GCGGAGCGCACACTCAGAGGGGGATCCGGGGTGCCGCAGCCCAGGACTCCCGGGAAGCTCGCCAACAGACTTCCCAGCGCTCTGCCTTCCCCCGAGAGGGCGGCTTCTCCGGTCGCCCTCTCCCCCTTTAGGCCGGCGCTAGCGATCGGGCGCGTCGCGCGGTGGCAGGAACGGCTCCTGCTCCGGCGGGTGACCCGCCTCGATCTGCCGCCCCCGTTCGGTCTCCGCATTCAGCTCGGCGCCGAACAGAATCGCCACGTTCGTCAGCCACAGCCACACGAGGAAGATCACGACCGCACCGAGCGAGCCGTACGTCTTGTTGTACGACCCGAAGTTCCCGACGTAGAGGCCGAAGAGCCCCGAGACGACGATCCAGGTGACGACGGCGAAGATGCCGCCGGGGGTCACCCAGCGGAAACCAGGCTGGCGGACGTTCGGCGCGGCGTAATACAGGATCGAGAACATCAGTGCGACGACCACGACGAGCACGGGCCACTTCGCGATGTCCCAGGCCGTGACCGCGGCGCCGCCGACGCCAACCAGCTTTCCGATCTTGTGCGCGAGCGGCCCGGTTGCGGCGACGGCGACGGCCGTCGCGGTCAGGAGCATGAGCATCACGATCGTGACGATCAGTCGCAGCGGCACCGTCTTCCAGGCGGGGCGTCCTTCGCCGACGTCCCAGATCGTGTTCGAGGCGCGGATGAACGCGCCGATGTAGCCCGATGCCGACCACACGGCGCCGGCGAGCCCCACGATGAAGAGGATGCCCGCCCCTCCGCGGCTCTGCGTCAGCCCCTGCAGCGCGTTCTCGAGAATCTGATGCGCAGGGCCCGGCGCAAAGCCGCCGAGGTTCGTCAGCAGCGGGTTCGTCGCCGACTGTCCGACCAGACCGAGGATCGAGACGAGCGCAATCAGGGCCGGGAAGATCGACAGGATCCCGTAGTACGTCAACGCCGCTGCCCAGTCGGTGATGTTGTCTTCCTTGAACTCGGCGAACGTCCGCTTGAGCACGCCGCCCCAGGCGGCGCCCCGCAGCTCGGTCGGCTTCTGAGGAGTCGCGCGCGCGGTCACAGCAGTAGGTGTCCCCGGCGCCTCGGCGGCGAAACGACCTGGAAGGCTGTGATTTCGGGTTACCGCGCGTCGTTCAGGCGGCGCGCGCAGCGGTCTCCGCGTCACGCGGAGGTGGGATCGCGTCGCCGCTCTGCGGGTGGGTCCGCAGCGGCATGTCACGCACGAGCCACGTCAGCGCGAACGCGACGATCGAGACGCCGGCGGCAGCAAGGAACACCGGGTGGAGCGCGAGTGCGTACGCCTCGACGACCGCGTTGTGCGCGCCGGTCGGCAACTGGCCGATCGTGCCCGGCGTCAACGTCTTCGGCAGCGCCGTTCCCGGCCCGACCTGTTGCGCGAGCTCGACATGGATGCGATTGGCGAAGATCGTCCCGAACAGGGCGACGCCGATCGAGCCGCCGATCTGGCGGAAGAGCGTCGAGCCGCTCGTTGCGACACCCATCATTCCGCGATCGACCGAGTTCTGCGCGGCGACGACAAGCACCTGCATCGTCATCCCGAGCCCGAGCCCGAGCACGAGCGAGCCAACCGCAGCGACCCACGTCGGTGTCGCGACGCCGAGCCGCGACAGGAGCACCATCGCGACGGCCATCACCGCGGTTCCGATGATCGGGAAGATCCGGTAGCGGCCGAAGCGCGTGATCAGCTGCCCGGTGACGATCGACGTGACGAGGACGCCGCCCATCAACGGCGTGAGCTGCAACCCCGACCGGGTCGGGCTCGCGTCCTTCGCGACCTGGAGGTAAAGCGGAAGGTAGGTGATGGCGCCGAACAGCGCGAAGCCGACGACGAAACCGACGGCGCTGGTGGCGGCGAAAACACGGTTGCGGAACAGCGACAACGGCAGGATCGGCTCGACGGCGCGCGCCTCGGCGAGGATGAACGCCGGCACCAGCACCACGGTCGCTCCGATCAGCCCGAGTACCTGCCAGGACGTCCATCCCCACGTGGTGCCGCCGAGGCTGGTGAAGAGGACGATCGCAGACAGCGCACTGCCGAGCAGGAACGCGCCCAGGTAGTCGATCGCGTGACGCGTCCGCTCCGCCGGCGAGTGGAACGCAACAGCGATCACCGCGAGCGCGACGGCGCCGACTGGAAGGTTGACGTAGAAGATCCACCGCCACGACAGGTGGTCGACGAAGAACCCGCCGAGGAGCGGCCCGATCACCGTGGAGACGCCGAAGACGCCCCCGAAGTAGCCCTGATACCGGCCTCGCTCGCGCGGTGGAATGATGTCTCCCACGACGGCGAGCGTGACCACCATCAGGCCGCCGGCGCCGAGCCCCTGGAGCGCGCGGAAGCCGATCAACTCGACCATGTTCTGGCTCAGCCCGCAGAGCGCCGACCCGACCAGGAAGATCCCGATCGCCGTCTGCAGCACGAGCTTGCGGCCGTACAGGTCGCCGAGCTTGCCGTAGAGGGGACCGGTGACCGTCGCGGCGAGCAGATACGCGGTCACGACCCAGGAAAGGTGCGCGAGACCCCCGAGATCGCCGACGATCGTCGGCAGCGCGGTCGACACGATCGTCTGGTCGAGCGACGCGAGCAGCAGCACGAGCATCAGCGCGGCGAAGATGAGACGAATCGGCTGGCGAGTCTCGGTCATCCGTGGCACAATAGCATCAGATTGAAATGATTTCAATATGAAACGTTCCCCCTCGACGTCCGCGCCGGCTCGCCGTGACGAGACCGCCGAGATCCTGCTCGCTCTCTCACGCCTGATCGGCAACCTGACGCGGGTGAGCGGCGCCGGGGACGACTCGCCCTCGACCACGGCGACGCAGCGGCTCGCGCTCTTCGAGCTCGGCCAGGGCACCTCGCTCCGGCTCCATGACCTGGCCGAGCGCATGGGCGTCAGCGCGCCGACCGCAAGCCGGAGTGTCGACGCGCTCCACGAGCACGGCCTCGTCGAACGGGCCGTCGACCCCGGCGACCGCCGCGCGGTACGCATCGGCCTGACGCCGGCCGGCGCCAGACTGCTCGAAGAGCGGAAGGCGAAGGCAAAAGCGGCGCTCGCCCCCGCGGTCGCCGCGCTGTCGGAGACGGAGCGCGCGACCCTGACGGAGCTGCTTCGTCGGATGACCGACGCCGTCCGCGACGAGCGGCAAGCCTGACGACCCCGCACGCCCTGTCGCCCTTGCTCGAGGAATCGCGCGGGGTCGCACTGCCTAGATGCCGCGACGGCGCCGAACCTGCGCGACGGACGAAAGGCAAGTGTCAGGCCCTCTGGGCCTGACCTTGGGGACAAGAAGGAGCCGGCGCGCGGTCGTTTGCAATCTGGTATACGCGCGCGCGCGTCTAACTACGAAAGCGCCCGGCAAGGTTGCGCCCGAGATGCGGGACGGCGAAGCTTGAGCGATGGCCGACCAACGTGTTCTCGGGATCGACGTCGGTGGCTCGCACGTCAAGGCGCTCGTCTCGTCCGACGGAAGCGACCGGCGGCGGTTCCTGTCCGGCCCGGGCCTGACGCCGGGCGAAATGGTGGACGGCGTCAAGAAGATCACGGAAGACTGGTCGTACGACGCCGTTTCCGTCGGCATCCCCTCGCCCGTCCACGCGGGCCGCGTCCTCGCCGAGCCTGTGAACCTCGGCACCGGCTGGGTCGGCTTCGATTTCGACGATGCCTTCGGCAAGCCGACGAAGGTCGTGAACGACGCGGCGATGCAGGCACTCGGCAGCTACGAGGGCGGCGGGACGATGTTGTTCCTCGGGTTGGGCACCGGCCTCGGCTCGGCTCTCGTCATCGAGTGGATCCTCAAGCCGATGGAGCTCGGGCACCTTCCGTTCCGGAAGGCGACGTTCGAGGACTACGTCGGCGAGCACGGCCGCCGACAGCTCGGCAAGAAGAAATGGCAAGACGCGGTCGCGGAGACAATCGAGCACCTGCGAGCGGCGCTCGAGCCGGACTACGTCGTGCTCGGCGGCGGAAACGCGAAGAAACTCGACGCGGTCCCTCCCGACGTCCGGCTGGGCGCGAACGACAACGCGTTCGTCGGCGCGTTCCGTCTCTGGTCGGAAGCCCCCGCAGCCGGCTGACGCCGCACCGACGCCATTGCCGTGCGCGCGCGTGTGTGTCACGCTCATGTGGCGTCGCATTTCGCCGGACCGCGTCGGCTCGAGACGAGGATAGGAGCAGCGTGAAGGCGCTTAGTCCGTGAGCATCGATCAACCCTATGAGCGTGGCGTGAAATTGTGGCCGGCCCTCGCCGCGGGCGCCGCAGTGTTGGCAGCGGGTGCGGCGGTCTGGATCACGCTCGAAGCGGACTTCCTGGCATATCCAGGTTGGCTCGCCGCGCAGAAGGCTGACTTCATCTTGGGGCCGGTGTTGATCGGCCTGTACTGGCTACGGCAACGCCCGCATAGCCGCTTCGGCCCGATCCTGATCTGCTTCGGGTTCGTCGGCGCGCTGTATGTCTTGCAATCGTCCGGCAACAAATGGTTGTTCTCCTCGGGCCTGCTGTGGGAGAACGTCGTCGGGCTCGCGGCGTACGTGCTGATCCTGACGTTCCCGACAGGGCGCCTGGACGGGCTCGCCTCAAAGCTGATCCTCGTTGCGGCGGTCGTCCTCGCCGTCGTGCCATCGGTCGTGATCGAGCTGCTGCTTCCACAGGTGAACGCCGGCGGCTCGATCTCCGGCTGCAGCGGACTGTGTCCGGAGAACGCTTTGGCGATCACGTCGCGACCCGCACTCGCCGATCACCTGTTCACGATCTTCCGGTACGCGGTGATCGCGATCGCGCTCGTCACGGCGGGCCTGCTGGTGTGGCGATTCATGCGCGGCACACCGCCACAACGCCGCGCGCTTGCGATCGGCGCTCCGGTCGCGTTGCTCTTCCTGCTCCTTCAGGCGACATTCCACCTCCTCGCGTTGGTCGCGCCGGATGCGCTCGAGCTCCGGAGGGTGATCGCATGGACGTTTGCGGGAGCACGAGCGGCGCTCTGGTACGGCTTCCTGGCGGCGCTGGTCGCGGCGCAGCTCTTTGCGGCGCGCGCGCTTCAGCGGCTCGTGCGCCAGTCGCTGCAACGTCCCTCGCATCGCGAGCTCGAGGAAATGCTGCGTGAACCGCTCGGCGACCCGCAGCTACGGCTGGCGTTCTGGAGCCCGAAGACGCGATCATGGCTCGACGTCGACGGCGAGCACTCACTGGAGCAGCCGACGGATCCGCGTCTCACCCTGACGGTCATCGAGCATTCGGGACGACCGGCAGTCACCATCCTCCACGACGCGCAACTGAACGACGACCCCGAGCTGCTTCAGACCGCCGGCGGCATCGCCCTGCTTTCGGCCGAGAACGCGGATCTCGATGCGGCGTGGAACGACGCCTTGCGGGAGCTCCGCGATTCGCGCGCGCGGATCGTCCGCGTCGGCGACGCCGAGCGACGAAAGGTCGAGCGCGACCTTCACGACGGCCTCCAGCAGCGTCTGCTCGCGATCGGAATCGACCTCGCGCTGACGGCGGATGTCGACGGCGAGGACTCGGAGCTCCGGACACGGCTCCACGAGATCGGCCACAGCGTGGACGAAGCGCTCCACGAGCTCCAGAGCCTCGCGCGTGGGATCTACCCCCCGGTGCTCGGCGCCTACGGAATCGCCGCGGCGTTCGAAGACATCCAGCTGCCGGCAGGGAGAGGGCTCACCATCCGCGCGAACGGGCTCGGCCGCTACGCGCCGGAGTTGGAATCGGCCGTCTACTACTCGTGCCTCGAGGCGATCCAGAACGCGATGAAATACGGCGGGGACGCGGTGCGGATAACGGTCACGTTGCGTGAGCACGACGGCGAGCTGGAGTTCGACGTCAGCGACAACGGCCCGGGGTTTTATCCGAGCGGATCCAATCCGGGCACCGGTCTGCAGAACATCCGCGACCGGCTGGGCGCGGTCGACGGCCGCGTCTCGATCATCACGGCGCCCGGGCAGGGCACGACCGTGTCAGGGGCGGTTCCGGTGCCGGCTGACAAAACGACTGCGGCGGTCGCTCGCGACTAGCCGCCGGTCTTGATCGCGGCGAGGACGAACCGGACGAAGGTCGGCTCGCCACGCCGGGACGTGGCGTTCGTGTACACGTGCACGACGTAGCGCCCGTCGCCGATGAAGACCTGCTTCGTGTCGTCGCCGGGGTCGCCGACCTCGATCTCGCCGCGGTCCGTTGCGAGCTCACCCGCCCACACGGCGTCGCGACCGAGCGCGTCAGACGTGGGCGCGTCGCCGAGCCAGACCTCGACGTCGATCTCCTCGGAGGCGTCGTAGTAGTTCGCAGCTGCGACATGGATGTCGGAGCCAGTCACCTCTACCGGCAACGCTTCGCGCTCGCCGCGGAGCCAGCCGTCGTCGGTCGGCGGCGCGACACTCCCATCGCCGACGACGCCCAGGCTGATCGCGCCGTGCTCGCTCGGAACAGTCATGGCGCACAACCGACCGGCGTCGGGACGCCGTCGACGAAGACGCATCGGGCCTCAGCCGGCGGCGGTCGGGCCGCGCTCGACGCTTGCGACGCGGAGGAGCCGGACGCCGAGGTACGCGATCCACGCGAACACGACGAGCGTTCCGGCTCGCGTCGCGGCGCCGTCCCCCCATGTCGAGAAGATCACCTCCGCCGCGATCAGGCCGGGAATCGCGGCAAGCGTCGGCAGCCACGCACTCCGCCAACCTTCGATCCGGCGAAACGCGAACGCGAGGATCAGCGGCGCGAGCAGGATGGTGGCGGCCGTGAACGCAGATTCGACCTTGTGCGCGTGCGCATGCCAGGAATCGTTGACGCAGCCGCTGTCGATGCCACGACAGTCGAGGCGGAAGAACCCGTCCAGAATTGCACCGACGCCGCTGACGCCAAGAGTGACTGCGCCGGCCCGGCCGAGCGTGTTCGGACTCAGCGCGTGCCAGAGACCGAGCGAGACGACGACCAGAAGAAGACCCGTGAGGTTGGAGGCCACCTGGTTGTAGAGCCACGGGCTCGCCGCCGTCACAGCGCCGAGATCCGACACGTCGTCGTGCACAGAGCTGTACGCGTTCGGTTGCGCGAGTGCGCCGAACGCCCAGCCGAGGACCACCGTCACCGGCGCGATCAGGGCGGCGATCCCGGCGGCGCGCGTCACCAGACCACTCTAAGCAACGACCATGACTCCGGCCCAGGCCCGTACCATCGACGACGGGATGCTCTTCACACCCGCGCGCCACGAATCGCTCGCCGACGTGCGCTTCAGCGAAGCGAGCGCCCGCGAGGCGATCGACCGCATCGCAGAGCGCGCGGCGCGCGAGCTCGACCGCAAGACCGGGTTGTGGCCACGTGACAGCGTCGATGTACAGGTGCCCGGCGAAGCGCGAGCAGCGAGCCTGTACTGGGGCGCGGCCGGCGTTGCCTGGGCGCTCGGCGAACTAGCCCGGGACGGATACGTGGACGCGGTCGTCGTCGACCGCGTGCTCGTGGGCGGGCTCGCGCGCCGGCTGGAGGACGATCGCGACGATCCCGACTTCGGCGAGGAAGGTGTCTGGTTCGGCATCGCCGGTGCGCTCGCGGTCGCCGAGCGGTTGTCCCCGGACGCGTCTCGCCGTGATCGGCTCGCCGATCTCGCCGCCGCATCGCTCGCGTCCCCGGCGCTCGAACCGATGCAGGGACATCCCGGCTACATGGTCCTCGCACAGCAGCTCTACGCGGGGACGGGCGAAGAGCGGTGGGCAGCTTTCTGGTCGGAAGGTGCAGAGCGCTTGCTGCGGGAATGGCGGTACGACGAAGGGCTGGGCGCGTGGCTGTGGACGCAACGGCTCGGCTCGTACGAGACGACCTATCTCGGCGCTGCGCACGGTCTGGTCGGGAACATCGGCGTGCTGCTGAAGGGCGGCCCACTCCTGGGCGACGATCAACGGCAGGACGTCGAGCGCCGAGCGGTCGAAACGATGTCGCGGCTGGCAGTGGTCGAGGACGGCCGCGCAAACTGGCCGACGGGGGCCGGTTTCCCCCTGATCCAGAACGAGCGAATCCGCGTGCAGTGGTGTCACGGCGCGGCCGGAGTGCTGACTGCGATGTGCGACGTCGCCACCGACGACGACGCGTGGAGCGAATTGCTCCTCGCGGCGGGGCGGCTCGTGTGGGACGCGGGGCCGCTTCGTGACGCGCCGGGGATCTGCCACGGAACCGCGGGCAACGCCTACGCGCTGCTCGCGTTGTGGCGCCGCACGGGCGATTCCGAATGGCTCGAGCGTGCCCGCGCCTTCGCGCAACACGCCGCCGCGCAAACCGAGCGGCGCGCCGCACAGCTCGGATGCGGATGGCACTCGCTGTTCACCGGCGACGAGGGCGTCGCGATGTGCCTCGCCTCGTGCATTGTCGGCGACGCGGACGTGCCGGTCGCCGATCGGCTGATCTAGCGTTGCGTTGCTACGCGGCTCGCGTGTCGAGAACCGCGAGCACAACCGCGGCCTCGGCAACCGCGGCCGTCGAAGCGATCAGCTCGAATGTCTCGCGAATCGTTCCGCGGTCCGTCTCCATCTCCGCGTAGACCAGGCAGACCGAAACTGTCTCGCCGCCGGGCGGGATCGCGAGTTGCTGCGGCTCGCAGACGAGAATCTCGCGTCCGCACGAATCGATCGCAAAACCCGGAGCCACGGTGACGGTCGCATCCTCCTGCGCCACCTCGAGGCCGGAGACAACGCCGCCGCCGTGGAGCATCCGGTTCAGCAGCCGCCGCTTGTCGATGTGGTACCGCTGCTCCAGCTCGAAGTCTTCTGCCGTGAGCAGCTTGCCGGGGAAGTAGCGCGGTCGTTCGAACGCAGTCATGCGAAGCCTCGCCGCGAGTAGCGCGGTCGGCGGAGCCGAATCAGGTGATACGGAACCACCGCCAGGCAGCACAGCTCCCGCGCGACGAGCCGCGCCGGAGCTCGGCCGGCCGGTGAGGACGTCGTGACAGCGACGTCCGGCAGTGCTGCGCGGACGAGCATCCGTGCGCGAAAGGCATGCCAACGCGACGTGACGACCGTGACCTCGCTCGCGCCGAGCCGACGTGCCGTGTCGGCGACGCTCACCGCGTTCTCCGCCGTGTTCCGGGCGGTCACGTCGGTGATCAACAACACGTCCGCGCCGTTCCACGCAGCACGCATGAGCTCCCCTTCCGCGACGCCGTTCCCCCGCCGCCCCCACCCCGAGAGGAGGACGGCGTCGGAGGCGCCGGCGAGGTGCTCCGCATGCCTCAGCCGCTCCGCGCAAAGCTTGTGGAGCTCGTGCGTTCGGCGGCCCGAGTACCCGAACACCGCGACGAGGCGCACGTTCAGTCCCGCCCGCGCAGCCGGACGAACGCCAGGAGCGTCCCGGCGATCGTGAGCACGACCATCAATGCTTTCTTGCCGCGGAGCTTCGAGAGGCCGCTCGCCCGCGCGCGCATGTCAACGGGAACTTCGTCGACCCGCAGCCCCGCCGCTTGCAGCCGCAGGAGCGCCTGCACTTCCGGCGCCTCGCTCGTGTACGGCCGCGCCAGCACGGGAAGCGCTTCGCCGTTCGCCGCGTACATGCCGCTCGTCGCGTCGAGGAACGGCCTGCGGAGCGCGACGTGCATCGACCGGCGCAGGAGCGCGGTTCCGAGACGTCGTGCACCGCTCGACGTGTATCGATATGCGGCGAAGCCGTCGCCGCTCGCGAACCGTGAGCCGACCGCGACATCACACGCATCGGAGCGGACACGCTCGAGCAGCCGGGCGAGCTCGCCGACGGGATGCTGTCCGTCCGCGTCGACGCGCCCGCAGAACGCGTACCCCTGCTCCAGCGCGTAGGAATACCCGGCGGCGATGCCCGCGGGAAGGCCACGGTTCGCCTCGAACGAGATCACGTGCGCGCCGCGCTCTCGCGCCACGTCCGCGGTTCCGTCCGTCGACCCGTCGTCGACGACGAGGACGTCCGCCTGCGGAAGCTCGTGCGCGAGCTCGTCGAGCACGGCCGGAAGATTGTCTTCCTCGTTCCAGGCCGGTATGAAGACGAGCGTGTCGGTCGCGGATCCCACGTCGACAGCGTAATCGTGGCGGCCCGGCAAAAACGGGATGCGGCTGACCGCACCAGCGCTCACATGCAGGCCGCATCGAACGTCTAACCGAAGCGGCACAGAATCGAGTCATGAATGGAAACGGATCACCGGCTGCGATCTCCGTCCGTCGGCTGACGAAGGACTACGGCGCGACTCGCGCCGTCGACGGTGTCGGATTCGAGATTGCGTCCGGCGAGATCTTCGCGCTCCTCGGCCCGAACGGCGCCGGAAAGACGTCGGTACTCGAGATCCTCGAGGGCTTCCGGGCCCGCACGAGCGGCGACGTCACGGTGCTCGGCGTCGATCCGGGGCACGGCGATCAGAGGTGGCGCGAGCGAATCGGCATCGTGCTGCAGGAGTCCCAACCTGATCCCGGCCTGACGGTCCGCGAGGCCGTCTCGCTTTACGCCGGCTATTACGAGCGCCCGCGGCCGGTCTCGGAGACGCTCGAACGCGTCGGGCTCGAGAACAATGCGAACCAGTTGGCGACCGCGCTTTCTGGCGGGCAGCGCCGCCGACTCGATGTCGCACTCGCGCTCGTCGGAGACCCCGACCTGCTGTTCCTCGACGAGCCGACGACCGGTTTCGATCCTTCTGCGCGCCGCGCAGCATGGGCGATGATCGAAGACCTTCGCGGAACAGGCACAACAATCGTGCTGACCACGCATTACCTCGATGAGGCAGAGCGACTCGCCGACCGCATCGCGGTCATGGTCGCGGGACGGATCGTCGCCGAAGGGACGCCGGCCACGCTCGGCGGGCGGGATCGCGCAGATGCGGTCATTCGTTTCCGGCTTGGGACCGCGAACGACACTGCCCTTCCGGAAGCGTTGCAGGCGCGCGCCGAGCGAGACCGCAGCGGCGACGTCACGTTGCGCACGCCCGCGCCGCTCGACGATCTCGCAGCGCTCGCGGCGTGGTCGCGCGAACACGGCATCGCGGTCACAGATCTCGACGTCCGACGTCCGCAGCTCGAGGACGTCTATCTCGAGCTCACGCAGTCAACGGCGGAGACGGCGGCATGAGCGCGGTCCGCCTCGTCGCGCATCAGTTCCGGTACGACATGCGGAGTTTCCGCCGAAACCGTCAGGCGCTCGTCACGACGCTCCTCCTGCCGATTCTGCTTCTCATCCTGTTCGTGAGCGCCGGCGGAAAAGACAGCACGTACGTGCAAGACGGTCACACGGTGAAGGCGATCTCGTTCTTCGCGCCCGGCCTGATCGCGATGGCGATCGTCGCGGCCGCATTCGGCAACCTGATCGTCGATCTCGTCGTGCAACGGGAAGCGGGCATCCTCAAGCGTCGCCGCGCCACGCCGGTTCCGGCATGGGCCCTCATCGCAGGACGAACGGCAACTGCACTGGCGACCGCCGCGATCACGTCCTTCGTCTTGCTCACAATCGCCGGAAACCGGTACGACCTCACGATTTCGCGGCGCGAGCTCGTCACGATCGCAGCGTCGGTCGTCCTCGGCGTCGTTGTCTTCAGCGCGTTGTCATACGCGATCGCACCCACGATTCGGTCAGCTTCGGCAATTCAACCGATCGTGCAGCTCGTGCTCCTGCCGCTCTACCTCATCTCGAACGTCTTCCTGCCCGACTCGAAGAACCCAGCGTGGCTCAACGACCTTGCCGCGGCGCTTCCGCTCGAGCACATCACCAACGGCTTGCATCGTGCGTTCGGCCCCGAGCACGCGACGTTCGGGATGACGACGACCGACATGCTCGTAGTGGGTGCCTGGACGATCGTCGCGCTCGCCGTCGCGCTACGCCGATTCGCCTGGTTGCCGGGCAGCGGCGCCCCCGACGCAGCCGCAGGAACGCTCGTCCACCGGATCGTCCGCGCGGTCCGCCCGGACGGCCCCGCCTAGATCCCGCTCGGCTCCTCGAAGCGACGCCAGAGCTCGAGAAGGGTCCCGGGGTTGAGCCGCCGTTTGCTCAGCACCGGGAAGGTCTCCTTCTCGATCCGCGAGCCGCCGTCCGCCGTGATGATCGTCACGCTGGTGTCCGGGTGCGCGTCTCGGATCTTGCGTGCCGCCTCGAGCCCGCTCATGCCCTGCATCCGATGATCCATGAGAACGAGATCCGGCGCGATCGACGCGACGAGGGCGAGTGCCTCTTCGCCCGAAGCCGCCGTGCCGACGAGCTCGAAGCCCGGCGTATTCGCGACGACGTCCGCCGCGGCATCGCGAAAGACGCTGCTGTCGTCGACGAGCAGGACTCGAACGGCCGATTGGTTCATGGCGCGACCGGAACGAGGGCCGTGAGCCGCGTTCCTTCTGCGCCACTTGCAACGTCGAAGGTCCCGCCGGCCGCCTCGACCCGCTGCCGCAGGCCGGCGAGCCCCGAGCCGACGTGCTCGACGGCGCCGCCGTTTCCGTCGTCGGTGATCTCGACGCAGAGGTTCTCGGCGACGGGGACCACGCGCACGGCGATCGAGCTCGCTCCCGCATGCCGCATCGCGTTCGCTATCCCCTCCATCACGACGAAATACACGGTCGCCTCGCAAAGGTCGCCGGCGGGCGTCGCCGGAAGCCCGAGGATCGTGACCGGGATCGAAGATCGCGCGGCGATGTTGGTGATCGCGTGAGCAAGACCGAGCTCCGTCAACAGCGACGGATGCATCCCCTGCGAAAGGTTTCGCAGTTCGTCGAGCGCGACATTCAGGTCCCGCTCGGCGTCCGTGAACGCCGCCGAGACCCACCCGGCGGAACCATCCGTGCGCTCCGCGGCGAGATGCAGGCGGACGGCCAACGCGAGCAGATGTTGCTGCGCGCCGTCGTGGAGGTCGCGCTCGATTCGGTGGCGCTCGCTCTCGGCTGCGTGAAAGAGCTGCGCCCTCGTCTCGCCGAATCGCAGTGCGAGCGCTTCGCGCTCGGCGACGAGCGCCGCCAGGCAGAGGCTCGAACCCGCGGAGACGGCGATGAACAGCTGCGTGCTTACGACGCTGTGACCGATCGAGGCGAACACGAACGGGCCCTCCGAATGCGTCGTGGCCCAAATGGCGATCGACCCGGTGACCGCCACCACCAGCGTTGCCCCGCGCTCGCCGAACCGCACCGCTGCCCAGATGAGTCCGGGGAACGCGAGATAACTCAACGGGTCATGGCTGTGTACGGCAACCTCGCCGAGCGCGGCCGCGGCGACGGCTAGAACGGCGGCTTCGAGCAGTCGTCGACGCGCCGGAAGCCGGATCGGGAGAGGGCGCCAGGCGATCACGAGCGGCACCACCATCAGCGCGCCGCCGAGGTCGCCGAGCCACCAGGTCCGAATCACGCGTACCAGTGACCGCGCAGGGACGACGCCGGCGATGTTCAGAACGAGCGGGCCGACGGTGGCGCTGATCAGCGTCCCCAGTGCGAGCGCGCCGAGCAGGCCCCCTACCCCGGCGATGGTGCGTAGCGGCGAGCCGCGGTCGAGCAGACGGCGCACCAGCACCGCAGCAACGAGCACCTCGAGCATGTTCCCGCAGGTCTGGCCGATCGCGGCGCCGAGCGGCAGCGCCGAATAGCTGTTCGAAAGGAGGTCGCCGATCAGGACGGCGGGCCACAACCCGATGCCGTACAGGGACAGACCGGCGACCGCCACACCGACCGGCAACCACACGATCGCCGCCACCGGACCCGAGAACCCGAGCGCGTAACCGAGCTTCGCCGAGCCGTAGTAGACGCCGACGAGGACTACGACCCGGACGGCGTAACGAGCAGGGGGGAAAGCCCACAGCCGCCGAACAGGGGAGCGCTCTCGCGCCTCGCGCGCCAGCTCGACCGAGGATGTCGCCGTCGTCATTCCAGTAGACCATGACACGTGGCGCCAGACGGCGATAGCGCCGTAACGACGTTCGCCGGTCGACGACGTCACGGCCGTCAGCCGGGACGAGCTGCCGCGAGGTCTGGGCGGCTAGCCCGCACGTCCGAGAGCCGGCACCCAGCGAGGGGGAAGAGCCCGGCGCCGACTTCACTCGAGCCTACGCCGTCTCCTCACGGAAAGGAAGGGAAGCGCCAGGTCCTCAAGAGGCCGGGGGCGAGGCGTCGGCAAACCCCCCGGAGCCTCGAACCACGCCTCGCCGGCCTCGTGTGAAAGCTCTCCAGGCGCACCGGCGATAAACGATTCGCTTCCGGAAGTCCACGCTTCCAACTAGCCGGACGACCATAGGCAACGCGTGTTGTGGAGCGTAGCGTCGTCTTCGAGAGCGCCGAACTGCCGAGCAACTCGATCCACGGTGGGCCGCCACCGACGTCGATGCGCTCGGCAGTTCAGTCACTCGACTCTCTCAAAAGCCGACGCCGCAGGTCGTCTCCGAGAGCCCCGAACTGCCGAGCAACTCGATGCGCGGTGGGCCGCCACCGACGTCGATGCGCCCGGCAGTTCAGTCAGTGCACTCTCTAGGTAGCCGACGCTTGTGTCGATGGGCCGAGCGGCTCATCTTCCGGTTTTCGGCGACCCATCTTTGCAACGTGCGTGCATACGCCATCCGCACCCGCAACGTCGCGCGGCGTCTAATCCGATCGTGTCAGCGGATACATGCGCGGATCGCGCGGACCGCAATCTTGTTGAAGCGCGCCCGGTCGTGGCGGTAGATCGTGAGCAGCGCGGTATAGCTGTAATGCCCTTCGAGCCAGCGCAGCGCGCACCGACACATCGTCGCGCGCCCTCCGCTCGTCGCGCTACACCCCTGCATGAACGTGCGCTCGAAGACCGCCGGGTAGCGCTCATTCCCGCGTGCGGCCGAGCTTCCGGCTCCGGCCAACGCGGTCACGACAGCGATCACGCCGATCGCAAGGAACATGGCTGGTTTCGACATCACGGGAACGCAGGTCGACCATCGGCCTGCACGCGGACGAACTTGAGATCGGCTACCGCGAACGCGCGACGCGATCGGCCGCGTCGAGCATCTCGCGCGCGACCGGCTGGAGCCCGACGCGCGTGCCGAGCAAGCCGGTGGAAACGCGCTCGACGACGCCCCACTCCCAGATCGCGATCTCGTCGAGCCCCGTTTCCGCGGCAAGCCACCGGGCCCGCTCGCGAAGGTCTCGATCGAGTGGATCTTCACGCATGATGACCCCGAGGTCGTATTCGGGCTCGGCCAGCAGGCCATCCGGGTCGATGAGCTTGAACCCTTCGCCGGCTTCCAACGCGTTCCACTGATGAACGTCGCCGTGCACGAGCACGGCGGTCTCTTCGCGATGCGCATCGTGCCGCCGCGCCGCACAAGCGAGTGCATGCTCGACGGCGCGTTCGGTGCAGGGACGGTCGAGCTCCTCCCACATCGAGGCGATGAACTCCGCCAACCATCGCGCCTTCGTTGCTCCCGTCGGGAAACCGTAGTCCGCCGCGGTCCGCCGCCAGACACGTGACGCTGCAGCAACCAGGATCTCGTGCCGTCGCCGCAGCGGCAATCCAAGCTCGTGCAACGGGCGCCCGAGCCGTTCGAGCAGAAGTGCGCCGCGCGTCACGTCGTCCCGAAGGAGCCGGACGCACCCCTCACCGTCCGTGAGCCGGAGCACCGCTATCTCGTGTGCGGCCGCCTCGGCGTCGCGTGGGACGATCACCTTCAACACCGCCGGCATCCCGTCCTTGCAGACGGCTTCGGCGACGAACGCCTCGGTCGAATCGCGATAGGGGCGGCCGACCGTTATCTCCCATTGTTGTTCGAGCGCCGCGACGAGCTGCGGAAGCGTCTTGAGCCACGCGCCGGCACCGGCGGCAAGCGCCTTCTCCCGCACGACGTCAGGTATCCGCAGCATCGCCAAAACTCTCGCTCAAGCCGCCGTAGCTTCGTGCCGATGCGTGTCGCCACGAAGAGATTGCTTCCCCGACCTCGAAGCTCTCTCGGGTCAGGACGGGCGGGGCCGCCCATACCTCTCGATGCGGCTCCGCTCGTCCCTCGTTTCGGCCGTGAAGGTTGCCGCAGCTATCTGAGCACGGCGTAGGCCTGCCGAGCGATCCGGAACCCACGATCACCTGCACCTCCGCCGAACCGCGCGCACGTCATCCCTGACGCACGCGACGTGCATCGGATGCCATGGCCGTTTGCAGACGCAGTAATCGAGGTGCCGTACTTCACGACGACGCACGGATCCTGCGGGTAACAGAGCGGCCCGATGTCTCCGCGACAGCCGCCGACGGCGACGCCCCATCTCTTCGTGCGACTGTCCCGGAAGAGCGACATGTCGGTCGGGGACCAGTCAACGTCGCAGCTCGCGGGCCGTGGTCGCAGTCGCTTCCAGCTGTTGTGCCGCAGGAGACAGGTCACGCCGGTCGCGTTGCCGCGGCAGTTGATGTTCCCCGAGGGGCTCCTGAAGTGGAACGACCGAGCGGCGCGAGCAGAAGGTCCTCCGAGAGCCTGCGCGACGAATATCGCAGCGACGCCGAAGACGAGAACGAAAGCGGTGCAGCGCGGAGACATCGAGAACCGAGGCTACCGTGGCCTCCCGACGTCCTCGCCGCTCGCGCCACGAAGTTGTGCAAACGGCGGAGAGGGATAAGGCGTAGGGTCGGGCGCCTGACTCCCTGCTGCTCGAATTCTTGGAGCGGCCGCCGTGCAGGACTACATCGACTTTTTCTTGTTCTCGTTGGTGTTGCGCTGCTGTTCTCGGCAGCCGCCGGCCAACATGCTCCAACGGCGGAGGCGGCACACGGGCCGCTCGGAGGTGTCGTTCGTTCGTCCGCGGCGCTTGCGGCCCCGGTTGCGTTCGAGCGCCGGGTGGTGGTGGGTGCTGACGACGCGGAGGAGTTCGCGACCGGCTCGATGTACCTGACGAGCTCGGACCTCGAGCTCGTCTACGACGGCAGCAACCAGCGCGTCGGGATCCGCTTCACCAACGTGACCATCCCCAAGGGCGCCACCATCACCAAGGCGTACCTCCAGTTCGAAGCCAAAGAAACGCAAAGCGAGGCGACCAGCCTCGCGATTCAGGGACAAGCCGCCGACAACGCCGCCACCTTCACCTCAGCCAGCGGCAACATCTCCACCCGCGCCCGCACCGGCAGCTCGATCAGCTGGACACCCCCCGCCTGGACACTCGTCGGCGAAACCGGCGCCAACCAACGCAGCCCCGACCTCAGCCCCGCAATCCAGGAAATCCTCAACCGCAACAACTGGGCCAGCGGCAACGCACTCGCCCTGATCATCACCGGCACCGGCCACCGCACCGCCTGGGCCTACGACGGCAAAACCGCCAGCGCACCCCTCCTCCACATCGAATACACAACCGCGCCGCCGCAATCGCCGGCGAACACGAGCACGCCGACGATTTCTGGCGTCGCGCGCGAAGCCCAGACGCTGCACGCCGACGTCGGCACGTGGAGCGGCACTCTGCCGATCGCATATGCCTACCAGTGGCGTCAGTGCGACCCGAGTGGCGCAGCGTGCACTGACGTCGGAACCGGCGCGGCGGACTACACGTTGACCGCCTCTGATATCGGGCACACGATGCGCGTCGTCGTCACAGCGACGAACTCAGTCGCCTGGAGCGCGGCGACCTCGTCTCAGACGACGCTCGTCGACTTTGCGAGCGTCGACGATCCGGTCATCACCGCCGCGGGGGACATTTGCGCATCGTCGACGGACTGCACGCCGACTTCCGACCTGGTCCTGTCGATCAACCCCACGCGAGTGCTCACGCTCGGCGACAACGCGTACGACTCCGGGACGGCAGATGAGTACAGCAGCGAGTACGACCCGAACTGGGGCCGCTTCAAGGCGAAGACGAGCCCGACAACCGGAAATCACGAATACCACGTCGCGGGCGCGCCCGGGTACTTCTCCTACTTCGGTTCGCTTGTCCCCGCGCCGTACTACTCGTACGACCTGGGCTCCTGGCATCTGATCGCGCTGGCATCCAGTTCCGCCGTCGACCCCGGCGCCGGCGGCGCCGAGGAGACCTGGCTCAAGCAGGACCTCGCGGCACACCCGAACACGTGCGTCCTCGCGTACTGGCACGAGCCACGGTGGTCGTCGGGCACGACGCATGGCAGTAACTCGTTCTGGGGCGCGGTCTGGGACGACCTCTACGCCGCTCACGCAGACGTCGTGCTCAACGGCCACGAGCACAACTACGAGCGCTTCGCACCGCAGAGCCCGAGCGGTGCCGTCGACCCGAACGGCATCCGCGAGATCATCGCCGGCACCGGCGGCGCCAGCCACGGCAGCCCGTTCGGACCACCCATCGCGAACAGCGAGGTCCGCGACGACAGCACCTGGGGAGTTCTGAAGATGACGTTGTACCCGACGAGCTATGCCTGGCAGTTCGTCCCCATCGCCGGCAGCACGTTCACGGATTCCGGCTCTGCCGGCTGTCACTAGCTTCCCGTCGAGCGACTCCAGTCGGCCTGGCGCCACTCCGCGCGTCGCTAGACCTGCGCGTCGTCCCTCACCCCGTCAGGACGATGCCGGATTCGTGGAGACGCGTAGCTTCGGAACCGACTCTGCGACGCAAGAGAGGGGATTCGCGTGGCCAAGCCTTTCAAGGGCACGATCAACATCGACATCAAGGACTCGACGCCCGACTGGGAGCCGTACGCGCAGCCGATGGCCCCGGAGGGCGCACCGAGCGTGGTCTACGTCGTGCTCGACGACGTCGGCTTCTCGGCGATGGAGTCGTTCGGCGGTCTGATCGAGACGCCGAACATCAAGCGAATCGCCGACCGCGGGCTCATCTACACGAACTTCCATACAACGGCGCTCTGCTCGCCGACACGGTCCTGTCTGCTGACCGGCCGCAACCACACGACGAACGGGATGGCCTGCATCACCGAGGCGTCCTCGGGATACCCGAACGCGAACGGTCACATCCCCGGCGAGTGCGCGCTGATCCCGGAGGTGCTGGGCGAGCGCGGCTTCAACACCTACATGGTCGGCAAGTGGCACCTCTGCCCGGAGGACGAGATGAATCTCGCCTCGACGAGGCGCGACTGGCCCGTCGGACGCGGCTTCGAGCGCTTCTACGGCTTCCTCGGCGCCGAGACGAACCAGTGGTATCCCGACCTCGTCTACGACAACCACCCGGTCGAGCAGCCGTCTCTCCCCGAGCAGGGCTACCACTTCTCGGTCGACATCACGGACAAGGCGATCTCGTTCATTCGCGACGCGAAGGCCGTCGCCCCCGAGAAGCCGTTCTTCCTTTACTACGCGATCGGCGCCGCGCACGCACCCCACCACGTGCCAAAGGAGTGGGCCGACAAGTACAAGGGCCGCTTCGACATGGGCTACGAGGCCTACCGCGAGCAGGTGTTCGCGAACCAGAAGAAGCTCGGGATCATCCCCGAGCACACCGACCTCTCGCCGATCAATCCCTATACGGACCTCGAAGGCCCGCAGGGCCAGGCGTGGGGGGAACTGGACGTCGTGCGGCCGTGGGATTCGCTCAAGGACGAGGAGAATCGACTCTTCGCCCGCATGGCAGAGGTCTATGCCGGCTTCCTCAGCCACGCGGACGACCAGATCGGACGCCTGCTCGACTACCTCGAGCAATCCGGCCAGCTGGACAACACGATGATCGTGCTCGTCTCGGACAACGGCGCCTCCGGCGAAGGCGGCCCGAACGGATCGGTGAACGAGAACAAGATCTTCAACGGAATTCCCGACACGATCGAGGAGGCGCTCAAGTACGTCGACGAGCTCGGCAGCCCGAAGACGTACAACCACTATCCGACGGGTTGGGCATGGGCGTTCAACACCCCGTTCAAGATGTGGAAGCGCTACTCGAGCTACCAGGGCGGCACCGCCGACCCGATGATCGTCTCGTGGCCCGCGCGGATCACGACGCCGGGGATCCGCGACCAGTACACCCACGCGATCGACATCGCGCCGACGATCTACGAGCTGCTCGACATCGAGCTCCCGCAGGTCGTCAAGGGCTTTGTGCAACACCCGCTCGAGGGGGAGAGCTTCGCGGCGAGCCTGCACGACGCCGACGCCGAGGCGAAGCAAACGCAGTTCTACTCGATGCTCGGCACCCGCGCGATCTACCACGACGGCTGGAAGGCGGCGTCCGTGACGCCTGCCGCTCCCAACGCCTGGGGCGACTTCGCCAATCAGCGCTGGGAGCTGTTCAACGCCGAGGCCGACCCGAGCGAGTGCCACGACCTCGCGGAGGAAAAGCCCGAGAAGCTCCAGGAGCTGATCGCGCTCTGGTGGGCCGAGGCGGGCAGGTACAACGCACTGCCGCTCGAGTCGCGCGACGCGATCGCGATTCTCACGGAGGAGCGGCCCCAGCTCTCGAAGCCGCGTGACCGGTACGTCTACTACCCCGATTGCGCGGAAGTGCCCGAGTCAGCAGCCCCGAACATCCGCAACCGCTCGTACGCAGTCGCCGTCGAGCTGACCGTCGACACACCCGAAGCCAGCGGCGTCCTGTTCTCCCAAGGCTCGCGCTTCGGCGGCCACGCGCTCTATGTGAAGGACCAGAAGCTGAAGTACGTCTACAACTGGGTCGGCGAGTTCGAGCAGATCGTCGAATCGGACCGGCCCGTCCCGACGGGCGAGTGCGTGTTGTCGGCCTCGTTCAAGAAGGAAGGCGACGGGATGCCGACCGAGGGGACGCTGAGCCTCTACATCGACGACGAGAAGGTCGGCGAAGCGAAGATCAGGACCCAACCGGGCAAGTTCTCGCTCGCCGGTGAAGGACTGAACGTCGGCAAGGAGGGCGCCGAGCCCGTCACCGACGACTATCCGGGCACGTATCCGTGGGGGTTCGCCGGCGGAACGATCCGCCAGGCGACGGTCGACGTCGCGGGCGCCCCGTGGGTCGATCTCGAGAAGGAAGTGATCGCCGCATTCGCACGCGACTAACAGCCTTGCTGGGGTCGGCGCGGCACCGGCCCCAGCAGATCAATCCCGTGGAGACCGCACTCGCGGCTGCGCGGGACGACCTCGAGAATCCGGCACGCAGCCGGCCGGCTGCTGCGAACGACGGCGCAAAGTCCCGATGAGCGTCGTTCGCGATTCCGCATCGGAGCTTTCTCGCCGGAACGCCAAGCGGAAGGCGGCACCATATTCCACAGCGGCCGAACGTCGCGCGCGCGGAAAGGCGGTACGCGCAGAGCTTCCGCGGTCGGCGCACGAGGACTGGGAGCCCGCACCGAATCGCCGGGACCCCGTCGACCTGCTCGAGGAGCAGGCGCAAACGCGGCTGCCCGAGCTGGTCCCGCTTCGGTACGGACGCATGCTCGTGTCGCCGTTCACGTTCTTTCGCGGTGCCGCGTACGTCATGGCGGCGGACCTCGCGGACGGCGCGCGAACCGGCTTGTTCGCTCAACTCTGCGGGGATGCACATCTTTCGAACTTCGGCTTCTTCGCCGCTCCCGACCGCCGGCTCGTGTTCAGCATCAACGATTTCGACGAGACCCTGCCGGGGCCGTTCGAGTGGGACGTGAAGCGGCTGGCGGCGAGCTTTGCCGTTGCGGCGCGCGACCTCGGATTCGACGAAGCCACTCGCCGCTCGATCGTGACGGCGACAGTTCGCGAATATCGCGAGGCGGTGGGCCGCTTCGGCGCGATGCGCAACCTCGACGTGTGGTACACGCGCCTGGACGCTGACCGGATCCTCCATCGTTTCGGGACCCAGATGAGCGCAAAGGCGAAGAGGCACATGGAAACGACGCTCGCCAAGGTTCGTACGAAAGACAGCATCCGCGCCCTCACGAAGCTCTGCCGCGTCGTCGACGGCGAGCTTCGGATCATCGGCGATCCGCCGCTCGTCACGCCGATCGAGGATGTGCTGCCGGGGGCGGAGCAAGCGCATCGCGATCAGGTGATCCGCCGCATGATCGGGACGTACCAACGGTCGCTGCCGGCTGACCGTCAGAAGCTCCTCGAGAGGTATCGCTACGTCCACGCCGCTCGGAAGGTTGTGGGCGTCGGGAGTGTCGGCACGCGGGCATGGATACTGCTGTTGCTCGGACACGACGCCGACGATCCGCTCTTCCTGCAATACAAGGAGGCCGGTCCGTCGGTGCTCGAGCCCTTCCTCGGCAAGAGTCGCTACGCGCAGAACGGCCAGCGGGTCGTCGAGGGGCAGCGGATGATGCAGGCAACCGCCGACATCCTGCTCGGCTGGGCGCGCGTCGAGGCGATCGACGGCGAGACGAAGGATTTCTACATCCGCCAGCTATGGGATGCGAAAGGCTCAGCCGAGGTCGAGCGGATGGATCCCGTCGGCCTCACCGCGTACGGCGTGATCTGCGGCTGGACACTCGCGCGAGCCCACGCGCGTTCAGGCGACGCGGTGGCGATCGGCGCATACCTCGGGACCGGTGCGCGATTCGACCACGCGATGGCGTCGTTCAGCGAGACGTACGCCGATCAAAACGAACGCGATTACCAAGCCCTGCAGGAGGCAGTTGCAAGCGGCCGTATCGTGGCCGAGACAGAGGAATAACCCGCACGAGCGACATTCGGCGATCGTGCAATGAATCTCGTCTGGGCAATCCTCATCGTCGTCGGAGTCGCCGCGTTTGCTGTGGCGGCAATGCTGCTCGTCCGCCGCGGCGCACCCGCGGGCAGCTACTTCGCGGACGGCGACCGCGCATCGGGAATCTTCGGCGTGCTGGCCACCGGCTTCGCGGTGCTGATCGGTTTTGTCGTCTTCCTCGCCTTCGAGAGCTTCGACACGTCACGCTCCGGCGCAGAGACGGAGGCGCGGACGGTCGTGCAACAGTTCGAGACCGCGCAATTCCTGCCGCTCGCGGTCCGGCCGTTCCTGGCGGGCGATCTCGTCTGCTACGCGCGAACGGTGATCCACCAGGAGTGGCCGCAGATGCGATCGCGGACGCTTGGGGACTCGCGGAACCCATGGAGCTTGACGATGTTGCGTACCTTGCGGAAGGCGACTCCTGCGCTGGCGTCGGAGCAAGCCGCCTATGCGAAGTGGTTCGACCAGCGCTCCGACCGGGAGAACGCGCGGGCCGACCGCATCCACGGCGCCGAAGGAGTGGTACCGCTCCCCGTCTGGATCGTCCTCCTCCTCGCCTCCGGCGTCATCTTCGTCTACATGTTGTTCTTCGCCGACAGCGCCGAGAGAGCGATCGTGCAGGCGACGATGATGGGTGGCGTCGCGGTGGTCATCACGTCGACGCTGCTCTTGTTGGTGTTCCTCGACCACCCCTACGAGTCGGGAGTCGGCGGACTTCGCCCGGTCGCGATGCAGCGCGCGATTGCCCAGCTCCAGCAGGAGAGGACCGCGCTGGCA
>JBJMJS010000142.1:0-13018 GCA_045806225.1 Gaiellaceae bacterium
ACACGACGACCGCCGGCCGGCCCTTCATGCGGTTGACCGCCAGATGGAGGTCTTCCTCCGACTCGACGCGCGGGTGCCGGATCTCCACGAACTCCTGGTCGGGGAACTGCGCCTCGAGCGCCTGCACCAGGCGCGCGGCGGTCTCGCCGGTGGAGTCGGAGACGATGTGCAGCTCGACGGAAGGTTGCGTCGCCACGTCGTCATTCTCCCGGATAACGTCCACGGCAATGGCGACCGACACGGTCACGATGGACAAGATCGTCTCGCTGTGCCGCCGGCGCGGCTTCGTGTTCCCGTCGTCCGAGATCTACGGCGGCCTCGGCTCGGCGTACGACTACGGCCACTACGGCGTGCTCGCGAAGAACAACGTCAAGGCGCGCTGGCTCGAGGCGATGGTCCAGGAGCGCGACGACATCGTCGCGATCGACTCCGCGATCATCCTCAACCCGTCGGTGTGGGAGGCGTCGGGCCACGTTGCCGGCTTCAGCGACCCGCTCGTCGATTGCCGCACGTGCAAGCTCCGCTTCCGCGCCGACCATCTCGCCGATCCCGAGCACGACGAGGTCCGCTGCGGCCGGAAGCCCAGCAAGCGGCCGGGCGAGACGCCGGACTGCGACCTCACCGAGGCACGCGCGTTCAACCTGATGCTGTCGACCCGGCTCGGTGCGGTCGAGGAGACGGGCGCGCCGGCGTACCTGCGGCCGGAGACGGCGCAGGGCATCTTCATCAACTTCAAGAACGTCCTTCAGATCGCGCGTCGCAAGCCCCCGTTCGGGATCGCGCAGATCGGCAAGTCGTTCCGCAACGAGATCACGCCCGGCAACTTCCTCTTCCGGACGCGGGAGTTCGAGCAGATGGAGATGGAGTACTTCGTCCCGCCGGCCGAGGCGGAGGAGTGGTACCGCCACTGGATCGACGCGCGCTACGGGTGGTACACGCGCTACGGCCTTCGGGAATCACACCTGCGCGTCCGTCCGCATGAGGCCGACGAGCTGTCGCACTACTCGAGTGGCACGAGCGACATCGAGTACCTCTTCCCGATCGGCTGGTCGGAGCTCGAGGGAATCGCGAACCGCGGCGACTTCGACCTGACGCAGCACACGCAGCACTCCGGGACGAAACTCGAATTCGTCGACAGCGCGTCCGGCGAGCGCTACGTCCCGTACGTGATCGAGCCGGCCGGAGGTGTCGACCGTTCGCTGCTCGCGTTCCTCGTCGACGCGTACGACGAGGAGGAGGTCGCGGGACGGGAACGCACCGTCCTGCGGCTGCACCCCGCGATCGCGCCCGTGAAGGCCGCGGTGCTTCCGTTGATCGGCCGCGACGACGGCATGGTCGCGAAGGCGCGCTCCTTGTACGAGGAGCTGCGGCGACGCTCGTCGGTCGAATACGACGACAGCGGGGCGATCGGCCGGCGCTACCGGCGCCAGGACGAGATCGGGACACCCTGGGCATTCACCGTCGACGAGCAGACGCTGGCGGACGACACCGTCACCGTCCGGGACCGTGACTCGCTCGCGCAGGAGCGCCTGCCGATCGGCGGCGTCCGCGCGTGGCTCGACGACGCGCTCGCGGCGGACTGGCGAACGCCGCGCGCCGGTTAGCCGCGGCAGGCGGTGAAGCCGAGGCGGCGCTCGAGCGCGTCGATCCGCACGCGCGATCGATGCAGGTCGCTGAGCCCGGCTTCGTACTGCCGGCGCGTCCGCGCGGCGGCGGCAGCACGGAGCGTGCGCAGGATGTCGGCGTTGCGGTCGAGCTCGCCGAGGAAGCGACGATACGTCGGCGCCAGATCCGTTGGTGGTTCGAGCGCATGGAACCGCTTGACGCCGCGCTCCACGACGGAGAGGACCGCCCCGAGGTAGCCGGTCGCGTTCTCCGGGGTCGTCGGCCCGCGCGGGATCTGCGAGATCGTCCGCGCCTGGTCGGTGCAGATCTTCCCGGCGCGGTCGGCGAGCTCCGAGCGTGAGAGCCGCGACGAGCCGCTGCCGCCGCAGGCTGCGAGGAGGAGCGCCAGCGTGACGATCAGCGCAGGTCTCATCGCGGCGCCGGTGCGCGCTCCATCACGCGCTCAGTCGGCTCGCCGAACCCGAAGCGGCGATAGAGCGGGTGTGCGTCGCGGGTGTGCAGGATCCAGCAGAGATGCCGCAACGGCCCGTGCTCGATCATCTCGCGGACGAGCTCGCTGCCCAGGCCCCGCCCTCGATACGCCGGGAGGACGTAGACGTCGGCGAGGTACACGACGGACGTCCCGTCCGTGAACGCACGCGCGAAGCCGACCTGCCGCGGGCCGTCATACAGCCCGACAATCCGCGTCGCGTGGCCGATCAGACGACGCACGACGTCATGCGGCCGCCCCTCAGCCCAGTACGCATGGTTGGAGAGAAAATCGTGGACGGCGTCGACGTCGACTCGGTCGACGTCGTCGTCGAGGACGAGGTTCTCGGCGAGGGCGCGCTGCACCGGCGCATCCTCGCAGGCCCGACCGCGCGCGCGGCGCGGCGGCGTTCTTATCTTCGCTCCGGCCTCGCGGACCGGTACGCGCCGGCGCCTCGTGCGGGACGCGGCTTCCCCCAGGTCGCGCCCGCGGACGCGGCCGGCACGGAATCGGCACAGACGCGTCACGACTTCGCCGGTATCGTCGATTGTCAGCGGGTGGCGGGCGGCGGTCCCCACCCGGGTGGGGACGCGCGCGCGTGAACCTAGTACGCGCTACGCGCTTCGAAGCGCGCGCAGCCGGAAGCTGCCGAAGTACTCGTAGGCAGCAGTGATCACGGCGAGCGCGTCTCGCGCCGAGCGATCGCTGATTCCGGCCGCGGCGTCGGCGAGCGGTCGGCCGAGCATCGCCTCGATCCCGGCGATCCCCGCGGGCGACAGCGCGAGCGCGCCTTCCGCGCACCCGCGGCAGACCGCTCCGCCGGCGCGCGCGGAGTAGCCGACGAGCGGGACGTCCATCGCGCCGCAATCCGCGCAGCTCGTCAGATGGGGCAGGTAACCGGACAGCCACAGCAGCTTGAGCTGGAATGAGAGCGCGAGCGGGTCGAGCGCCGGACGCGGCGCGCGCGGCGGCAGGTCGTCGAGCAGGTCGAGGAACCGCGTCACCGCCTGGAACGCACGCGGGTTGCACTCCTGCTCGCTGAAGAGCCGCAGCATCGCCTCTGCGCCGACGAGCCCGACCGCAAGCCGATACTGGTCCTCGCGCGCCGCGCGGTGCGACGCGACGAGCTCGACACCCGTCACCGTCTGGAGCTCGCCCGAGCCCTGGTGCAGGAGGACGTCCACGTGCGAAAGCGGCTCGAGCCGCGCGCCGAACCGCGACTTCGTCTTCCGGATCCCCTTTGCGACCACGCCGATGCGTCCGCGGTCGAGGGTATAGAGGTGGAGGACGCGATCGGCCTCGCCGAGGCGAAACGACCGCAGAACCACCGCCTCGGTGCTGTAGGTGCGGCCGGCCATGGCGTTTTCAGTCTAGTGAGGCCGGTGGAGGGGAACCCTTTCCGCGGGTTCGGCGTTGTACCTTCGGTGGCGCGGATCCAGATGTACACGACGCGCTGGTGCGGCTACTGCGTTCGGGCGAAGGCGCTGCTACGCGACCGCGGCCTCGAGTACGAAGAGATCTCGCTCGACGATGACCCGGCGTTCCGGCAGAAGCTGCACGAGCTCACCGGTGGTTGGACGGTGCCGCAGATCCTTATCGACGGTCGTCCGATCGGCGGCTACACCGAGCTCTGGCGGCTCGACCGCGACGGTCGACTGGAAAAGCAACTCGCCGCGTAAGCCTGCGTCACGACAATCGCTGACACGACGGGCAGTACCACGTCCCGCGCCCGGCGACGCGGATCTTGTCGATCGGTGCTCCGCAGCGCTCGCACGGATCGCCTCGACGCCCGTAGACGTTGAACGCGGTCTGCATCCGACCGCGCCCGCCGTTCGGCGTCGAATAGTCACGCAGGCTCGCCCCCTGCCGCGCGATCCCTGCGCGCAGTGACGCCTTCACTGCGCGCGTGAGCAACGCGATCTCGTCATCGGTCAACTCGCCCGCCACTCGCAAGGGATGGACCTGCGCGCGCCACAGCGCCTCGTCGACGTAGATGTTCCCCATTCCGGCAAGCGTGCGCTGGTCGAGCAGTGCGGCCTTGATCGGCGCACGCCGGCCGCGCAGACGTTCCGCCAGGCGCGCCGGCGTGAAAGCGCGGTCGAGCGGCTCTCGACCGAGGCGCTCGTCGAGATACGCGTCGAGGTCCTCCTCCGAGGCGAGCAGCCACGTTCCGAAGCGCCTGACGTCGCGATACGCAACGTCCGAGCCGTCGTCTAATCTGACAACGGCACGGTGATGTGGATCATCGCCCAGCAGGCCGCCCTCGGCGTGTCGAAAGCTGCCCGTCATCCGGAGGTGAACCAGGAGAGCGCGCCCGGACTCGAACCGAACGATCAAATACTTTCCGCGCCGGTCGACGGACCGCACGCGTTCCCCCTCGAGCTCTGCTGCGACGGACGCCGGCTCGAGCGGGCGGGTCAGCCGCGGGTCGAGGATGTCCACCCGTTCGAACGTCCGGCCGACGAGCGCCGGCTCGAGCTCGACGCGAACCGTCTCGACCTCCGGCAACTCGGGCATGTCGCCAGCGTAACGGCGCGAGTCAGGCGATCGTCTCGAGCACGATCGGACGGTGATCCGGCGCGTCATGCCCGATGGTGTACGCGGCGAGGACTTCGCGTTCCGCGTCGTCGGCGGCAGCCCCGTTCCGCGCGTGCACCTCCGCGAGCGGTTCGCCCTGCCGGACGGCATCGCCCCGTTTCTTGAGGCAGCGCACGCCGACCGCATGGTCGATCGTGGCGTCCTTCGTCGCACGTCCCGCCCCGAGGTGGAGGGCGGCGCTCCCGATCGCGATCGCGCCGAGCGCTTCGATGTATCCGTCGCGCGGCGCGGCGACGGTGCGCACAACCGGCGCGACGGGAAGTGCGTCGCCGTCAGGGTCGCCGCCCTGGGCGCGGATCCAGCGCTCGTACGCCGCCATCGCGCCGCCGTCGTCGATCGCGCCCCGCGCGCGCGCACGGGCCTCCGGCTCGTCAATGCCGAGGTCGGAAAGCACGAGCAGGTGCGCGGTCGCCTCGATGACGAGCTCCGTGAAATCCGGCGGTCCGAAGCCGCAAAGCGTCTCGACAGTCTCGCGGATCTCGAGCGCGTTCCCCACGGCGCGTCCGAGCGGCTGGTCCATGTCCGTCAGCACGCAGACGACGCGACGGCCGGCCCGCTCGCCGAGCTCGAGCATCTCGCGGGCGAGGGCGCGCGCGGAATCAGGCGTCTTCATGAACGCACCGTCGCCGACCTTGACGTCGAGGACGATCGCGTCCGCGCCGGCGGCGATCTTCTTCGACATGATGCTCGACGCGATCAGCGACACGTTCTCGATCGTCGCGGTGACGTCGCGGAGGCCGTAAAGCAGCTTGTCCGCGGGAACGAGATCGGCGGTCTGGCCGATGATCGCGATCCCGATGTCGCGCACCTGCGCGACGAATTCGTCCGCAGCGAGCTCGACCCGAAACCCGGGAATCGACTCGAGCTTGTCGAGTGTCCCGCCCGTGTGGCCGAGCCCGCGTCCGCTCATCTTCCCGAACGGCACGCCGCACGCGGCGACGATCGGCCCCACCGCGAGCGACGTCTTGTCGCCGACGCCGCCCGTCGAATGCTTGTCGACGACCGTCCGGCCGAGTGCCGCGTGCAGATCGATCGTCTCGCCGCTCTCGATCATCGCCTCCGTGAACGCGAACGTCTCGGCGGAAGATAGGCCGCGGAAGTACACGGCCATGCAGAAGGCGGCCATCTGGTAATCCGGCACGTCCCCGCGGGTGTAGCCGAGCACGAGCTCGCGCAGGTCGTGTGCAGACAACCCGAAGCCGTCGCGCTTCCGCTGGATCAGCTCGGCGGCGCGGACCACGCGTCAGCGATCGACGATCGGGCGGCCCGGAATGCCGCGCGACGGCGCCTTGCCGCCGAGCCAGCCGTTGACGGTCGCGCCGACGTCGGCGAACTCGCCCTCGTGGAGTCGTCCCGCTGCGTTCTTGCCCTCGACGTACGCGAGCAGCAATGCGTGCTCGCGCGAGTGGTCGGTCGACGGCGTCGTCGGGTCGCAGCCGTGGTCGGAGGTGAGGACCAGGAGATCGTGCGGCTTCAGCGCGTCGAGCAGATCCGGCAGCCGGCGGTCGAAGTCCTGCAGGCAGCGATGGAAGTTGATCGGGTCGTTGCGATGCCCCCAGAGCATGTCCGTCTCGACGAGGTTGGTGAAGATCAGGCCGTCCTCGAGCTCACGCAGAAGTCGCTCCGTCTGCGTGATGCCGTCGACGTTCGACTTCGTCGGGTGCGAGTGGTCGACGTCCTGTCCGGCGAAGATGTCAGAGATCTTCCCGACGCCGTGGACCTCCATCCCGGCATCGCGGATGAGCGACAGGTAGTTCGGGCGTCTCGGCTCGAGCGAGAAGTCGTGCCGATTCGGGGTCCGCTCGTAGTTCCCCGGCGTCCCGACGAACGGGCGCGCGATCACGCGGCCGACGGCGTGCTTGCCGGTCAGGATCTCTCGCGCGCTGCGGCACGCGTCGTAGAGCTCCTGGAGCGGGATCGTCTCTTCATGCGCGGCGATCTGAAAGACCGAGTCGGCCGACGTGTAGACGATCCATTTGCCGGTCCGCTGGTGCTCCTCCCCGAGCTCCTGGATGATCTCCGTGCCGGACGCCGGCTTGTTGCCGAGGACGCCGCGTCCCGTTCGGTGCATGAACGGGTCGATGACGTCGTGCGGAAAACCGTGAGGGTACGTCGGCATCGGCTGCGGCGTGACGACGCCCATCAGCTCCCAGTGGCCGGTCGTCGTGTCCTTCCCTTTCGAGCGTTCGACGAGCCGACCCGCGACCGCAGGCGCGCCGGCCTGCGGAGGGCAGCCGTCGAGCGGCTCGACGTTCCCGAGGCCGAGCGCCTCGAGATTCGGCAGATCGAGCCCTCCGACCGTGCGCGCGACGTTCCCGAGCGTGTCGGAGCCTTCGTCGCCGTAGTCCGCGGCATCCGGCAGCGCGCCGGCGCCGACAGCATCGAGCACGATGACGCACGCCCTCGGCATGCAGCTATTCTAGGTCGGTCGTGGCCGACGTCCTTGGCTTGATCTTCTTCGCGGTGTTCATCGTTCTCGTCATCGCGCTCGCAGCCGGCGTGACGGGTCTCGTCGTCAAGATTTCGCCCGCGAAGAAGCGCTAGACCGCCGACAACGGCAGCACGTCTTCGAGCGGCGCGTAGTCGAGGTTGTGCGCGTCCGCGACTGCTTCGTACGTCACCCGTCCGTCGAGGACGTTGACGCCGCGGGCGAGCGTGCGATCGCGAGCGACGGCCTCCGCGATCCCGTTGTCCGCGATCGCTTCGACGTACGGCAACGTGGCATTCGTCAGCGCCTTCGTCGACGTGATCGGCACGGCGCCCGGCATGTTCGCGACGCAGTAGTGGGTCACGCCGTCGACGGTGTAGACGGGATCGCTGTGCGTCGTCGGCTTCGACGTCTCGGAGCATCCGCCCTGGTCGATCGCGACATCGGCGAAGACGGAGCCGTCCTTCATCGCGCCGATCATCGCGCGCGTCAGGAGCTTCGGCGCACGGGCGCCCGGGATCAGCACCGCGCCGATGACGACGTCGGCGTCCTTGACCGACTCCTCGATCTGCAGGCTGGACGACATCACGAGGCTCACGCGACCGGACAGGACCTCCTCGAGATGGCGCATGCGGTCGATCGAGCGATCGAGGATCGTCACGTTCGCGCCGAGGCCGAGCGCGATCACGGCGGCGTTGTAGCCGACCATGCCGCCGCCGATGATCAGCACGCGACCGGGCGCGACCCCCGGCACACCGCCGAGAAGGAGTCCGCGACCACCCAGCGGCTTCTCGAGGAAGTATGCGCCCGCCTGCGCCGCGAGCCGTCCGGCGATCTCGCTCATCGGGGCGAGCAGCGGCAACGCACCGCCGTCGGTCTCCACCGTCTCGTACGCGACAGCGGTGATGCCGCTGTCGACGAGCGCACGTGTCAGCGGCTCGTCCGCGGCGATGTGGAGATACGTGAACAGGACGAGCCCTTCGCGCAGCCGTTCGTACTCTGATTCGATCGGCTCCTTGACCTTCAGCAGCAACTCCGCGTCCGCCCATACCTCGGCCACGTCACACAGCTTTGCGCCGGCGGCTTCATAGGCGCCGTCGGAGAATGCGCTGCCGACACCCGCACCTTGTTCCACGAGTACGTCGTGTCCGCGCTGAACCAACTCGCGCGCTCCCGCGGGCGTCAGCGCGACGCGGTACTCGTCGCTCTTGATCTCTTTTGCGACCCCGATGCGCACGGCGCGCGAACCCTACCCGTTTGCCCGCGCATCTCCGCGCGCGAATCGACACGAAGTCGACACGGACACGTGCGCCGAAACGCGGTAGCGTCGACCGCGAGGGTGGTGGGTTCAGCCCCACCCTCCGACAGGGTGGGGGTGCGGGGCCATGTCGGCTTCAGTCACGTCGTGCGGGTACGCAGGTACAGGAGCAGGCCGGCGATCGTCTTCGCGTCCTCGAGCTCGGCGATGTGGCGCTCGAGCTCATCGACGTGCCAGCGGATCACCTCGACATCTTCGTCCTCGTCGGGATTTGCCTCTCCCTGCTCGACGTCTTCGGCCACGAACAGATGCATCCGCTCGTTGCAGAAACCCGGCGTCGTGTAGCACGCCCCAAGCTCGCGCCAGCGGCCGCCGCGGAGGCCCACCTCCTCGGCGAGCTCGCGTTGCGCGCTCGCGAGCGGTTCCTCGCCGGCTTCGAGCGTTCCGGCCGGGAGCTCGACGAGTCGCTTCCGCGCCGGCTCGCGGAGCTGACGGACGAGCGTCACGAACCCGTCGCCGTCGACCGCGACGATCGCGGTCGAGCCGGGGTGCGTGACGATCTCGCGCGTCCGCCCCTCCCAGTCCTCGACCACGACGTCGAACTGCTTTCCGTCGTACGCCGTTCTGCTGTCGCTCGGGCGACTCACGATGCGAGCTGTTCCACGAGCCGCCGTTCTTCATTCCCGAACCACGGCGGCCGCCCGGCGCGCGCATTTGCGCGGGCGTGATCCGGGTTCCGGGTAGCCGGGATGACGACGTCGACACGGTCGTCCGACAACACCCACTTGAGCAGCGCCTCCGGCCATGACTCGACGTTCAATCGCTCGAGGTCCGCGCGTGCGGGCGAGCGTCGAACGAGCGAGCCCTCGCCGAGCGGTCGCATCACGATCACTGCGACCCCGAGCTCGGCGGCAAGCGGCAGCACCTCGCGCTCGCACTCGCGCTCGTGCGGGTTCAGTGGGATCTGAACCGCGTCGAACCGCCGCGTCCGAAGCGCCGCCGCGAGCTCCTGGAACGCGCGCGCCGCGTAGTGCGTCACGCCGAGTCGCCCGATCCGGCCGTCGTCCCGCTCGCGCTCGAGCCACGCGAGATGCTCCCGCCACGCAACGAGGTTGTGCACCTGCTCGATCTCGACGCGTCCGAACCACTCGACCTGGCGCCGGAACTGCTCGCGGCCCTCCTCCACCGAGCCCGTCCAGATCTTCGTCGCGACATCCGCTGCATCGCGCCGGCCCGCGAGCGCGGCGCCGAGCGACGCTTCCGCGCCGCCGTACATCGGCGAGGAATCGACCACGCGACAGCCGGCATCGAGCGCCGCTCCGACGACGTCCGTGGCGGTGTCGGTGTCACGGTCGAACGTATTCCACGTTCCGAGGCCGACGACAGGCCCGAGCCGCCGTTCCGCGATCATCCTGCGAGCGAGTGCGCGAGGCGTCCGGCGGCGAACGCGGCGGCGAAGAACCATGCGTCGTCGTCCGGGCCGCGTCCCATGGACGCCAGTGGAAGTCCGGCGCACGCATCGCGCCAGCCGGAGACGTCGATCCTCTTGACCGAGGCGCCTACAGGCTCGTCGATCGGACATCCGGCCGGCCAGGCGACGCTGCAGCAGCCGCCCCAGAGATCGAGCACGGCCTGGGCATGGTGCGAGACGCCGCGGTGACGCGGGCGCGGATCGACCTCCGAAACCCGGACGGCGAGCACCGGCGCGCCGCCGAGGGCGGTCGCCGCCGCGACCACGTCGGCGGCCGCCATCCCACCGTGGCCGAACGGCGTCCCCGTGCCGACCACGCCGGGGCCGATCGCGCAAACGATCACGTCCGCGCGCCCGGCGCGTGCCGCCGTCAGCGCGGAGTAGAGCGACACCGTCTCCGCGTCGCCGCCGAAGCACGCGCCGGCGGCGATGGTCCGGTCGATCAGGCCACGCTCGCGAAGCACGCGCACGGTGTCCGACAGGTCGAGCGGGAGCGCACCGCCCGGCACCTGGACATACGCGACGCGCCGGCCGGCGAGACCGGCGCAGACGGGCGCAAGCTGGCTGTGGAGCGAGCACGCGACGACCGGCGTTCCCCCGAGCGTGGTCGCGGACGCGTCCGTGGCCTCTTCGGCGTGGGCGGCCGCGTACTGCAGCGGAGCGTACGGCAGTTTCATCACGTGTGCGGCTGCTTCGCCGGGAAGGTCGAGGCCGCGCGTCAGGTTTGCGTAGAGCACGTCGAACCCGCCGGAACCAAGCCCGAGCTCGCGCGCCTGGACGTTGACGATCACCTCGTCGCCGAGCGCCACCGGGCCGGTCAGCCGCGGGTACGCGACGCATGCTTCGCCGTCGACCTCGACGCGCGCGAGCCCTTGGCGACGCTCGACGACGGCAGTGACTCGGCCGCGGCGGAGGCTAAGCGGCATGCTCGCGCGCGACGTCGAGCAGCGCGAGTGTCACGTCGACCATCCGCTCGAGATCCTCGACGGCGATCCGCTCGTCGGGGGTGTGGATGTCCAGCATCCCGTTCGCGAGGTTCAGACAGCGGAGACCGCGCTCGTTGAAGACGTTCGCGTCCGCGCCGCCGCCGCTGAGCGCATACGTCGGAGTGAACCCCGCGCGCTCGAGCCCGGCATGTGCGATCTGAACGACGTCGTCCTCGCGCTTGAAGCGGTAGCCGCTGTAGCTCTTGTGCACCTCCGTCTCGACCTCGCAGTCCTCGAGCCCGCCGGCGAATGCGATCGCGTCGAGCATCTCCTGCACGACCTCCCGCAGCTTCCGCTCGTCGTGTGACCGCGCCTCGGCGAGGAACGTGCACCACTCCGGGACGATGTTTCCGGCGGTGCCGCCGTTGATCACGCCGACGTTCGCGGTCGTCTCCTCGTCGAGCCGCCCGAGCCGCAAATCCGCGATTGCCTTGGCAGCGGCGGCGATCGCGGAGCGTCCGTCCTCCGGGTACATCCCCGCGTGCGCTGCGCGGCCGTGGAAACGCACCTCCATCGAGTGGGAATACGGCGCGCCGAGGATGACCTCGCCGATCTCTGCCGCCTGGTCGTAGACGTAGCCGACTCGTGCCTGCAGCCGGTCGTGCTCGAATGCCCCGGCGCCGAGGAGGCCGACCTCCTCCTTCGGCGTAAACAGGAGCTCGAGCCCGGCGTGCGGCCGATTCTCGGCGAGGACGCGGCGTGTCGCCTCGAGCATCACCGCGACCGCGGACTTGTTGTCCGCTCCGAGGATCGTTCCGCCGCTGTTCCGCACGACGCCGTCTTCGACGACCGGGTTGATCGGGCCGGTCGGTGGGACGGTGTCGAGGTGAGCGCAGAGAAAGACCGGGATCCCGTCCCCGTTGTCGTTCCCGCCGAGGCGGCAATAGAGGTTTCCGATCGTCGAACCGACCTTCGCGCCCGCGTCGTCCTCGTCGACGTCGAGACCGAGGTCGCGCAGGTACCGGGCGACCACATCCGCGACCGCGCGCTCCTCACCCGGGGGGCTCGGGAGCGCTGCGAGCTCTGTGAAGAGGTCGACGACGTCCGAAGCCATTGAGCGATCTTACGGAAGCCTTTAGCCTTCCCGCCTCATGACTTCGCCGGATTCACTGATCCAGATGAGCCTGCTCGGCGAGGCGGTCGAGGACGGCCCTATCGGCGTTCTCGTCGCCGACGACAACATGCGCTATATCGCCGCGAACGACTACGTCTGCCGGATGCTCGGGTACGACCGAATCGAGCTGCTCCGGCTGCGGGTCACCGATGTCGCGCAGACGCCCACGGCGCCGGACGAGTACGCCGAGATGATCCGTACCGGCGTTCGGTTCGGGACGATCGACGTCACGAAAAAGGACGGCTCGACGCTCGAGGTGAACTACCGCGCTTCGGAGACGAGCGTCGCCGGGATGACGCTGTACGTCTCGGTTGTCTGGCCGGCGGAGTAGGCGGCACTCAGGCGGAGACGGCGGCGACCGCGACGCGTCCGTGCGCACGCGCGACGGCCGCGCCGACGAAATCGCGAAAGAGCGGCGCCGGACGCGTCGGGCGCGACTTGAACTCCGGATGGAACTGGCTCGCGACGAACCACGGGTGATCGGGAAGCTCGACGATCTCGACGAGCCGTCCTTCCTGAAACGTCCCCGAGACGACGAGGCCCGCGTCGATGAGCGTGGGCCGGTAGTGGTTGTTCACTTCATACCGGTGCCGGTGACGCTCGTGCACGACCCCGTCGCCGTACGCGTCGTGCGTCCGCGTCCCCTCCGTCACCTCGACCGCCTGCGCGCCGAGCCGCATCGTGCCGCCGAGATCCTCGATCTCCTTCTGCTCGGGTAGGAGATCGATCACGGGGTGTGGCGTCTCGGGATCCATCTCCGTCGAATTCGCGCCCTCGAGCCCGACGACGTGACGCGAGAACTCCGACACGGCGACATGCATGCCGAGACAGATCCCGAGGTACGGAATCCCGCGCTCACGCGCGACGCGACACGCGAGGATCTTCCCTTCCCAGCCACGTGACCCGAACCCGCCGGGAACGAGCACGCCGTCGACCGTCTCCAGCAGTGCCGCAGCCTCGTCGTACGACATGTTCTCCGCATCGACCCAGCGGACGCGAACGCGGCAGCCGTGATGCGCGCCCGCGTGCTTCAACGCCTCGTGCACCGACAGATACGCGTCTTGCAGC
>JBJMJS010000143.1:0-77328 GCA_045806225.1 Gaiellaceae bacterium
ACCTTCCGCGCCCGCTGGCGCCGCCGTCCTAGCATGGCGCGCCGTGATCTCCGTCCTGATCCCGGTCAAGAACGGCGGTGCCGACCTCGTGCGCTGCCTCGATCGCATTTCCGCGCAGCAGGCCGCCGACGAGGTCGAGATCGTCGCCTTCGACGTGACCGCGCCGGTTCCAGGGGTCGGAACGCCGTCGGTGGAGCGGCTCGCTCACGCAATCGCAAGCGTCAGGCCGTCACTGCTCGCATACCAGTTCGTGGTCGCCGCAACGCCGCGGTGATCTCGGTTCTCATTCCGGTGAAGAACGGCGGGGCGGATCTCGTCCGCTGCCTCGACGCGATCGCGGGGCAGCGTCTGGACGAGGCGTTCGAAGTCGTCGTGATCGACTCCGGCTCGACCGACGGCAGCGCCGCGCGCGCACGCGACCTCGGCGCGCACGTGCACGAGATTCCGCCGGCCGACTTCGTGCACGGGGCGACGCGCAACCTCGCCGCGCGCCGGTCAAAAGGCGACGTCCTCGTCTTCACGTCACAGGACGCCGTCGCGGCGGACGAGCGCTGGCTCGCCACGCTCGTCGCACCCCTCGCCGACGACGCTGTCGCCGGCGTCTACGGGCGTCAGCTCCCGCATCACGACGCAACACCGCCCGAGCGCTTCTTCCTCGACTTCATGTACGGCCCGCAACCGCGCGCGCAGCGCCTCGCCCAGCTCGACGATCTGACGTACGAGCACACGCTGTTCTCGAACGTCAACTCGGCGATCCCGCGGCGCGTCTGGGAGGAGTTCCCGTTCGCCGACGACGTCACCATGAGCGAGGACCAGGAATGGTCGCGGCGCGTCCTGCTCGCGGGGCGGACGATCATGTACGAACCGCGCGCAGCGGTGCGCCACTCCCACGCGTACAGCATCTCCGGCGCATTCCGGCGCTTCTATGCGTCAGGTGCGTCGGCCGGTCGTGCGTACGTCTCCGGCGACGCGTCCCGCGCCGCGCTGCGGCATGCGATGCGGCGGTACGCGGCGGGCGAGCTGCGTTGGCTCTGGCAAACGAAGCAGCGCCGCTGGATTCCGTACACGGTGCTCTACGAGCTCGCAAAGGCGGCGGGGCTGCAGGTCGGCCTTCGGCGCGGACGCGCACGAGGCTGAAGCACGTGGCGTACCGCTCAGGGCGACCGGCGGACGAACCGCCGCAGACGTCGCTCGACGCGCGGGCCGACGCGCGTTTCGAGACTCTGCAGACGACGCTCGAGCTGGTCGACCTGCCGACGGAGTCGCACATCGTCGGCTTCCGAGACGACCGCGGCTTCGACGGCGAACAACGCGTCGTCGACGACCGAGGGCCGAGCGAACGTCGGCGCCGCGTCGCCGTGAGCAGGCACCCGAAACATCGGCTGCCCTTCGTCCGCGCGTGGCAGGGCGTCGACACCGGCAAGCGTCCGCAGCTGATCGCGCAGCCGCGTGTCGTGGGTCAAGACGCCGCTCTCGAGGCCGCGCGTGAGCTCGTCGTCGTCCACGACGAGCGCGTCCGCGGCCGCCGCGATGCGCGCCTCGTCGGCAGCGAAGCGAAGCCCGCGGTCCGCACCGCCGGAGTACTTGCGGTCGATCTGCGCGCGCGTTCGTAGTGGCAGGTGAAGGATCTCGAACGGGTACCACCCGTGCAGGCGCACGAGTGACGGCGCCTCCACGTCATGGTTCCCGTCACGCACGCGCACGTCCGCACGTGCACGATGCACGGACTTCCGCGCCGGCCGGAACGGGCTCGACGGATCGTGGATCGCCGCGTGCTCCGACAGACGGACCGTCAGCCGCTCCGCAAAATGCGCGTCGTCGTCGGGGCGCGGGACGAACGGCCTCCACAAGCCGTGGATCACGCCGTACCGTCGCGGCAGCCGTTCGAGCGCTTCCTTCAAGTCTCCGCCTCGCGGCCACCAGAACTCGTCGGCGTCGGCGTTGACGACCCAGTCGGCGCCGCGTTCGGCCGCGCGTCGCGCCATCCGCGTCACCCACTGCCCTTGCTGGAAGTCCGTGCTCGGCTCGCGGATCAGCTCGAGCACGCCCAGCTGCTCGTAGCGCTCGAGGATCTGCGTCGTCCCGTCGGTCGAGCCGTTGTCCGTCGCGATCACGAAATCGACTCCGGCCGCGAGATGGAAGGCGACGTTCGCGTCGATCACATCGGCCTCGTTCTTCGCGAGGAGCGTCAGAGCCAGTTTCACGCGGCAAGCCTAGACTGACGCCGATGGCGGTTCGCGACCGTGCGCTGGCGCGCCTCTTCGGGCGGTCGGGATGGAAGATGTCGCTCGGCGAGCGCTCGGCGCTGGAAGGGATCTTGAGCGCGCTCGAGCCTTCGGTCTCGATCGAGATCGGGACGCTCAAGGGCGGCAGCCTCGAGCGAGTCGCGGCGCACAGCGAGATCGTCCACTCCTTCGACCTGCGGTTCGACCGCGACGTCGGCCGTGACCGCTTCCCGAACGTGGTCTTCCACGAGGGCGACAGCCACGTGCTCCTGCGCGAGACGCTCGAGCAACTCGCGCGGGCAGGAACGAACCTCGATTTCGCGCTCGTCGACGGCGACCACAGCGGCCCCGGCGTCCGCCAGGATCTCGGCGACCTCCTGAGCTCCCCGTGCACGCAGCGCACGGTGATCCTCCTCCACGACACGCTGAACGAGCGCGTCCGTGCGGGGGTCCGCGACGTCGACCTCGAGCGCGACAAGGTGACGCACGTCGAGCTCGACTTCGTCGTCGGCCAGGTGTGGGGTGGCGGCCCGTTCGACCATGACTTCTGGGGCGGCCTCGGCCTGGTGCTGACCGGCTGGGACGTCCGGCCCGCGCCGAAGAACGCGCGGCCGCTGTACGACGCCGCCGACGTCTTCGCGACGTTCCGGCGGACGGTCGCAGACCGGGGCGAGATCGAGCGCCCCCGGTACGGTGAGCTGGCGGAGCTCGAGCGCCAACTCGCCGACGCCCGCGCGGCGATGCAGCTGATGGAACGTTCGCTGAGCTGGCGACTGACCGCGCCGCTGCGACGCGCGAAGGGCGCCGTGAGGCGCAGTTAGCAGCGGCGGGCGCGCCGCGCGAAGATCCGCCAGCCTTCAGCCGTCACGGCGGCCGTCTGCCAGGCACGGCGGCAGAGCGAAACGCCGTGAGCGGGGCGAACGTAGACCCAGTCGGCGCGCGAGGCGTCGCGGTCGCCCGCGCCGACGAACGAGATGCGATGGCCGAGCGTCGCGCCGAAGAACGGGTACACGGGGTCGCTCGGCGTGATGTCGAGGCCCACCGGCGCGTGCGCCGGGATCCGCTCAGCGAGGAAGCGCACCGGCGCGTCGTAGTCACGGCGCGTCTCCGGCCCGCCGCGCCAGCCCGGCGTATGCCAGATGCTCCGGGGCTTGTGACCGGCGAGGAGCGCGAGGCCCGACGGGCGCCGCGCGTCGTTTGCTGCGGTCAACAACACGGTCGTCGCAGCGATCGCGACCACGGCCCAGGCCGCCGGCCGCCACCGTAGGAGGAGGCCCCACGACGCTGCGGCAAGCGCGAATGGCAAGACGAAGAAGCGGCCGGCCCACTCCTGGTAGAAGAACAGCAACGAGAAGGCGAGGAGCCAGTAGACCGGCGCCAGAACGAGCAGGAGCAGCCTGCGGTCGCGTCCCCGGCGCACCTCGAGGATGGCCGCGACACCCGCCCCGACGAGCGCCAGCGAGCCGAGCGGCCCGAACCACGAGAAGTTCGAAGCGGCCCGCGTGATGTCGTGACCCGGGTCGAGGTCTGCGAGATCCCGGCGGCCCAACACGGTCCACGTCTTGAAGTACGCGCGTACGAGACCGTGCGAGACCCGGAACAGGACGAGCGGCGCGAGGGTCAGCGCCACCGCGACCATTGCGTCGATCGCGCCTGCCCGCTGGCCCCGTCGCACGTAGACCGCGGCAACGGCGGCGCCTGCGACGAGCGCTGCGAGCACGTACAACCAGCGGTCGCGCCCGACGGCTCCGGACATGTCGACGAACTCGATCCCGAACCGAGCGATCCGGGCTGCGATCGCGGCGATCGTCCGGTCGACGTGGAACTCGTCCGTGACGTGGCCGTCCCACGTGTGCGTCTCGACGAGGTTGACCGCGTACCAGTACGCGCCGACGACCGTCCCCGCCGCAACCGCGAGCAGACGCACTCGCCGACGCTCCCGCGGGCGCGCGAACCACGCGAACGCGAGCAGCAGCGGCACCCCGAGTGGGCCTGTCAGTTTGACGTCGAGCGCGAGCGCCGTCGCCATGCCCGCGAGCAGTGGCGACCACTTCGCGCCGTCGAGCAGGAACAGCGCGGCGGCTGCAAGGTACGAGGCGACGACAAGGTCGCTCATCGCCGTGCCGGACTGCAGCAACACGATCGGCAACGTCGCGACGAGCAGCCCGCCGAACGCAGATTCCCGGAGTGACAACCCGCAGCGGCGTGCGATGCCGACCGTTGCGATCACGAGCGCGAAACACGCCGCCATTTCTCCGAGCGCGACGAAGCGCTCGTTGCCCGAGAGCGTCAACGTGAACAGCGGCGCGACCTCTCCCCCCGGTGGGTACGCGTTGTTGCGGAGATCGAAGATGCCGGCGAGGTACGTGATCCCGTGGTGCTGGCGCCACAGCCCGGCGCGGACGAGGTGAAAGGTCAGGACGTCGTCCTCGACCTGGGGTGTGAAGACTGCGAGCGCGAGCTCGTAGGCGACGCCGAGCGCTGCGACCAGCGCGAGCGCAGCGATTGCGGGGTCGCGACCGACGCGCCGAAGTGCCGTGCGCCAGTGGATCCCCGCCCGCTTGCGGCGTGAGCCGGCGACCGCGCCGGCGCAGAGCAGCGCGAGCGCGACGAAGACGGAGACCGTTGTGAATCCGCGGAACGCCGACAAGATCAGCGCGACGACCACCAGCTCCGCGTTGGCGACGACGTACGCTCCCGCAAGCAGCGCAGCCGGTGTGCGAGCGCCGAGCAGCACCGCGAGCCGCAGCGACGTGACCACGACCAGCGCGACCCCGACGAGGAGCGTCAGGCTCGACGCCACCGTCAATCGACCGCGTTGGCGATCGCCTCGACCACCCGTTCGGCCGCATGCCCGTCGACGTCTCCGACAACTGAGGCCACGACGCGGCGTCGTTCCTCTGCCAGCTCGGCCGGAGCGGCAAGACATCGCCGAATGCCGGCGATGACATCGTCGAACGTCTCTGCGCGCAGGAATGCGCCGGAACGAACGAGGTCGCGATAGTGCTCGCCCACGACGTTCTTCGCGGCCCAGGACTCGCCGGGGGGCGCTCCCTCGTCGTACAGGACGCAGACGGCCGGGCGATCGTTGACGAGCGCGTCGAGCAGGATCGTCCCCGCATTCGCGACGACGGCATCGCAGTGTCGGAGTAACGATGCGAGCAGTTCGAGATCGGTGTAGCTCGGCTCCTGCACGGCACACCCGTCGGCCACGAGAGCGGACGCGAAACGCTCGTGCCAGTCGCGATCCCGCGGGTGAGGACGGAAGAGCAGCTGGACGGACTCGCGCGCCGCCGACCGCCACGCGACGAGCCGCTCCACGAACCGCCCCTCGTACGGCGCGTTCGTCGGCGTGTTCCCCATCACCATCACGAGCGGCAAGCTCGGGTCGAGGCCGTAGCTGCGGAGCGCCGACTCGTATGCCGATCGCGGCCGGACGTCGTGAAAGACGTCCGTTTGCGGCCACCCCGTCACGACGACATCGTCGCGCGGGATCCCGTGGTACCGCTCGAGATCGTCGCGCATCACCGCGTTCTGGACGATGTAGCGGTCCAGATGCGGCGAGATCACACCCTTCCCGACGGTGTGATCCCAGCTCGCGACGTAGCCGACGAGCGTCAGGCGGAGCCGGCGCGCCGCCACGATGTAGGGAACGGCCGCCTGCATCTGCAGATTGCTGAAGACAACAGCGGGACGCTCGCGACCGAGCCTGTCACTCAACGCGTGCGGGACGTAGCGCCTCGGCGAGAAGTGCCAGCGTCGCATTCCGCGCTCGAGCGAATCCCAACGCGGAAGCGGCCCCGCACGCGACGAGTCGAGCAGCCAGTTGCGATGCCCCGGCTCCATCCGCTCGACGTGGAACCCGTGGCGGTAGTTGAGCCGGATCGCAAGCGGGTAATACCCGATGCGCTCGTCGAGCCAGCGGTCGCCGCGACGCACGACTCGCTCGAGCGGGGGCACGTCGCCGGGTGCGAGGTCCGGCTCGAACAGCGGCGCGACCGCGAAGCGGCCGCTCCACGCGGCGGCCTCGTCACCCTCGAAGAGGAAGACCGGCTGCAGGCGCGTTCCGTAGCGTGCCTCGAGCCGGTCGGTGATTCCGCAGTCGACGAAGACCCGGGCCGAGAGCGGATCCGCGAGGACGAGCCAGACGCGGCCGCTCACGAACGCGCGGCGACCGAGAGCACACGCTCGATCCGGCCGGCGAGAGTCGCGCCGTCGAGGCCGTGCGTCCGCAGCGCCTCGGTCGGCGTACCACAGGCGGGCCACCCCTCGACGCCGAAGGCGGTGACGCGTGTGGACGCGCCCGCGGCGTCGAGCGCTCGGCGGAGCGCATCCGCCAGGCCGCCGGCCGGCGCGTGATCCTCGACGACGAACACCTCGTCGTGCACCGCGATCTCGTCGCCGAGCCAGCCGCGGTCGAATCGGTTCAGCCACGGCATCGCAAGCACGCGCACGGAAACGTCGCGTGGCGCAAGCAGCTCGGCGGCGACGAGCGCCTCGTTGATCATCACGGGTCCGTACGCGAGCAGGGGCGGGCCGCCTCCGTGCAAAAGCACGCTCGCGACGCCCGGACGAACGTCCTCCGCCGGCAGCGCGAGCGCGCGTGGCGATGGCCCGATCGCGAGCCGCACGGCGGTCGTCGCATCCGTCTCCTCGACCGCCCAACGCAGTAATGCGCGCGTCTCGGCAGCGTTCGCCGGCTGGACGATCGCGACATCGGGAAGCGCCCCGAGCAACGAGATGTCGCGGATGCTCTGGTGCGACTTGCCGGGCCCGGCCGGGATCAGGCCTGCGTAGTGCAGCGCATAGACCACCTTCGTGCCCTCGCTCGTCTGGTTGTAGATCTGCTCGTTCGCGCGCGAGGCGAGGAAGCTTGCGAACGAATTGACGACCGGGAGGAGCCCTTGCCGTGCAAGCCCGGCGGCCATCGAGACCATGTCCTGCTCCGCGATCCCGTTCTCGACGAAGCGGTCGGGGTGCCGGAGCTCGAACGGACGGATCCGGCAGTCGGACGCGAGATCGGCGTCGAGCACGACGAGCTCCGGGTGGCGCGACGCGAGCTCGAGCAGCTCCTCGCCGTACGCAGCTGCCACGTACTCGCTCGTCACCTTCCCGCGGCGGACGCTGATCCCGGACTCGGGCTCGCCTTCGAGCGACCGCGACTCGTCGAGCGGTGCGACGTCGTCGAGCCGGAGGTCGGGCACGCGCGCGCGGATCCGGGCAAGCAGCTCGTCACGGGCGCGGCCGAAATGCTCGTCGTCGGGTGCGCCTGCGTGCCAGCGATAGGTGCCGTCGCCCTGCTGAAGCGCCGCCGGGTGTTCCATGAACGAGACCCCACGGCCCTTGATCGTGTTCGCGACGAGGACCTTCGGAACGTCGGACGGTGCGGCGGCCAGCCTTCGAAACGCGCCGTCGAGCTCGGAATGGTCGTGCCCGTCGCAAGTCTCGACGTTCCAGCCGAACGAGCGCAATTTCTCCTCCAGGCCGCCGAGCGCGAGGATCTCCTCCGTCCGGCGGTCGGACTGCAGCTCGTTGCGGTCGACGATCGCCCACAGATTGCCGATCCGCTGGTGTGCCGCCGACCCGAGCGCCTCCCAGTTCTGCCCCTCCTGCAGCTCGCCGTCGCCGGTCATGACGACGACACGACCGCCGCGTCCGAGCCGCCGCTTCGCCCAGGCGATGCCACGGCCCTTGGAGATCCCCATTCCGAGCGACCCCGAGTTGGCCTCGATACCGGGGACGCCGATGTCCGGGTGACCGTCGAGGCCGCCGAGCCGGCGCAGCCGCAGCAGCCGCTCCGCCGGGATCACGCCGAGCGCGTGGAGCGCGGCATAGAGGCCCGGC
Source organism: Gaiellaceae bacterium (assembly GCA_045806225.1). GTDB lineage: Bacteria > Actinomycetota > Thermoleophilia > Gaiellales > Gaiellaceae > 3-1-20CM-4-69-9. Next base: position 8,070 of record JBJMJS010000143.1, read on the forward strand.
ACGTCGTGGCCCTTGGAGGAGAAGAAGACGTCGCGTTCCGCGTGCTGCCACCCGAGCTCGCGGACGTTCAGCTCCCGCCAGAGCAGATGGACGACGACGTCGAGCGAGCTGAACGTCGAGCCGAGATGCCCCGATCCTGCGCGCTTGACGGCGGTGAGCGCGTTCAGGCGGCACATGTCGGCGAGCAACGGGAGCGGGTCGTCCAGGGCGCCGGCGCGCTCGAACTCGTCGCGCGGGATCAGGCTCAGGGCGATCACGCCGAGACGGTACCGCGCTGTCCGCGCGGCCCGACGAGCGCAGCGACCGCGACGAGCACGAACAACGGCGCGAACGGAAGGGCGAACTCCGTCTGCGGCCCCTGCGACAGCGCATGCACGAGGAGGACAAGACCAGCGCCGACGACGAGGACGACGAGTGCGGGCCATCCCCGCGGCCGGCGAATGACCATCGCGACCGCTGCGACGGCGAGCCACAGGAACGGCCGCGGCGAGCGCCAGCTCAGCGCATCGAGCTTCGGCGCGATCGTCGCGTTCCCGTTGCGAAGGGGGAGCTGCGCGTTCCAGTCGCGCACGCGATCGGTGAGCTCGACGTAACGCCGCTGCTCGTCGCGTCGCGAGTAGACCTGCTCCGGATGCTTGAAGATGCACCGCTGGATCGCGTCGCTCGGACACCACACGAATCCGAAGCGCGCCGCCTGCGCCAGTGGCGTCAGCGCAGCCGGAGCGGGCATCGTCTTGCCGTCGACGCGCAGGACGAGGGGCTGCGGCTGAGGCGGCGGGTGCCGCCGGACGGGCTCGAGCGAGAAGTGTGCGCTCAGGTAGTCCCAGAACGTCCGCGCGACGCTGTGCACGTACCAGCCCGGATGCTTCCGGATCGCGTCGGTCGCCGCGCCGTAGAGGACGGAGTAGTTGCTCCCGCGCCCGAAGGCGCGATCGGAGAGCGCAATCAGGCGAATCGCTTCGAAATTCGACGGCGCGTCGAAGTACGTGCGTACGTCGACTCGGTCGCGACGGAAAGCGGGCCGTGCGAGGACGTCACGCTCGACGACCCGCGCCAGCTTCCGCGAAGCGCTGCCGTTCTCGGCCTCGATCTTCCCCTCGCCGAACACCTTGAAGAACGGGACCCACGCCTTCCCGCCCCGCGCGACCGTGAAGTCGTCGTAGCGAACGGCGTTGTAGCCGGCCCACGCGACGAGCGGGACGACGGCGGCCGCAACGACCGTAGCCAGACGAACCGCGCGGACGCGCCACGCCCCGGCCGCAAGGAGCGCGGCGATCGCCGTCGCGAGGGCGATCACCTGTCCGGCCGGTCGAGCGAGCGTCAGCGCTGCGACGGTCAGACCGAGCCCGATGGCGCTCGCGCGGCGGGGCTCCAGAACGACGCGCACCACGAGGCCGACCCAGAGCGGAAGAATCGCGCCGAAGACGAAATCGCTCGACACCTCGTGGAAAAGCGCCGCATACGGAAGCTGGAGGACGAGGACCGCGACCGCGGTACCGAGCGCAGCGACGCGCCCGAACGGGCGGGCCGCCCAGGCCCAGCCGAGGGCGGCCGCGGCGTAGACGAGCGAGCTGACCACCTCGAGGAGGCGAGCTCCGCCGAGCGACATCGGCAGCCCCGTGACGAGCGGCGCGAGCGGCGTCCGGAACACCATCACGTTCGACAGCGGCGGATGCGCGTCTCCCATCTGGAGCCAGTAGAGCCAGTAGTCCCAGGAGTCGCGACCGCGCTGGAGCGGCCACGCGAGCGCTTCGATCCAGTAGGCGGCGAGCGCGCATCCGAACACCAGCGCCGCGGCCGGCCACCCGTCGAGCGTCGCGAGCGCGCGTCTCATGCGCCGGCAGGGCACGCGACCGTGATCGCCTGCGCGTTCGACGCCGCGTTCAGCACCCGAAGCTTCCCGTCGATCCGCCAGAGCTGAAGCTGCGCGATCGTTCCCGTTGCGATCCGCGTACCGGCGAACGTGAGCCCGGGCGGGGCGACGACGTAGCCCGGGCTGACAGGCCCGTTCGACGTGCGAACGATTCGGCTGCCGGCGATGTGCGCGTTCGTCCCGTCGGTCACGACGCCGGGCGGCGCCGGCAAGCCGAGCCGCAACACCGGGCCGATGCGCCCATTGAAGAACTCCGTCCACCTGAAGGGGTCGCGCGCTCGCTCGAGACACGGGCCGGAGTCGACGTAGACGTCGGTGACCGACCGGCCGGCCGGTACGGCCCGGTCGACCCATGACCACGTCGCAGCCCGGTTGTCCGAGAAGACATGGACGTCCGCGTCGGCGATCCGCGCCTTCCACACGATCGCCGCATTCGCGATGAACACGACGAGGATCGGCAGGACAACCACTGACCGCCTGCTCGCTGACGCGATCGCGACCGCAAGCACGAGGGCCGCAACGCCGAGCGCAGCAAGGGCGAGTGCGAGACGCAACCCGCTCGGGCGCGCGGGGTCGAGATCGCGAATTCGCGACCAGACCCCCGTCCCGACGGCATCGAACTGCACCGAGCCGTCATGGACGAGCAGCCGCGGCGGCAGTGTCGCGACGAGGATCGCGGCGGCCACGCCTCCCACGACAACCTCGCCGCGTGAGGGCGGCAGCCGCCGCTCGACCCACAGCGCCGTCAGGATCAGCCAGAGCGGTACGACGTAGAAGAGGTAACGGTCGTGCAGGCGTGAGAAGCCGAACTCGGCGCTCGAGAAGGCCGCGACGACAAGTGTCGTCACGAACGTCGCCGAGGCGAGCAGCGCGACGAAAGCCGCATCGTGTCGATCGCCGGCGCGGCCGCGTCTCCATGCGTAGGTCACGACGATCGGCGCAACGACGACGGGGACGAATGCGAGATACAGCGAGAGGTCGCCGAGCGTGAACCAGCCCCACTCGAGCACGGCAAGCGGGTTGTAGGACGTGAACACATCCTGGTAGTCCTTGAGCGATGCCCGTCCGGATGCGAACGCGGCGACCGTCAGGAGCGCGACCGCGCCGAACGCGACCGCCGAGGGCCACAATCGTCGCAGGGCGTCGCGGCCCGGGCGTGCTCCGGGCGGCGCGATCATCCAACGCACGCCGAGACCGAGCGGGAATGCCGCGACGAGGGCCGCGAGTTGCGGCCGCGCCAGGGCACCGAACACGATGGCGGCGAGCGCACCCAGCTGGCGTCGGGTAGTCGGCCGCTCGAGCGCAAGCGCAAGCGCGTAGAGCGCGATCGTGCCCGTGAGGTACGCAGCGCTCTCGGTCAAGATCATCCCGGTGTAGAGCGCGGACGGCGCGGCGACGGATCCTGCTGCGACCGCCACGCTCCACCTCACTCCGAGCACCCGGCGCGCCAGAAGGTACGCGGGGATCGCCGTGAGCGAGAACAGGAGCGCGTTCAACCACCGAAGCGCGATGTACGACTTGCGGTCGTTCGACATCGCCGCAAACACGGGAGCGCCGACCGCCGGGAACAGCAGCCCGCGACCGTACGGTCGATCGCGCTCGATCGGCCGGTGGCCGTCGGCAATCGACCGCGTTGCATCCATGTAGATCAGCTCGTCGGCGAAGACCGACGGCCCGCGCAACTGGCTCCCGAGGGAGCCGTACGCAATCGTTCCGGCGACGACGATCGCGACGAGCGCTACGACGCGCGTCACGCGGGCCGCTGCGGTGCGACGAGCTCGATCACGTCGCCGTGCTCTGGCAACTCGTCGGTCTTACGGCAGAGAAGCACGACTTCGTGCGACTCCGGACGGTAGGACGTGAAGCGCGTGACGTCGCGCCAACCCGTCCACGCGAGCTCGATTCGGAGCGCATCGAGCGTCGGGACCATCTTCGCCTTGCCGCTCCCACGCTGCCACCGCACGCGCATCGCCGCGTCCGGCCGCGGGTCGATCGTCGTCTCGAGCAGCATCTCGCCGCCGAGCGCGGTGACGCGGTTGAGCATCCCGAGGAGCGGCAGGTGGAACGCGCTGTGGTAGAGCACGCCGAGGAAGAAGACGACGTCGAACGGCTCGGTCTCGAGGAGCTCGCGCGCGTTGCGCAAGTCCCCGAACACCCACCGGTGCGGCGCTTTCAGGCCGTCCTCCCAGCGCTCGTGGAGATGACGATCGGCCGCGAAGTCGGAGAACACGAGCTCGGTCGGCCGCAGGTGCTGGTCGATCCAGAGCGCATGCAAGCCGTACTTCGGCCCGACCTCGAGCATGCGCTTGCCGGACCAGTTGCGCCCGTGAAGCACGTCCTCGAGCCCTTCGACGGTTAGCGTCAGGTCGACGTCCTCGGCGCTGACCGTCGACGACCGCTTGTCGCGCACCGGACGCGGGTCCTCGCGGTACGTCGTATGGAGATCGAGTTGCTCGCGGTAGTCGAAGAGTGGGACGTAGCTCGCGAGCTTCAGCTTCGAGGCACTCCAGTCGACGGCGCGGCGCCCGTGACGCCACACGAACGCACGCGCCGGTGCCGGCAGCTTCACCGCGGCCACGGATGCTCGCGGAGAACGTCCTCATTCACGGCGGCGCCCCACCCGGGCGCCGACGGCACAGTGAGCACACCCCCGTCGATTGCCGGAACCGCCGTCGTCAGATCCTCGCGCCACGGCACGTCGTCCACGTCCACCTCCAGCATCCGGACGTTCGGGATCGCGGCGCACCATTGCGCGGAGATGAACGTTGCGAGGTGCGAGTAGTAGTTGTGCGGCGCGCAGTTGACGTCGTACGTCTCGGCGAGGTCGGCGATCTTCTTCGCCTGATGGAAGCCGTTCCAGATCACGTCGACGGACGCGATGTCGAGCGCGCCCGACTCGAGGTACGGGCGGAAGCCGCGGCTCGTGTAGAGGTTCTCGCCCGAGCAGATCGGGATGCTCGTCTTTGCGCGGACGCGCGCGAGGACGTCGGGGTCGAACAGGTCGACCTCGAGCCAGAGCAGCCCGACGTCTGCGAGAACGTCCGCCGCGCGGCCGACGCCTTCGGCCGAGAGGTTGAAATTGAGATCGAGGATCGGCTCCGCGTCACCGCCGGTTCCCTCGTCGAACGCATGGAGCAGGTCGAGGAGCGCACTCTCGATCGCCGACGACGGGTTCCGGTCGAGCCCGGGGCCGTGGAACCCCGGCATCAGGACCTGCGGCTCGTCGCCCGGCAGGACGATGTTCGTCTTGAACGCCTTGAAGCTGCGCTCGACGACCTCCCGGCCGAGCGCCGCGACGTCGTCGTAGCTCGCGAGCTTCGGCGTCTTCGTGACCTCCCAGGCGCGCGCACGGGTCGTGCCGCAATGCGACCAGTACAGGTCGACGGTCTCGCGCATGGGGCCGCCGAACAGCTCGTAGACGGGGATGCCGAGCGCCTTCGCCTTCAGGTCGAGCAGCGCGTTCTCGATTCCGCCGATCGCCTTCTGGATCACCGAGCCCGGGCTCTGGCGCGTCGCGCGATAGAGATCCCACACGATCGCCTCGACGGCGCGTGCGTCGCGGCCGGCCACGAGCGGCTCGAGGTCGTCGACGATGCCCGCGAGCCCTCGCGGCGACCCGTGTGAGTCGGTGAGCTCGGCCCAGCCGACCGAGCCGTCGTCGGCCGTCGCCTTCAGGAAGACCCACGGGCGCCAGCCGGCGTCGCAGAAGAACGTCTCGAGCTTCGCGACCTTCGTATTCATCGCGGCGGAGAATACGGAGGCCATGGCGGCGTCACGCGCGGCAGCGTCACCGCGCCGGCCTCGACGAGGCGCTCGGCGCGCTCCCAATCCTCCTCGTCGTCGACGTTGAAGCCCTCGTGCCCGGTCGTAAGGAAGGGCGCGACGATTCGGCCCTCGCGGGTGCCCGTTCCACCGACGACACGTGTCCAGGCGATCTCGAGCGCGCTGTTCTGGACGTAGACCTTCGGCAGCGCCTGGAACTGGCCCGCGTGCCAGGCGACGTCGAGGTGCGCCTGGTCGAGCAGGGGGCGCATCGTCGGTCCTTCGACGATCCACATCTTCCCGGGATGCTGCTTCACCAGCTCGACGGCACGGATCGAGTCTGCCTCGGGCGTCGCAAGCAGTTGCTCGAGGCCACGCACGAACGCATCGGGGCCGCGGAACGGATTCGTCGCCCGGACGAGTGCGAACAGGTCGTAGTGCTCGCGCAGCTCTCCGAGCGTGTAGGTGATCCACTCGATGTCCGGCGACGTCGACGTCGCGAGCTCCGCGGGACGCAGGAATGGGACCTCGGCGCCGTAGTAGCGCGCGATCTCCGCAACCTCCTCGCTGTCGGTCGAACAGACGACCCGGTCGAACATGCCCGCTTGCTGCGCGGTCGCGATCGCGTAGGCGAGGAGCGGGTGTCCCGCCAGCGGCCGGATGTTCTTCTTCGGCACGCGCTCGGAGCCGCTCCGCGCGGGAATCAGCGCGATCACGCTGCGCATGCGGCCTCGAGCAGCGCGGCAAGGGCGGGTGTCGGGACGCCGAGACGGGTGCCGGCGCGGACGACCGAACCGACGATCGCGTCGAGCTCCGACGGACGGCCCGCGGCGACGTCGCGGGCGGTCGACGTGGTCAGCCCGGGCGGCATCCCGTCGATGATCTCCCACTGCGCGGACGCATCGAGCGAGACCCCGTCGGCGCGACCGACCTCACATGCCTCGTCAACTGCGGCGGCGAGTCTGCCGCGCCATTCGGCGTCGGCGCGCAGGTCGCCCACCGGGCGCTGCGTCGCCGCCGTCGCTGCGGCGAGCGGAGCGAGCCGGGCCACCTTCTCCCACAGCAGCGCCCGCTCATCCGCGAGGACGCGAACCTCGAAGCCGGGGAGCGAGACGTCGCCCGCCGCGGTGACGAGGGGCGTGCCCGTCGTCTGGACGATCGTGGTCGGGGTCTCGCGATACGCCTCGAGGCCGGCGATGCTGCCGGCGATGACGCGGCCGCCTAGCCGCGCGCGGATCGTGTCCAGGTGCTCGAGCCCGTTCAGGAGCGGAAGCACCGTCCCGGCCTCGGCCTCGATCCGCCCGAGCGCGGCGTCGAGCGCGGGGGCCTTGACCGTCACGAGGAGCAGGTCGACGCGGTCGTGGAGAACCTCGACGGCGCGCGGCCGCGCCCGGAAGGTCTCTCCCCGGCGACGAAGGGTCAGCCCGTCTTGGTCGATCGCCTCCGCCGTGCCCGGCCGCGCGACGCACGTGACGCGCACCCCGGCGAGCGCGAGTGGGACCGCGAGCGCGCCGCCCACTGCGCCCGGGCCGAGGACCGCGATCGTTTCCCGCGTCGCGTCGCGCGCCACGTTCGTGGTCAGACGAGCGCCGGATCGACGATCAGGTTGACGTACTTCCAGTCGGTGTAGACGTCGAGCGCCTCGGCTCCGGCCTCCCGCCACCCCGTCCCCGATTGCTTCACACCGCCGAAGCCCATGTGCGGCTCGCTGCCGTGCGTCCCGCCGTTCACGACCACGACGCCGGCCTGCACGGCGTCCGCGAACCGCATCGCCCGGTGCAGGCTCGCCGTGTGGATCGCCGACGTCAGGCCGTAGGGCGAGTCGTTCACGAGCTTGATCGCGTCGTCCAGGCCGTTCACGCGGTAGAGGATCGTCACAGGGCCGAAGAGCTCGGTGCACGAGAGCTCGGAGTCGGACGGCACGTCCTCGACCACGGTCGGCGCGAGCCACGAGCCGGGCCGGTCGACACGGGCGCCACCGGCGAGGACGCGTGCGCCGCGGATCGACTCGAGGATCCGGTCCACTGCAGCGTCGTTCACGAGCGGGCCGGCGTCGTAACCGCGCGTCGCGGCGACGAACCGGTCCCGAAACTCCTCGTAGACCTCGTCGAAGACGACGATGCGGCTCGCGGCCGCGCAGCGCTGGCCCGCATTCGAGAAAGCCGAGGCGATCGACCATTCGACGGCGCGGTCGAGGTCCGCGTCGTCGCAGACGACGAGCGCGTTCTTGCCACCGAGCTCCATGACGACCTTCTTGAGGAGCGGCGCCGCCCGCTCTTGGATCGAACGACCGGTCGCCGCCGAGCCTGTGAAGCTGACGAGGTCGACGTCCGCGTGGGCGACGAGCGGAGGCCCGACCTCGCTGCCGATGCCCTGGACGACGTTGAGCACCCCCGGCGGGAGAAGGTCGTTGCAGAGTTCCCCGAAGAACGCGCCGGACGCGGGCGTCTCCTCGGACGGCTTCAGGATCGCGGCGTTGCCGCAGAAGACGGCCGGGAATGCCTTCCACGCGTAGTTCGGCAGAGGCGTGTTGAACGAGACGATCAACGCGGCCACGCCGACCGGCTGCCGGAGCGTGAGCACCGTTCGGTTCGGCATCGACGACGTGGTCGTGCGGCCGTACAGCCGCCTGCCCTCGCCGGCGACGAAGAAGCCCATTTCGACGGCGGCGTCGGCCTCGCCGAGTGCGAGCTCGATCGGCTTCCCCGTTTCCGCGGCGACGAGCTCGGCGGCTTCCTCGCGTCGCGCGCGGAGCGCCAGGGCGAGCTCGCGGACGACGTTGCCGCGGTCGACGGGCGTGCGCGCGGCCCAGTCCGCCTGAGCGCGGCGCGCGGCCGCGACGGCGACGTCGACGTCGTCGGGCCCGGACCGTGCGGCACGGCAGAGGAGCGAGCCGTCGACGGGGCGCCGCTTCTCGAACCACGCGCCGCTCGCCGGAGGAACGGCGCGACCGTCGACGATGTTCGGAACGTCGTCCGGCGTCACCACGCGGACCAGCCGCCGTCCGCGACGAGGTTCGCGCCTGTGACGTACGACGACGCGTCCGAGGCAAGGAAGACGACGGGTCCGACGACCTCGCCGACGTCCGCCATCCGCCCGAGCGGCATCCGCGCCGTGTACGCATCGAGGAATTCGCGCGGCTGGTCGTTGAACACGCCCGCCAATGTCAGCGTGTTGACACGGACGCCGCTGCGCGCCCAGTACGTCGCGAGGTACCGCGTCAGGTTGTAGAGCGCGGACTTCGAGACGGAGTACGCGACGGGCTTGAAGAACTCCTCGCCCGCGCGGCGGCGAAACTCGTAGAGGTCCTGAACCGGCGACAGCATCCCGTAAACGGACGAGATGTTGACGATCGAACCGCGGCCGGCCGACGCCATGCGCGCGCCGACGACCTGGCAGCACAGGAACGTCCCCTTCACGTTCACGTCCATGACCTGGTCGAACGATGCCTCGGGGTACGTCTCGAACGGCCCGACTTCCTCCGCCGGGGCATCGGGAGGCGAGTCGAGCGCGGCGGCGTTGACGAGGATGTCCGGCGCACCGAGGGTCCGCTCGACCTCCGCTGTCGCGCGCTCGATCGCAGCGCGGTCGGTGACGTCGACCCGATCTGGCTCCGCAGCCAGGTCGAAGACGGCGACGCGCGCGCCGCGTTCCTCGAGCCCGCGCACGATCTCGCGGCCGAGCTGCCCCAGGCCGCCGGTGACGATCGCCACGCGCCCGTCGAGTGAGAAGGGGTCGCGCGTCACCGCTGCGCCGCCCACACCGCGTCGCAGAACTCGCGGACGCAGCCCGCGCCGCCCGGGCGGCTCAGCACCCAGCGCGCGAGTGATCGAACCTCGGGCCACGCATCGGCCGGAACGACCGGAAGCCCCACGGCGCGCAGGCACTCCGCGTCGTTGATGTCGTTGCCGACATACGCGACCGCGTCGAGCTCGACGTCGCCTCGCCGCTCCTCGACGACCGCAAGCTTGTCGTCGACACCGTGCACGCACGGTGCACCGAGCTTCGCGGCGCGCGCCGCGACGATCGGGTTCGGCTCCGTCGAGACGATCAGGTACCGGACGCCCACGGCGTCGAGGCGACGGAGACCGAGGCCGTCGCTCCGCGTGAACGCGAGCATCTCTTCGCCGCGCTCGTTCACCCAGACGCGATTGTCCGTGAAGACCCCGTCGAAGTCGAAGATCGCGAGCCGAACGCGCGCAAGGAACGGCTCGACGTCCGTCACCGCTGCGCGGCTGCGACCGGCTCGACTGCCGGCTCGAGATCCGCGAGCGCCAGGGTGTCGTCGACCTCGAGCGCGCGCCGCAACCGCATCCCGACAATCCGGTCGAGCTCGTACGGCGGCAGCCCTGCGTCCGCGGGCGACTTGATCGCAACGTCGGCGGCCGCGAGGACATGACCGGCCGGCAGGGCACGGGCGGCAACGAGCTTCTTCCCCATCTTTTCCAGCGGCTTCTGCTCCACCGGCAACGGCCGCTTGACGCCGTCGCCCATCGCCGGTCGGACGCGACGCAGATCACGGACCAGTCGCCGCATCCCGTCGGGCATGAGCGAGAACGCGTGATCCGTGCCCTTCCATGCGTGGTCGAGCGTGAAGTGCTTCTCGATCACGCGCGCGCCCAACATGTATGCGACGAGAGCCATCGAGATGCCGCTCTGGTGATCAGAAAGGCCGATCACGAGCTCGGGAAAACGATCGCGAAGCGTGCCGATCACGCGGAGGTTGAGCTCCTCCGTCTCGGCCGGGTATGCCGCGGTGCACTGGAGGACGCAGAGCTGCGGATTGAGCGGGAGGATCGCATCCGCCGCACGCTCGATGTCCTCCATCGTGCCGCCGCCGGTCGACAGGAAGATCGGCTTGCCGAACTGCGCGACGTACCGCTGAAGCGGCGTGTTCCTCAGGTCGCCGGACGCGAGCTTGTACGCGGGCACGTCGAGCTCGGCGAGGAAATCGGCGCTCGCGAAGTCCCACGCCGTCGCGAAGAACGTGATCCCGAGCTCACGCGCATACGCGTGGAGCTCGCGGTACGCGGCCGGTTCGAGCTCGAGCGCCTCGCGGTGCTCGCCGTACGTGCGCCCGAACGAGAACTCGTTGTCGTACGGCTGGTCGTAGTAGTCACGCGTATACAGCGCTCGGTTCGAGCGTTTCTGGAACTTGACCGCGTTCGCGCCGCACTCATGCGCGGCGTGCACGAGCGCTTTCGCTTTCTCGAGCTCGCCCTGGTGGTTGTGCCCGATCTCCGCGATGACATAGCACTCGCCGTCGTCGTGGATGTCGACTCCGTCGACCGTCAGCATCCGACCCGCGCTCATCGGCGATCCATCGTAGTCGCGTCGGTATTCGTGCGCGGCTCGAGCTGAGCGAGGTCGGCGTCGACGAGCAGTTCGACGAGTTGGGCGAACGTGACCGTCGGCGCCCAACCCAGCCGCGCGCGCGCCCTGGCCGCGTCGCCGACGAGCCCGTGCAGCTCGGCGGCTCCACGTTCGAGCGTCGGATCGACCCTGACGTACTCCTGCCACGAGAGGCCGACGTGCGCAAATGCGTGCTGGACGAGCTCGCGAACGGAGTGATCCTCCCCCGACGCGACGACATAATCGTCCGGCTCGGGCTGCTGGAGCATCAGCCACATCGCGCGGACGTAATCGCCGGCGAAGCCCCAGTCTCGCCTGGCGTCGGGGTCGCCGACGATCAACTCGCTCTGCAAACCCAGCGTGATCCGCGCGACGGCGTGCGAGACCTTTCTCGGGATGAACTCGAGCGGTCGCCTTGGCGACTCGTGGTTATAGAGGATCCCGGAGCACGCAAAGATGCCGTACCTGCGTCGGTACGAACGCACGATGAAGTGCGCGTATGCCTTCGCGACGCCATACGGCGTCACTGGGGCGAGCGGCGTCGATTCCGTCTGTGGAATCTCGACGGGCTCGCCGAAGATCTCGCTCGAGGAGGCCTGGTAGAAGCGGATCGCGGGATCGACGGCACGGATCGCCTCGAGCATCGACGTCGCCCCGACCGCCGCGAACTCCGCCGTGACCACGGGACGTTCCCACGAGGCAGGCACGAATGACGGCGCCGCGAGGTTGTACACCTCCGTGGGCCGGGAGACCTGCAGCGCCGCGACGAGGGCGGCCTGGTCGAGCAGGTCCGCCTGGATGAGCTCGATCCGGTCAGCGACCGCCGCGAGATTCGCGAAACGCTGAGACGGCTCGCGCCGGACGACACCCGTCACCTCATAGCCCTCGCCGAGGAGGAGCTCTGCGAGGTACGAGCCGTCCTGGCCGGCGATGCCGGTGATGAGCGCCCGCCTCATCGTTCGATTGTCGCTGAGTCGGCGTAGCAGGCGAGCGTCCGACGAACGACGGACGTCCAGTCGAACACGTCACGTGCGCGTGCACGGGCGGCCGAGCCGAGTCGTCGCCGTAGCTCGGCGTCCGCAAGCAGACGCGTCATCGCCGCCCGCAGCGCCGACGGATCGCGCGGCGGCACGAGCAGCCCCGTCTCCTCGTGCACGACAAGATCGAGGAGGCCACCCACCGCAGACGCGACGACCGGCTTCCCGAATGCCATCGCCTCGAGGCACGCGACGCCGAAGCCCTCGCGGCGGGATGGGCAGGCGACGACCGCGGCCTCTGCATACAGCCGCTCGAGCTCTGCGTGGGGCACGAAGCCTCGAGCGGCGGGGATCCTCGCCCTGAGCGGCCCGTCGCCGACGATGACGAGTGGAAGCCCGCGCGTTGCCGCGACAAGCTCGAGCACACCCTTCTCCTTCGACAGCCGGCCCGCGTAGAGGATGGTCGCCGGATCCGCCTCCCTCGCCGACTCAGCCGGCACATCCACGCCGTTCGGGATTACACGGACATCACGCGCACCGAGGTCGCGCGCCGCGTCGGCGACCCACGTCGAAACGGCGATCACGATCGCGGCACGCCGGAGCACGGCGCGCGCGAACGCCGGGAGCCGCGCCGCGAGCGCAACGTCGGTTCCGTGAAGCGTCACCACGAACGGCCTACCGGTGCGTGCTGCCACCCACCCGGCCGGGAGCCAGTGTGCGTGGACGACGTCGGCCGCGCGCGCCGCATCGCGCGCCGCGTGCTCGAACGACGCGAGCATGATCGGGACCAGCGCGGCGAGCCACGGCCGTCGCTTGAGGTTGCCGACGATTCCGTGGCCGTACGCGATCCCGTAGTGGCGGAATGACTGCGCCGACACCACATCGACCTCGACATGCTCTCTGAGCCGCTCGACGGCATCGAAGACGAAGCGCCCCGCTGCGTCTCCCTCCCAGCGCGGGTACGACGTCGTGAGGACAGCTACGCGCACGATCCCGTCGACGGCTACGGCTGGACGCGCTCGAGCGAGACGTCCAGACCGACCTTCCGCGCTTCGGCGGCGAGCTCTCTGCCGACCTCGAGCGTCGAGATCCCCTGCACGTCGACCTTGATCCGTCCGCATCCGTCGCCCTCGATCTTCGTCCCGACGAATCCCGCTCCGAGTGCGCGGCGCTGCAACTGCTCCGCCGCTGCCTGGCGGGAGAACCGGCCGAACACGGCCTCGATCGCGCCGTCGGTCTTCGCCGGCCGGATGCATTCCGCGGGGGACGGAAATCGTGGTGCGCCCGTCGCAAGCACCGCGACCGGATACGCGAGGGCCGCGACCAGTACGAGGACGAGCCAACGGGCGCGCCGTCTCATACGGATTGCCTCTCGGCGCCGCGCGAACCCCACGCGTCGAGAAGGAGGAGCGGAACGAGCGCCGGCATGAACATGGTCACGAAACCGATCAGGCGTACGATCGGATTCAACGCCGGGTTCGTCGAGATGCCGAGACTCGGGAACGCCCACGTCGCCCACGTGAACCCGGCGACGGCGAGGACGCACAAGAGAGCGGCGTAGCCGGGGAGGAGACGCGAGCCCGCGAGGATCGCGGCAACGACTGCGGCGACGATCACCGGCGCGGCGATCAGCCAGATGTCGTAGTCGAACAGCGTCGTGACCGCGAGACGCAGCGAAGGCCACGCGCGGTCGGAATTCGAGAGCAGCCCCGTACCGCCGGCCTCCGGCCCGCCGGCGCCGAGGTCACGAGTGATCAGCAGGACGCGCCACGGAATCGTCGCCGCGACGGCAACGACGCCGGCCACGACGAGCCTCGGCCACGCCGTGCGCCGCGTCGGCCACGTCACGACGAGTGCCGACACGACGATCGACGCGCCGAACAGATATCCCTCACGTTTCGTCGACATCGCGCCGGCGAGCAGCACGGTTGCGGCGGAGAGCTGCCACTGCGCACGATCGATCAGCCAGAGCGCGACGAGCAGCACGCTGGCGGCGATCAGCTCGTCCAATGCGAAGTCTGCCGTCGTCTGCGTTGCGTGCCCGATCACGTACGGCGCAACGACGAGGAGCAGCAACGGCGGCCAGAGGAAGAACGGCGAGACGCGGGGCGAGAGAAGACCGGCGATTGCGGCAACGAATCCGACGAACAGGAGCCAGAACTGGACGTGCAGGGTGACCACGTCCGCTGCGCCCATGAAGTGAAACGCAGCCGCCTCGAGCGTGGGTACGAGCGGCGGGTACGACTGGTTGATCACCTCGCGGAAGAACTGGGGGTCGAGCCCGCCGAAGTAATAGATCGCTTTCGCCTTCGGGATCCAGAAGTCCCACGCATCGAATTCGTACAACCCATCAAGCCGCGCAACGCGAAACAGCGCCTCCAGGTAGACAACGACGAGCGCGACCGACACGGCGACCACGGGCGACACGGCGGGCAGCCGCGTCGGTCGAGACGGGCGCGGCGGGAGCCGTCGCCCGAGACGCAGTCCGACGGCAACGCCAACCGCCCCGATTACCAGACCGGTGACGACGATCGCGACGATCCCGAACGGGATCCCGACGACGAGCTCGAAGATCCAGACGACGCCGGAGGTCGCTACGCCAAGGAGGTACGCGAGTCCGGACAGCCGAGCGAGGCCGCTCCACCGGTTCCAGCCCCGGATCGCGAACAGAACGGCGACGCCTGTGATGTACAACCAGAGGTTGAGGGCGGCGAGGCCGGCGAGCGCGTGGGCGTTCATCTGAGCGCGCCGATCGAGATGCCGGAGTCGTCGCGCCAGCGGACCGTGTATGTCCCGCCGAGCTTCGACACGTCGCAGCCGTAGCAGATGACCCACGGCGCGTTTGCCGCCGGCCGCCGCGGCATGAGGAAGTACCGGAACCATGCGTCGACGAAGAGCAGCGTCAGCGAAGTCGGATTGACGAGCGCGGAACCCGTCACGACGCGGTACTTGCCGTCTCGCGGAATGATCGCCCGCGCTTCGTACGCGGCCTGCTGGTCGAGAATGATCCCGTTGCCGCCAGCGATGTCGCGGTCCGCATACGAAAGGGCCGCGTTGGATCCGGCGACTCGCCCGATGTCCGACATCCCCTTGACGAAGTAGACGATGCCGAGGACCGTGCATGCCGCGACGATCGCGACGACGAGGAGACGCGGCGGCGAACGCACGATACGCGCGCGTTCGGTCGCGTCGATCACGTCCGCACCGGACGCGCGAACACGAGCGGCAGTGCGAGCACGAGGGCCGCGAACGCGTAGAAGTAATAGAACTGCATCGTCAGGTAAAAGGCGTTCGCCGCCATCGTCCCGGCAAGCGCGGCCGTCATCCCCCACGCCAGCGGCCGTACGCGCGCCGCATTCGGATCGCCGATCGCGGCAAGGGCTCGACCGATCCGGCGCGCCGCGTGCAGCCGCACGAACAGATAACGCAGGAAGAGGAAGAACGCGACCGTGCCCACGAGCCCGGTCTCGACGATCAGGGCGACGTAGAACGAATGCGGGCCCCAGTTCGACTTGCCCGTGATGAACTCGTAGTAGATCGAGAACGTGTTCAGCCCAAGCCCGAAGAGCGGATGCGAGTGGATCACCTGCGGCACGAAGTCGTAGACGGCGAAATGCGCGTTTTCCGAACGCCCGCCCGTCTGCACGCGTGACTTCAACAGGACCTCGAAATAGTGCCGGCGCGATGCGACGACGACGATCAGGACGGCGGCGATGCCTGCGAGCGGATACAGGAGCGCGCGCGACGCGAGCTTCCGCCGGTACGGGACGGCGAGGATCAGGAGACCGACGCCGAGACCGAGCAAGCCGCTCCGCGACAACGTCGCCAACTGCACGAGGAAGAGGAACGCGAGCAGGATCGCCAGAGGAATACGCAGCGGGTTCCCGCGCTCGAGCCGCAGGTAGACCGGCAGCAACGTGAGCAACGGGATGCAGAGCATCACGGCGAGATGGTTCGGATCGCCTGTAAGCGCGTTCGGCCGGAAGATCGTCGCGCCGCCCACGGCGCCGTAGATGTTGATCGAGCTCGCGCCGCCGGTCAGCGGAGCGAGGACGAGATGGTCGAGATTGACGCCGGCGCGCGCGGCGAGCAACTGCAAAACGCCGTACAGACCGTTCGCGGCGAGTCCGAGCGCGAGCGCGGCGATCGCCCGGTAGTAGAACCCGCGTGAGCGTCGCACCATGTATGCGACCGCCGCGGCCAGGAACAGGAAGTGCAGCACGAATTTCACCATCCCCTTCAGCCACTGGTCGAGCGAATCTCTCGTCTGGATGTTGAAGAACCCGACGAGATAGACGACCAGGAGCGCCGCGAAGACGGCGAGCACGACCGCCGTCGTGCGCGGGAAGCGCCGCTCGCCGCGACCGACCCATTCGAGCGCGAACGCGAGCAAGAAGAGGATCGTCAGCACGTCGGAGATCGACACGTCCACACCGAAGCCCCAGTGCACCTTCTCCCACGTCACGCAGAACAACGTTGCGAGGAAGAGGAATCCGGTCGCCTTCATGCGGCGAGCCCGTGCAGGACGTCGGCGAGCTCTTCGACGCGCGCGCCGCGTCCGAGGCGCTCACGGTCCGCCTCCGACAGGACCGTCGCGTCGAGCGCGCGAGCGCTCCACGCGTCGTGCAGCGTGCGCAGCGCGTCCGTCAGCGCGTCGACGTCGTCCGGCGGCGCGACGACGCCTGCATTCGTCTCGCGGATCAAATCTGCGGCAGCGCCGTCAGGCGGAACGGCGGCGAGAATCGGCCGTTCGGCCGCGAGATACTCGAAGACCTTGCCCGACAGGACGCCCTTGCCGCGCCCGCCGGCCTCGGGGATCAGGAGCAGCAGTGCATCGGAATTCCGCTGCAAAGCGAGCGATTCGCGACGAGGCACGTACGGGTGCAACTCGAGCCGATCTCCGAGCGCGAGCGTCTCGGCCCACTCGCGGTCGGCCGCGCGGAAGTCGCCGACGAACCGCGCCGTGACGTCGTCGAGCCCGGAGGCGGCGAGCGCCTGTAGGAACGGCCGCGGATCGCGCTTGCCGAAGAACGAACCGGTGTGCGTGATCCGGAACCGCTCGCTGCGCCGGTATTCGAGCCCGGCGAAGTCGTCGAAGTCCGCGCCGTTCAAAATCGCCACGACGACACCGGCAGGATCAAGGCCGCGCGCCTCGTCGGCGATCGCATCCGACGCCGCAACGATGACGTCCGCCTGCCGCGCGACGAGCCGTGCGACCTGCTCGCTGACCTTTTCCTTCGCGCGGACCGCAGCCCGTTCGACACGCCGATGGGGATGCGCCGCGATCGAATCGCGGAGGTCTGCAACCCAGTGCGCACCTGTCGCGCGTTTCACTGCCGCACCGACGAGGTGGACGGAGTTCGGCGGCGACGTCGTCAGTACGACGTCGATCTTCTCCGCACGGGCGATGCGGATCGCCGCGGGAATCGCCGTGAGGTTCCACGCGACGTTCTCGTCGGGGACGAGCAGGCGGCTCGACAGCGAGCGCGCCTGACGCGACAGGCGATCGAGCCCGCGACGGCCGTGGAGCTCGTCCGCGAGCTTCCGCGACTGCGGGCCGAGATACCGCGCTCGATGAACCCACGCCTGCGTCGGCAGCGGGAGCTGCTCGTCGACGTGCAGCCACTTCGGATCGTCCGGCGCGAGCACGTGCGTCTCGATCCCGTGCGCGGGCAGGTGGGTCGCGAACTTCAAAGGACGCTGCACGCCCCCTCCGCCCGCCGGCGGGAAGTACATCGTCACGAGCAGGACCTTCACGCCGGCCGATGGTAGAGCGCGTAGCGACTGTCGGCGTACACGAGCGGCCACGCCGGTCGCGCGTCGAAGCGCGACTTGTCGACGACGAGCCATGTCGCGTGGAAGCGGTCGACGATCCCGACGTTTCCCGTGCGGAAGAACTTGATCGTCGCCAAGCGACGGCCGTACGGGAAGTTCGCCTTCGTGTCGGCGACGTGCGCGGGCGGGGCCGATGCGACGTACAGCGGCGCGTAGGCGGATATCCGGTAGCTCGTCTCGAGATCCGAGAAGACGACGGCACGCTTCGGCACGTCGTCTCGGAGCGCGGCGAGCAACCCCGCCGTCGGCGCGCTCGGGTCCTTCGACTGCGTCGGCGCCCAGTGCGAGAACCCGTGCACCGCGACGGGTAGCACGAGCAGCGCGACTGCCGCCGCGGCGAGGGGGCCGCGATCGTCGCGATCCGAGCGGACGACGACGGCGACGACGAGCGCGGCGGCTCCCGCCGTGGCCGCGAACCACGCGAGCGCACCGGGACCTGCGCCCATGACCGTCCCGAAGCCGCCCGGGTACGCGAGCTGCAGCGCGATTCCGGCGCCGAGCGCGACGGGCAGGACCGCAAGCCGGAGCAAACGCGCCAAAACGGCTGCGCCACCCGTGAGCGCGAACGCGAACGGGAGGAACCCCGCCGCGCGCCGCGCCTGAGACAACGAGACGGCATCCGAGAACCGTGGGAACACCCACGGCAGCAACTCGACGGCGAGGACCGCGAGCGAGCCGCCGAGGACGAACGCCGACCAGCGGCGCCGCGACGCGAACGCTGCAAGCGGGACGCAGGCGAGCGCTGCGACGGCGATTGCGCCGCCGCGCGCGACCACTTCCGGCCGCAGCGCGTACCGGTGCAATGAGTCGACGCGAATCTCGCTCGCGTAGCGCGCCAGCGACCGGCGAAGCTCCTCGGAGCCGGGCGAATGCGACGCCGTCTCGCCGACGATCGGCGCAATCCAGAGAAGAGCGGCGCCGACCGGAACGAGCAGCGACGCGTATGCGAGGACGCCCGCGCGAAGGTCACGGCGCGCGATCAGCCAGCGCGCCGCAAGGAAGCCGGCGAGCGGCAGTGCGAGGAAGACGGCCGTGCTCGCGTGCACGAGGAACACCGCACCTCCGAGCGCGGCGAGCGACAGCGCGATCCGCCACGACGGGTCGCGCAGCGTGAGGAAGAACGCCGTCAACGTCGCAGGAACCAACACCTGGCGGTCGAGCGTGCCCGGCTGACCGAGCAGCGCGAACGATCCGCCGTGGCCGGACGCGAGCGCCGCGCCGCCTACGGAGGCGACGAGCACGCCGAGGCCCGCCCATGCACTGCGGAAGAGCGCGACCCCCGCCTCGTACGTCACGGCGAACGCGACGGGTGCGACCGCGCTCGGCTCGTGGAGCATCACCTGCGTCGGGTCGACGCCCGCGAGCTTTGCCACGAGCGCCAGGAACCCGTGCCAGAGCGGGAAGGCATAGCCGGGGTGCAGGCCGCCGTCCGCGAACTCGTCGACGGAGCGGACGTGGAGCGACCCGAACGCGTCGAGCTTCCGGACACGGCCGAGGTGGAAGAGCGCGTCGCCGTGGACGACACCGGCCACGCGCCACAGGACGATGCCGAACGCGAGGCCTGCGCCCGCGACCGCGAGCGTGTCCCACGCCGGCGGCCCCGCGACGACCCGCCACGCAAAAGGCGCGGCGACGACGGCGACCGCAGCGACGACGATCAGCGCGACCCAGATCGACGTGTGGGCGGCGAAGACGACGATCAGGCCGGCGGCGACCGCGGCGAGCGACCACGCGACGGTGACCGATGCGCCGCGAAGCCGCAGCGCGCGCGCGATGAGGGCACCCGGCAGGAACAGGACGAGCGAGGCGGACACGAGCCGAAGCCACAGGCCCGCGCCTGTCTCCGGAAGCAGCCGGGCGACGCCGAGCAGCGGCAGCGAGAGGAGGAGGAACGCGGGGCCGCTAGCGCGCCGGAACGCCAGCGCGGCCATTCCACTCCTCGGCGAGCTCGCGAAGACCGGGGCCGTCGACATGCCACGCATCCCGTGCATGCAATCGCATTCGGGCGCGGAACCCCTCGTCCCTGCGCACTCCGAGCGCCGCCCGCAGCGCGTACTGGGCGCCGGTCGCGGCAGCGGCGACGCGCGCGCCTGCGGCGGAATGGTGCTTGCGCCAGTACCGATGGCGGCTCCGCCACATCTCGTTGATCCGGCGCTCGGGAATCCCGGCGCTGAACTGAGACTCGTGATGGACCACCGTGACCTCCGGGAAGTACTCGACCGACCAGCCGGCGCGACGGAGGCGCAGACAGAGGTCGGTTTCCTCCGAGTAGAGAAAGAAGCCCTCGTCGAAAAGGCCGACCTGCTCGAGCGCGTCGCGCCGGAGGAGGAGCGCCGCGCCCATGACCCAGTCGACGGCTCGTGCTTCCGAGCCGCCCGATTGCTTCACGCCGGCCTTCCCGAGCGAAAGCAGCCCGAGCGCCGAGACGCCCGGCGTCGGAAACCGCCAGGCCGAATCCTGCAGGCGGCCGTCCGGGTACACGACACGCGGCCCGAGCGCGCCGAGCCGGGTCTGGGCGTCCATGCGCGCGACCATCCGGTCGAACGCCCAGTCGCTCGACGTCGTGTCCTCGTTCAGCACGTAGACGTAGCGACCCCCCGTCGCGCGGATGACCGTATTGTGGTTCGCCCCGAACCCCGCACGGAACGGTTGCGCGATCACGCGCACGCCGGGGAAACGCGCACGGACCGCATCGGCGGACCCGTCCTCCGACGCGTTGTCGAGCACGACGACCTCGACCGACGGCCCGATGTGCGCCTCGAGCGAGGCCAGGCAGGCGAGCAGCAGCTCGCGGCTGTTCGTGTTGACGATCGAGACGGAGATGTCGGGCAAGACGCGGAGCTCGGACTAGCGAGCGAGGCCGCGCGCGACGAGTGCCTCGCGCGCGGATTCGACCCCATCCGAGGCCTCCTGCGTCTCGAGCCACGCGAGCAGGTCCTCCATCCCGCGCTGGAACGAGATCTCTGCGCTGAAGCCGAGCAACTCCTCCGCCAGCCGCGTGTCGGCGTAGCAGTGGCGGATGTCGCCGGCGCGGTACTGGTTCACGATCTCCGGCTGGATGTCCTTGCCGAGCCCGCGTGCGATCGCCTCGGCGACGCCTCGGATCGTCGTCGCGCTCCCGGTGCCGACGTTCAACGTCCTGCCGTCTGCGCCGTCGCTCGTCAGTGCCAGCGAGCAGCAGCGTGCGATGTCGCGCACGTCGATGAAGTCGCGTGTCTGGTTCCCATCCTCGAACACGAGCGGCTGCCGGTCGTTGAGCAGACGCGACGCGAAGATCGCGGCGACGCCGGTGTACGGGTTCGAGAGCGCCTGCCGTTCTCCGTAGACGTTGAAGAAGCGCAACGCGACAGCCGGGATGCCGTAGGCGGCCCCGATCGACAGGAACATCTCCTCGTGGTCGCGCTTGTTGATCGCGTAGATCGACGTGGGACGAAGCGGCTTCGTCTCCGCCGTCGGCTCGGGCTCGAGAATCGTGCCGTCCTCGTCGCGGACGTCCCATTCGCGCGTCGCGAGCTGCGCTTCGGGGCGGATGGCCGGCGCGAGGCCGCCCGTTCCCGTCTTCGGGTTGCGGTACTGACCTTCGCCGTAGATCGACATCGACGACGCGACGAGGAGCTTCCGGATCGAATCGCGCCGGTCGAGCACTTCCTCCAGCACGACGGCAGCCCCGATCGAGTTGATCGAGGTGTATCGCTCGATCTCGTACATCGACTGCCCGACGCCCACGGCAGCGGCGAAGTGGACGACCGTGTCGACGCCGTCGATCGCACGCCGCAGGACGTCGCGGTCGCGGACGTCGCCGACGACGAGCTCCACCTCGTCGGCGAGATACAGCGGCCGCTCCCCGTCGGGATGCACCTGGCGGTCGAGGCTGTCGAGCGCACGGACGCGATGCCCTTCACGGACGAGGCGGTCGGCCAGATGCGACCCGATGAAGCCTGCGCCGCCGGAGATCAGGACGTCCATCCCCGCGTGAGGCTACAGCAGCGTGTTTCCGACGCGCCGCAGCCGCAGTGCGTCATAGTGACGCGTCCACCGTTCGCCGCCGCCGATGCCGCCGTTCACTCGTCCGGGGGACGGGCTACTGCACGCTCCCGCCGAGACCTTCGCCATGCGGCAGTACGCCTGGCGGATCGGCGCGATCGCGACGCTCCTCCTCGCCTGCACGGCGACGACCGCTGCGGGGCGGGTGGAGACGCCGGAGGCGTCGGCGCGCGCCGAGGCGACGCTCGTGGCGCGCGAGACGGCGCGACTGTCGTCGTTCACGTCCTGGCTCGCCGCCGGCCATGCGCACGGCTTCATCGGCGAAGTCGGCTGGCCCGGGAATCCACGCGCCGGCGGCGACACGCGCTGGAACGCGGTCGCGCTCGCGTGGTACCGCCAAGCGGTGCGCCGGAAGCTCTCCGTCGCCGCATGGGCGACCGGTGAGCTCTGGGCGCCCGACTACAAGCTCGCGGTGTACCGCGCCCAGGGCGCACCGAACCCGCAGGCCGCGGTCGTCGAACGACAGCCGGCGCTCGAGCGCGGGATCAACGTCGACGGCGGCGCGTTCGGCGAGTACGGCGACGGCTACGACCCGATCGCTGCGCAGAGCCCGCTCGACAACGTCCGGGTCGGAACGTACGGCTCGACGTACGCGTACCCGACGGCGGCGACGTTCACGTCCCTCGCCGCCCGCGGCGTCCGCTTCGTGCGGCTCCCCTTCAGGTGGGAGCGCCTCCAGCGCACGCTCGGCGGGCCGCTCGACGCCGTCGAGCTCACACGTCTCCACGCATCCGTCGACGCCGCGGGCAAGGCCGGGCTGCACGTGGTGCTCGATTGCCACAACTACGGCGGGTACTACGCACATGCGGGCGCCGCGGGCATTCGCCGCGCGCTCGGGACGGACCGGTTGCCGGACGCGGCGTTCGCCGACCTCTGGCGGCGGCTCGCCGCCGCGTTCCGCGACGACGACGCCGTGACGGGCTACGGCCTGATGAACGAGCCCGCGGCGATGTCGGGCCCGAGCGCATGGGAACGCGCGTCGCGCGCGGCCGTTGCTGCGATCCGCAACGCCGGCGACAGTCATCGCATCATCGTGTCGGCGTACGGCTGGGACAGCGTTACGACGTTCCACCTGAACCACCCGCACGGACCGTGGATCCGGGATCCGCTGCAGGCGACGTGGTACGAAGCGCACCAGTACTTCGACCACGACATGAGCGCCCACTACCGCCTGTCGTTTTCGGCGGAAGCCGCGACGGCGCACACGCCGTAGCCGGTAGGTCCTAGACGCGCTTCCCTCGCGCGAGGGATGGCGAAAAGGGTGATCTGCCATCACCCTTCGGAGGGAAGCGCCCGGGCGGATCTTCGTTCCACCGGGCGCGCACTGCGGCTATAGGGGAGGCACGACTTGCGGCTACTGCCCTCGAGGGGGACGGACCATGCACGGCGCGCGACGGGCGTCGAGACGACGCGCGTCGCCGTGCTCGTCGCGTCGAAGGACGGCGCGTCGACGATCGGAGCGACGGTCGCGTCCGCGGTCGGTCAGGCAGACGTGTTCGTCGTGTCGGACGGCTCGCGCGACCGGACGGGGGCGGTTGCGCGAGCCGCCGGAGCCCACGTGATCGAGTTGACCGAGAACGTCGGCAAGCCGGCGGCGATCCACCATGCGCTGACCACGCTGCGCCTCGCCGAGCGCTACGACGCGATCGCGATCCTCGACGACGACACGACGATCGCACCGAATTTCATCCGGAAGGCGGTCGAGCGGTTCCGCGAGGGCGTCGCGATCGTCGTCGGACGGACGATGACGCGGTGGCCGCACGAGAATCGCTGGAACGTCTGGCTCGGGTCACGCGCGTATGCGTACTGGCGCTACCAGGCGACCCTTCGCCGCGGGCAGAGCGCCCTGGGCGTCATGAACTGCATCTCCGGGTCGAACTCGGTCTTTCGCTCGAGCGTCCTGGCTCAGATCGCAATCGAGCAGACGCCCTACATCGTCGACGACACGTACTGGACACTCGAGACGCACCGGCGAAAGCTCGGCCGGATCGTGTACGCGCCCGATGCGCACGCGTGGGTGTGCGATCCGCTGACGCTTCGCGACTGGTACCGCCAGAACCTGCGCTGGATCTGGGGCATGTACCAGGGCATTGCCGGACACCACGTCGGCCGGCGCGTCACTCGCTTCGACGTCGCGTCGGTGCTGTTGATGCTCGATTGGTGCGCGTACGTCTTCGGGATGCCGATCGCGATCGGCCTCGCACTGTGGCTCGGGTGGTTCTCGCTCCACCTCGTCCTGTTCTACGCGATCGGCTATGCGGCGTGGACGCTGCTGGCGGCGATCGCGACCAAGAAGTGGCGGCTCGCCGCGATGCTTCCGGCGATCGCGGTCATCGACGTGATCTATCGCGTGGTCTTCGTCCACGCGCTCGTCAAGACGATTCGCGAGCCGCGCGTCACGTCATGTCGGTGGGTCTCACCGGTTCGGTATTAGAGGGGGGAGGAAGAGATGAGTGGATCTGGGGAGCTTCCGTTCACAGGCTCGATCTTCACGTTGCCGTTGCTCGTGATCGGCATGACCCTGACGCTCGCGGGCTGGGTCGTGCGGCGACTCGCGCGCGAGGACGCGTAACGCGTCAGGTTCGGCGGACCGGCGCTGCGGCGACACCGCGGCGCAGGTTCTCCACCGTCAGGATGATCGCGCCGGGAAGCGCGAGCGCGACGGTGACGACGAAGAAGAGAAACCCCGTTGCGAAGGCCGCCTCCTTCGAGACGCCGAGCAGCGTCAAGAACGACACGAAGAACGCCTCGCGGACGGCAAGGCCGTTGATCGTGAACGGCACGAGCATGACGAGGAACAGCAGCGGGCCCATCACGTAGAACGGTCGCGGCGACAGGTCGACGCCGACCGCACGGGCGGCCATCCAGATCGCGAGCACCCGGTACGCCTGGACGACGAGTGTCAGCGCGAGCACGCCGAGCAGGAGCCGCGTGTGCCCGCGAAATGCGTGCACGCCGCCATAGAAGGCGCGCAGCGGCCGTTCGAGCCGGATGCGCCGGAGAAGCGGGACGAAACGCCGCAGCGGCCGGCGCGCAGCACGCGCGAAGAAGACGATCCCGAGCAGGATCGACCCGACCACGAACGCGAGCTCGATCCAGATGTACGCGCCCACGTCGTACCGGCCGATCGCGAGCGCGAACCCGACGGCGGCAAGCGCGAGCGTGGCGATGCCGCCGAGCGCGCGCTCGAGCAGGACGATCGCCGTCATGTCCGCGAAGCGGCCCGGGTGCCGCCGCGATGTCTCGTAGATCCGCGACGCATCGCCGCCGACCGCGGTCGGGAGCACCTGCCCTGCGGTATAGGAGACGAAGTACGCGCGATTGAGCCACGGAAGCGACTCGTGGACGCCCCGCGCAGCGAGGAGCTTCTGCCATCGCCACGCCATCGGCGGCACCCCGAGGGCCTGAACCGCCACCGACGCGAGGAACCAGCCGAGATTCGCGTGCACGAGGATGTGCGCCGTCCTGTGGATGTCGAGCTTCCACAGCAGGTACGTGAGACAGGCGCCGGTGACGACGAGCGTGAGGACGACACGAATCGCCCGCTTGCGCGTCACGCGGTGAACCGCGCATGCACCCGACGGAGTGCCGCGATCGCGTCGCGGATGTCGTCGTCGGAATGGGCCGGCGAGAGCGGCAGCGACAGCACCTCACGCCCAGCGCGTTCGGCAACCGGCAGCGCGGGCTGCGCAGGGAAGCGCATGCGGTAGTACGACAGCGTATGCACCGGGAGGAAATGGATCGAGCTCGCGATGTTCTCCTCGGCGAGCGCACGCTGGTACGCGTCGCGCGGTGCGCCCGCCGTCTCGCTGTCGATGCGTGCGACGTAGAGGTGCAGCGCGTGCGTGTCGCGCTCGTCGCGCTCCAGCGGCTCGATTCCATCCAGCTCCGCGAGCGCGTCGTCGTACAGCGCGAACTGGCGCGCCCGGACCTCGCGATGACGTTCGACCTTCTCGAGCTGGACGAGGGCGATCGACGCGAGGATGTCGGAGAGATTCGCCTTGTAGCCCGCGACCGGGATGTCGTAGAGCGAGCCGTCGCCGCGCCGCATCAGCCGCAGCTCGCGCACCGCCTCCGCGACCGCGCTGTCGTTGGTCGCGATCAGCCCGCCCTCGCCGGCGGCAATGTTCTTCGTCGCGTAGAGCGAGAAACACGTCGCGTCGGAAAGGCCGCCGACCTTGCGGTCGCGGTATCGGCTCTCGGCGGCGTGCGCGGCATCCTCGACGACCTTGACACCGAGCGCGTGGATCGGCTCCAGGTCGACCGGCTGGCCGGCAAGGTGCACGGGGAGGATCGCCTTCGTCCGCTCGGTCACCGCCGCCGGGATCAACCCGGCGTCGATGTTCAGGTCCCCCTCGCGCACGTCGACGAACACCGGCGTCGCGCCGGCGTGGACGATGACGTTCGCGGTCGCAGGCCACGTGATCGGGGACGTGATCACCTCGTCGCCCGGCCCGACCCCGAGCGCCACGAGCGCGAGGTGGAGCGCGGCAGTCCCGGATGCAAGCGCGAGCACGTGCTCTGCCTCCAGGTACTCGGCCATCCGCCGCTCGAGCTCCGCCGCGCGCGGCCCCGTCGTCAGCCACCCGGACCGAAGCGTCTCGACGACCGCGGCCACTTCCTCGTCGCCGATCGCCGGCGGCTGGAACGAGAGCATGGTCGGACGCCGCGCGCTGATCACAACGGCAAGCGTATCCCCGTGGTCAGGCCGGTCAGACGCGCTCCAGCGGCGGCGACGCGACCGCGTCGACGCCGAAGCGGATCAGCGCTGCTGCGCGATCCGCCTGCCCCAGCGCCGCCTCGCGCGACTCGCCGGTCGCGAGGATCGCGCCCGCGCGGTCGGAGCCGCGAAGCAACGGCCCGAAGGCGTGACCGGGCTTGCGATAGAGCCGGATGCCTTTGACGCCGTCGACTGCGTACGCCTCCTCGAGGCCGGACACGTCGCGCAACTCGCCCGCCGGCGCGACGATGAAGCGGACGCAACCGCCGCCCGCCCGAGCGACCGGCGCGAGCTGCTGCGGCGTCACGGGTCGCCCGAGCGCAGCCGCCAGCGCGAGGCCGTTGAGGTCGACGCCGAGGACTGCACGGCAGAGCTCCGCGTCATGACCGCCTCCGAGCCGCGCCGCGAGCTCGCCGACCCGCACCTCGCCGTCCTCGCCGACGAGGACTTGCGTGTACGACGGGCCGCTCGCGATACCGACAGAGGCTGCCGCGGCGCCCGCCGCGTCGATTGCGGCGGCGATCTGACGCGGCTCGACCTCACTCGGCCAGACGTGCGCGAGCGCGACGCCGAACGCCGGCGGCTCGGCAGTCACGCGGTCCGTCACCGTCAGCGGCCTGAACCGCCCACCCACCGAGAAGGCGTTCACCGTCAACTCGCGGCCCGCGACGTGCTCCTCGACGAGGAGTGCCGCGCTCCGCGACGCGTCGAGCGCGATCTCGACCGCGGACGCGATGCGACGTGGCTCCGCGACGAGCGTCAAGCCGCGCTGTCCCTGGCGATCGGGCGCTTTGACGACGACCGGATAGCCGAGGTCGTTCGCCGCCTCGACGGCCTCAGCGGCACCCGCGCCCACCACGTAGCGCGGTTGCGGCACGCCGGCCTGCGCGAAGCGCTCCCGCTGACGAAGCTTGGACGTCGAGAGCGCGGCTGTCTCCGGCGAGATCGGATGGGGCAGCGCGAGCCGCTCGGCGATGCGCGCCGCGATCGCAACCGGCCAGTCGATCCCGGGAGCGATGATTCCGTCGACGCGCTCGGCCGACGCCAGACGCTCGATCCCCGGCTCGTCCTCCGTGGACACGATCGCGCGGCGGTCTGCGTACCTGAACCCCGGCGCGGACGCGTCGCGGTCGACCGCGATCACATAGAGGCCGTGACGGCGAGCCGCGGCGAGGAGCCCGAGCTGCGCCGGGCCCGCGCCTAGGACGAGGAGACGCGCGCCGTCTCGTCGCTCTGCAGGATCCCCCGCCACCACACCTCATTGTCGCGGTACCACGAGATCGTCCGCGTGAGCCCTTCCTCGAACGACGTCCGCGCGCGCCAGCCGGTCAGCCGCGCGACCTTGTCCGTCGAGCCGATGTGGCGGTCCACTTGACCCGGCCGCTCGGTGACGAATGCTTTCAGGGACGGCGGCTTTCCGAGCGCGTCGAGGACGCTGTCCGCGATGTCCGCGACGGAGATGTCGACGCCTGTCGCGACGTTCAACACCTCACCGGCGACGGCGTCGAGCGGCGCAGCGATGACGGCCTCGATCGCCTCGGCGTCGTCGTCGACGTAGAGCCAGTCGCGCGATGCGTGTCCGTCGCCGTGGATCGTCAGCTGCTCGTCGCGCAACGCCTGCGTGATGAACCGCGGGATGACCTTCTCCGGGTGCTGGCGCGGCCCGTAGTTGTTGAACGGCCGGACGATCACGATCGGGAGGCCATAGGTGACGAAGTACGAGTATGCGAGCCGGTCGGCGCCCGCCTTCGTCGCGGCGTACGGCGACCGCGGGTTGAGCGGGTGCGCTTCGTCCATCGGCGCGCGCTCCGCAGTGCCGTACACCTCGGACGACGAGATCAGGATGAAGCGGTCGACGGGCGCGTCGCGGATCGCGTCGAGCAGGATCTGGGTCCCCTCGACGTTCGTCGTCACGAACTCGGACGCGCCGTCCTCGATCGACTTCTCGACGTGTGACTCGGCCGCCGCATTGACGATGACGTCGCACTCCGCGACGACGTCGCGCACGAGCTCGGCGTCGCGGATGTCTCCGTGGACGAACGACAGGCGCTCGTGCGAGAGGACGTCGCTCAGGTTCTCGACGTTCCCTGCATACGTCAGTGCGTCGAGGGAAACGACCTCGTACGGCGTCTTCGCGAGCAGATGCCGGATGAAGTTCGACGAGATGAACCCGGCCCCGCCGGTCACCAGGATCCGCTTCGGCGCGCTCAAAGCTCTCGGTCGATCGTGTACAGCGGGCGTCCTTCGACGTCCCGCTGGATCCGCCCGAGATATTCCCCGACGAGCGCCAGGATGAACCCCTGGATCCCCAGGACGAACAGCACCGCGACGCCGCCGAAGAGCGGCCCCGGGAAGTTCGACTTGTCGACCCAGTAGACGATGCCGTAGATCCCGAGCGCAAGCGCGAGGAGCGAGCAGACCGCGCCGAGCGCGATGCCGATCCACTGGATCGGCTGCGGCCAGAAACCGGCGAGCACGTGGAGCGCGAGGCGCGTGAGCCGCAGCGGCGAGTACCTCGACGCACCGTGCCGCGGCGCGTGCGCAACGTCGACCTCGACGACGGACGCGCCGCCCGAGAGCACGAGCGCCTTCGTGAACTTCTGCTTGCCGATCGAGCCGAGCATCGGCTCGACGGCGGTCCGGCGGTACGCGTTGAACGCGCAACCGAAGTCGGAGATCGTGACGCCGGTGAACCGCCGGAGCATGCCGTTGATCATCCGAGACGGAAGCGTGCGGCCCCACGAGTCGTGCCGCGCTTCCCGTCTCCCGCTCGCCACGTCGTTGCCGGCCTCGACCGCGTCCACGAGCCGCGGAATGTCCTCGGGCTGGTTCTGCAGGTCCCCATCCATCGTCACGACGATGTCTCCGCGCGCGCGTGCAAGGCCTGCGTGCATGGCCGGGTGCTGCCCGAAGTTGCGCTTGAAGCGAACGGCCCGCACGCGCGGATCCGCCGCGTGGAGCCGCTCGAGCGCCGCGAAGGTGCCGTCCGTCGACCCGTCGTCGACGAAGATCAGCTCGTACGAGCGCGGCCCAGGATCCAGCGTGGCGACGGTCCGGCGGTAAAGCTCGTCGAGCGACCCTGCCTCGTTGTAGACCGTGACGACGAGCGACAGGTCGGGAGCGGGCCCGTCGCGATCGTCGATGACCGCTCGCTGCAGGACATCCGTCTCCGTCATGCGCGGAGCCTACCCGTGGATCACTCGAACGAGGGACGCGCGGGCACAACGCTGGCACCGATCCTGCGAACATGCCTGCGGCGGCGTTCCATCGGCGACTGCTGTTCGCGATCGCGCTCGCCCTGTACGCGTGCGTGTTCGCGGGATTCGTGCTGTTCGAGGAACCGGGGCTCGGAGTCGGGCACTTCTTCTACATCCCGGTTGCGCTTGCGGCACTCGCCGGCGGGACGATCGGCGGGGTCGCCGGCGGCGCGCTCGGTGCCGCGCTGTACGCGCTCGCAATCGTGCTCACGCCGAGGTTGCCGACCGGCGACGTGCTGACGTCGGCGACGGTGATCAGGACGATCACCTACTGCTCCTGCGGGTCGCTGATCGGCTGGTTCGCGAGTCAGTACCGCGAGCATGTCGCGACGCTCCGCGAGCTCGCCGAGCGCGACTTCCTCACCGGCCTGCTGAACGCCCGTGTCTTCGACGAGACGCTGGCGCGGCGGTGCGCAGCGGCGAAGCCGTTCGTGCTCGTACTTGCCGACATGGACAACCTCAAGGAACTGAACGACGCGCACGGACACACCGAGGGAAACCGCGCGTTGCGCCAGGTCGGAGAAATCGTGCGCACAGCAGCAGGCGATCGCGACGACGTCGCGCGGGTAGGCGGTGACGAGTTCGCGATCGTGATGGACGGCTCGCTCGACGAGGCGCAGGCGCTTGCGACGCTCTTGCAGAAGCGGCTCCGCCGCGAGGGGCTCGAGCTCAGCCTCGGCTGGGCGGCCTATCCTGGTGACGCCGTCGGCCCGCTCGAGCTCTTTCGCAAGGCGGATGACCGACTGCTCGGGGCGAAGTTCCTCGGCCGCAACCGCCGCGCCGTGTTGGCGCTGACGGCTGCAGCCGAGCAGTCGGTTTCCTGATCAGGCGGGTTCGGGCACCGCGACGATCTGCGGCGAGCGGCGGAAGCCGATCGCGAACGCGGCGACCGAGCCGAGCGCGACGACGACGGCGGCGATCCACACCGCCGCGTTCATGCCGTTCACGAACGTCACGCCGGAGCGGTAGCCGCCGTACGAGGCGAACACCGCCGCGAGCACGGCGACGCCGAACACGCCGCCGAGCTCGCGCACGGCATTGTTGGCACCGGACGCCTGTCCCTCTTCCTCGGGGCGAACGGACGAGAGGATCACGTTCGCGACGGGAGCGAAGAACAGGCCCATCCCGATACCGGACACGACGAACGGACCGACGAGCTCGATATACGGCGTCGTCGGCGTCGAGATCGCCGCGATCCACGCGAGGCCGACCGCCTGCATCGCCAGGCCGGCACCGATCAACCTGTGGCCGCCGATCCGGTCGGACATCGCACCTGCGATCGGTGCGACGAACATCGGCATGATCGTCCACGGAAGGACGCGGAGACCGGACGCGAACGGGCCGTAGCCCTGCACCGTCTGGAAGAACTGCGACAGCAGGAAGATCGCGCCGAACATGCCGAACGACATGAAGAGCGACGCCGTGTTCGCGAGTGCGAAGGTCTGGTTTCGGAAGAACCGCATCGGCAGCATCGGCGTGGATGTGCGGAGCTCCCACGCGACGAACGCGGCGAGGACGGCGACACCGAACACGAACGCGCCGACGATCTCCGGCGAGCCCCAGCCGACGGCGTTCCCACGGACGAGGCCCCACACGACCCCGAACAGCCCCGCGCTCGCGAGCACGACGCCCGCCAGGTCGAGGCGCTTGCTCGACCCGTACGTCTCGTCGAGCCGCGTGAGCGCCAGCGGCACGAGCACCGCACCGAGCGGCACGTTCAGCCAGAAGATCCAGTGCCACGAGATACCGCTGACGACGGCCCCGCCGACGAGCGGGCCGAGCGCGACAGCGAGACCGCTGATCCCGCCCCACGCACCGAGCGCGACACCGCGCTTCTCCTTCGGAACGGCGGCGGAGAGAATGGTGAGCGTCAGTGGCATCACGAGCGCACCGCCGAGCCCCTGGACCGCGCGCGCCGCGTCGAGGATTGCGATCGACGGTGCCAGCGCGGCCGCAGCGGACGCAGCGGTAAAGATGCTCAGCCCGATCGCGAGCGTCAGCCGGCGGCCGATCCGGTCGCCGAGTGCGGCGCCCGTGAGCAGGAACACGGCGAAGGTCAGCGTGTAGGCGTTGACCGTCCACTCGAGGCCGTCGAGGCCCGCATGGAGGTCCTTGCGGATCACCGGGATCGCGGTCGAGACGACGAGGTTGTCGAGCGTCGTCATGAAGACCGCGGCCGAGGTGATCGCGAATGTCCAGAACGTCTTCGATCTCATCGGTGTTCTCCTTCGGTCGTCACTGGTCGAATCAAACGCCGCTGCGCGAGCGGTGTCGTTGCGGCGCGCCGGTGTTCGGTGGTGCGGAAAACCGGCGTCTTGCTTGTGAGTGGTTACTAACTACGTCGACAAAAAAAGAGCTCACGACTTCGCGCAGCCGGCAAGCAGGCGTGCCGCCCACGGCTCGCTGCCGTCGTGGACGCCCATCGAGGAGACGACGTTGAGCAGCATCCCGATCGCGAAGAAGCGGGTGATCTCCTCGGGCGGCGCGCCGGAGACCCGCTCGGCGTAGGCGACCAGATCGCCGTAGCCGTTGCGGACGACCTCGCAGATCTCGCCGTCGTCGCAGGCGGCATACGCCTGCATCTGGCCGCGAAGGCGCGTCCGGTCGGGCAGCAACTCGTCCATGTAGGCACGTCCGATCGCCTCGAGCGCCTCCTGCCCGCGCTTGCCTTCGGCAGCGCGCTGGAAGAGCTCGAGCGTTTCGCGGAAGCAGCGCGCGATCACGGCCTTGAACAGGTCCTTTTTCGTGCCGAATAGACGGAACACGTACGGCTGCGAGATTCCGGCAGCCGCAGCAATCGCTTCCGTCGACGCGGCGTCGAGGCCCCGGCGCGCGAATTCCTCGAGTGCCGCGTCGAGGACGGCCTCGCGCCGTTCCTCCGCAGTCTTCCGTTCGGTGGCGAGTGCCATCGCTGACTAAGTTAGTGGCTACTTACTTCCTTGTCAAGCGCCGCGGCGACGCGATCGATCTCCACATCCGTCAGGCGCGAGTGAAGCGGCAGCGCAAGGGCGCGCTCGAAGCAGGCGTCGGCACACGGAAACCGGCCCTGCTCGCGATACGCCGACAGGCGGTGCAGCGCGTAGGTGCCGATCTGCGCCTCGATGCCCTGCGCGCGAAGGGCCGCGAGCACGTCGTCGCGGCGCTCGACCTGGACGACGTACGCCTGCCAGCCGTGCTCGTCGCCGTCGTCGGCGGCGGGCGTGGTCACGATCTCGGCGAGCCGCTCGTTGTACGCCTCGGCGACCCGCCGCCGCTCACGAAGCAGCTCGTCGAGCCGCGCGAGCTGCGTGACGCCGATCGCGCACTGCAGGTCGGAGAGCCGATAGTTCGTCGACGGCCGGACGATGTCGACGCCGGAACCGGCATCGATGCCGTGGTGGCGCAGGCGCCGTACTGCAGCGGAGAGCGAGGGGTCGAAGACCGTCACTGCTCCTCCTTCGCCGGTCGTGACGACCTTGCGCGGGTGGAACGACAGGCAGCCCATGACGCCGAGGCCGCCGCACGGCATGCCGCGCCACCGCGCGCCGAGCGCGCCGGCGGCATCCTCGATCAGTGCGACATCGGGCGGAACGGCGCTCTGCAGAGCCTCCCAGTCGAGTGGGCGGCCGAAGAGGTGGACGGCGATCACGGCGCGCGTCCGCTCCGTGACCGCGTCGTAGACGGCCGACGGATCGACGTTCATCGTGACCGGGTCGACGTCGACGAGCACCGGCGTCGCCCCGCTCAGCACGACGGCGTTCGCGGTCGACGGGAAGGTGTAGGCAGGGACGATCACCTCGTCGCCCTCGCCGATCTCGGACGCGAGCACTGCGAGATGCAGGGCCGCCGTTCCCGACGCGACGGCGACGGCGTCCGGCGTCCCGCACGCGGCGGCGAGGCCGCGCTCGAACTCCTCCACCTTCGGGCCCATCGTGAGGAATCCCGATTCGAGAACGTCGGCGACCGCCGCCAGTTCCGCCGGCCCGACGTCGGGCCACGCGAGACGAATTACGCCAGCGCCGGTTTCCGTGCCCTGTACCACGCGATCGTCCGCGCGAGGCCTTCGTCGAGATCGACCTTCGCGTCGAACCCGAGCAGCTTGCGCGCCTTGTCGACGTTCGGAATCCGGATCTCGACGTCGGTGTAGTGCAACGGGCGGAAGATGATCTCGCTCTCCGACTCGGCGACGCGCTTGATGCGCTGCGCGAGGTCGAGCACGGTGACCGTCGACCGAGCGTTCCCGATGTTGAACGATTCGCCGATCGCTTCCTCCCGCTCGAGCGCGCGGAGAAGGCCGTCGACCATGTCGTCGACGTACAGCCACGCGCGGATCTGCGAACCGTCGCCGTGGATCACGAGCTCGTCCCCGGCGAGCGCCCGCACGGTGAAGCTGTGGATCGCGCCGACACCGACCTGTCCCGGCCCGTAGACGTTGAACGGCCGCACCGTCGTCACCGGAAGCCCGAACTCGTCGAAGTACGCGTGCGCGAAGTACTCGCCGGCGAGCTTCGAGACCGCATACGTCCACCGGGCCTCGCCGACCGAGCCTGTACTCGTCACGTGCGTCTCCTCGACGCGATAGGCGTGCGTGCCGAAGACCTCGCTGGTCGAGAAGTCGACGAGGCGCTCCAGCGAGGCCTGCGTCGCGTGCGCGGCCTGCAGGAGGTTGTACGTCCCGATCAGGTTGACGCGCATGGTCCTCACCGGGCTCTCGAGGACTGCATCGACGCCCGCGATCGCCGCGCAATGGACGATGTGCGTCGCGCCCTCCGCGAGGTCGCGCACGAGATCCGCGTCGAGGATGTCGCCCTGCTGCAGCGTGAAGCCCGGATGCTCCGCAAGCTCGGTTCCCGACAGTGCGTCGCGGTGGAGGTTGTCGAGCGCGACCACCTCGTTGCGGTCGACGAGCAGACGCGCGAGCGTCGTTCCGATGAAGCCGGCTCCGCCCGTGATGAAGATTCGCTTCCCTTCGAGCGCCACGCGGCGAGTCTATCCTGGGGCTGTGCGCGCTCTTGCGGCGCTCCTCGGTGTCTCCGCATCGCTGCACGTGACCGTGTGGCCGAACGGGATGGGCACTGCACACCGTGTGCGGGCCCTCCATTGCGAACCGGTCGCGGGAACGATCCCCGCACGCGCGCTCGCGTGCGCGAGACTCGCACGGATTCGGACACCGTTCGCGCCCGTACCTCCCGGCGTTGCGTGCACGCAGATCTACGGCGGCCCGCAGGTCGCGCTCGTCACCGGCACGTTTCGGGGGCATCGCATCCGCACGACGTTCAACCGGCGCGACGGCTGCGAGATCGCACGCTGGGACGCGGTGCGCTTCCTGTTTCGGTGAACCGGCTCAGGCAGGCGCCGGGACGGCCGCCTGAGGCTGCGCGTCGCCGTTCCGCACGGCGGCCGAGAACGCGATCGCCCCGACGGTGAAGCCGCCCGCGACGAAGAGGAAGACGAACGTCAGCGAGACGTACTGCAGACCCAGGCCCGCAGCGAGGAAACCGAGTGGGCCGACGATGCCAGAGATCGTCATCACCGCCGTCATCACCTTCGGGCGCAGCGGCTCCGGCGTGCGCATCGTCAGCACCGCGATCATCGGCGCGTTGACGAGCGGCGCGCAGAATCCGAACGCGGCGATGACCAGGAACACGAGCCACCACGGCATCGAGACCGACAGCAGCCAGAGTGGAAGGCTCATTGCGAGAATCGCCGCCGCGGTGAGGCGCAGGAGAGGCACCTTCCGGACGAGCTGCGATGCGAGGATGCTGCCGGCGAGTGCCCCTCCGCCGAACGCGGCGAAGAACCAACCGAGGATCTTCGCGTCGGCGCCGTAGCGCCGGAACACGAGCACCGGCAGCGTCGCGACGAGACCCTGGCCGACGAAGTTCAGCACCGCGGCGGCCGCGAGCGTCGGCCCGAGCAAGCGATCGCGGGCGAGGAATTTCACGCCCGCGAGGATCCCGCGTGCAGCCTCGGTCGGTTCGGCGCGCCGACCGGCACGGACGAAGATCGCGATCACGAGGAACGAGAAGAGGTAGGTGAATGCGTCGATCAGGAGCACGGTCGGCGCGCTGATCCACGCGATCAACAGGCCGGCGAGGATCGGGCCGCCGAGCTGCGTGAGCTGGTTCACCGCCTGCACGTAGGCCGAGCCCTGCGCGACGAGCGTCTCGTCCTCCCCGACGATCTCGGGAAGGATCAGCCGCGACGACGCGTAGTACGGCGCGAGGAAGCAGCCGATCGCGAACGTGATCGCGAGCAACCCCGCGAACGTCAGATGCCCCGTCCAGTGGAGGATCGGGATCAGCGCCATCAGCGGCGCACGCGCTGCGTCCGAGATGTTCATCGTCCGCTTGGCACCGAGCCGCCCGATCACCGCGCCGCTCGGAATCCCGAGGACGCCGACCGGCACGAGCTCGGCGGCGAGCACCCAGCCCATCTTCGCGGTCGAGCCCGTCGTGGCGAGCACGAACCACGGCAGCGCGACGAACGTCATCGACGATCCGCCGAGCGAGACGAACTCCGCCGCCATCAGTGCGCCGAGCGAGCGGTTGCGCAGGAGCGTCACGCGGCTAATATAAAACGAACGTACGGTTTTGTAAAGTCCGACCATGCCGAAGGTCTCCGAAGCGCATCTGCAGAGCCGCCGCGACCAGATCCTCGCGGGCGCACGCCGTGCGTTCGCGCGCTACGGCTACGAGGGCGCCACGGTCGCGCGTCTGGAGGAGGAGACCGGGCTCTCGCGCGGCGCGATCTTCAACTACTACCGTGACAAGTGGGCGCTGTTCCTGGCGCTCGCGGCCGAGGACCAGCACGTCTTCATCGACCTCCTGGTCGACGACGGCCTCGACGCCGTCATCCGCAAGATCGCCGACGAGAACCCCGACTGGCTGGCGGTCTACTTCGAGCTCGCGCGGCGGATGCGAACCGATCCCGAGCTGATGCGCGAGATGCGAGAGCGCGCGCCCGAGGAGTCACGCCGCGCAGACGAGTTCCTCGCCGGCATGCGGGAGCGCGGCGACATGCGGGGCGACGTCGAGCTGACGACGTTGGCCGCGTTCATCAACATCGTCACGAACGGCGTCGCGCTTGCGAGCTCGCTCGGTCTGAGCGTCGACGTCGACGAGCTGCTGAAGCTCGTCCATCGCGGCATCGACCCTCAGTAGAGTCGCGGCCCGTGCAATCCGTCCTGTTCGTCGGCGCAGGCCGGCACCAACGTCGCGCGATCGAGCGCGCGCGCGAGCTCGGCATTCGCGTCGTCGCCGTCGACGGCAACGCGGACGCACCGGGGCTCGGGGTCGCCGTCGTCGGCGAGGTCGTCGACTTCTCCGACACCGCGGCGGTAACCGCGGTCGGGCGCCGCCACCGCGTCGACGGCGTCCTCACCGTCTCGGCCGACCGGGCCGTCCCGATCGTGGCGGCCGTCGCCGAGGATCTCGGCCTGCCCGGGATCGGCCGGGAGACCGCGTACTTGATGACGCACAAGATCGCGATGCGCCGGCGGCTCGCCGAGCACGGCGTCGCGCAGCCGGAGTTCGCCGCGGTGCGCACGCTGCACGAGGCACGGGTCGCGCTCGAAGGGATCGGGTTGCCGGCCGTGCTGAAGCCGGCGAACACCGGCGGGCAGCGCGGCCTGTTCCTGCTCGAGTATCCGGAGGAGCTCGAGCGGCACCTGCACGCCGCGCTCGCGGAGTCGCCGACGCAGGAGGCGATCATCGAGCGCTTCCACGACGGGCTCGAGTTGAACGGGCTCGCGATCGCGCGCGACGGCCACATCGAGCCGCTGACGCTGTCCGATCGGCTCCGTCCCCCGGGCGTCGGCTTCGGGGTCGGCTGGATCCACGTCTTCCCGCCGACGCTCTCGGCCGAAGCGCTCGTCGATGCGGAGGACGTCGTCGTGCGCGCAGTCCGGGCGCTCGGGCTTCGCGACGGGATCGCGTTCCCGCAGTTGCTCGCGTCGGCGGACGGCGTGCGCGTGATCGAGGTCGCGGCGCGGATCCCGGGAGGCGAGATGGCGCGACTGGCGTGGCACGCGGTCGGCGTCGATCTGATCGAGGTCGCGCTCCGCCAGGCACTCGGCGAGGCATTGCCGGACGATCTCGTCCGCCCGCGGCACCAGCGGCCGCTCGCGATCCGCTTCCTGACGGCGGAGCCGGGACCGCTGCCGGCGGGAACCGTCCGCCGGGTGGGCTCGCTCGACAAGGTGATGGCGTTTCCCGGCGTCGTCGAGGCGGACACGTATCTCACCGTTGGTGAGACGATTAATCCCGTGCGGCTCGACGGCGACCGGCGCGGCTACGTGATCGCAACCGGCGAGACCAACCTCGACGCGCTCGAGCGCGCCGAAGCAGCTGCCCGCCTCGTCGACGTCGAGGTCTGGTGAACCCGATCAGCGTCCTTGTCACGGCCTCCGGCGCACCCGGGACCGCTGCGCTGCTGCGCGCACTGCGCATGAACGGCGAACGGTCGGTTCGGCTCGTCGGCACGGACATGTCGCCGCTCGCAGTCGGCCGTCACTTCTGCGACGCATTCTTCGTCGTTCCTCGCGGCAGCGACCCGGGGTTCGCGGAGACGATTCAGGGAATCGCGGAACGCGAGCGCGTCGACGCCGTCCTGCCGCAATCGTCATTCGACCTGCTCGCGCTCGCGGAGGCGCGGCCGCGCCTCGAAGCCCTCGGGATCGCGGTTCTCGTGGCGCGCCCGGAGGCGATCCGCAGCGCCAACGACAAGGCGTCGATGTACGCACTGCTCGAGCGAATCGGCGTGCGCGCGCCGGCGTGGCGACGCGTCACCGGCGGCCGCGCCCTTCGGGACGCGGCGCAGGAGCTCGGATACCCCGATCGGCCCGTGTGCTTCAAGCCCGTGTTCTCGTCCGGCTCGCGCGGGTTTCGCATCCTCGATCCGACGGTCGATCGTGCGAAGCAGCTCCTCGAGGAACGGCCCGGCAGTGTCGCGATGCGGCTGACGGAGGCGCTCGACGTCCTTCCCGACGAGGGCGGTCCCGAGCTGCTCGTGATGGAGCTGGCCGAGGGCCGCGAGCGGACGATCGACGGGATCGCGCGCGAAGGCAAGATCCTGCTCGGCCATCCGAAGACGCGCGAGGCGATGCGCGCCGGGCTCGCGATGTACTTCGAGACGCTGGACGACGCGAACCTGATGGACGTCGCCGACACGATCGTCGGGGAACTGCGCCTCGACCACTTCTTCAACATCCAGCTCGTCGGCGACGCCGTGATCGAGGTGAACCCCCGGATCTCGACGGTCGTGTACCAGGAGGACGTGAACCTGCCCTACCTCGGCGTCAAGCACGCGCTCGGGGAGACATCGGACGAGGCGCTCGCCGCGGCCGCGGCTCGCATCCGTCCCACGCGGCGCGCGCTGCGGTTCTTCGACCAGGTCGAGTGGGACGAGATTCGACGCGGCGACTCGACCGTCAGTTGACGAGCGCCGCGAGCTCGTTCGCCGACGTGCACACGCCCCCGCGTTCGCGCACCGCTTCGATCACGCGGTAGAAGAGACGATCCCAGCCGCCCGAGGTCGGCGGATCGAATCGGTCGGGATGCCAGAGGATCGCGAACGCCGCGGCGTTCGCGGCGGCCCAGTCGAGGAGCGCGGCGAGCCGCGGCCAGGCCGCCCGCGGCGTGAGCCCCAGGTAGCGGCGCTCGGCGAGCGTCACGTCCATCACCGCGAGCGGCACCTCGACGAGGTCGAGCGGCCGGTCGTGCTCGCCGTCCCACGGGCGAAACGGGCGCGCGATGCCGGCGCGGAACCCGATCGCGTCGGGAAAGCCGAGCGACGTGTCGTAGCCGAACCCGGCCGAGGCGACCGCGGCGAGGTTCCGGTTCGGGTCGACCCGCAGGTAGTGGAACCGCTGGCCCGTCGGCTCGGCGCCCGCCGCGGCGAGCACGCGCCGCTCGTCGAGGAGCGCCGCCGCGTCGTCGGCGGCGGTGTACGAGCCGTGTAGCCCGACCTCCGCCCCGACGGAGCGGAGCGTCTCGACGAGCCGCGGCCGGAGCCGCGCGTACGTCTCGGGCGCTGCACCGTCGTGCGGATCGCGGTGGCCGCCGAGCACGAAGAAGGTCGAGCCGCGCGCGCCGCGCCGATTCGCGTTGGCGACGATCTTGTCGAAGCGCCAGTTCGGGTCGGTGCCGCGAACGCGGTGGATGGGAGCGAGCGCCAGGCCGGATGCCTCGCGTGCGGCGGCGCGACCGCGCCCCGCGAGCGCCTCGTTCTTCAGCCGTGCCGCTGCACCGCGCACGCCGATCCGCGTCCATCGGCGCACCGAGTCGACGTCGAGCGTCAACGCGACGGCGAAGCCCGCGCCGTCGACGCGCGGCGGCCGGGCGCCGAGCCGCTCGCGCAACCGTTCGAGCGGCGGATCGAGCGGGTCGAGACTCGACGACGTCGCGCGGAAGCGCCCGTGCTCGTCGCGGCCGCCGGTGCGCTCCTCCAGGCGCGCGAGCTGGAAGAACGCGTCGGCGAGGTCGTCCCCGCCGGGACGTTCGCCGCGGTCGGCGCGCGCCCACGCCGCCGCGTCGTAGGGGATGTCGTCGCCGAAACCGACATCCGTCGCGCCGATCGAGTCGAGCACCCACCGCGCGCGCCGCTCGACGTCCGTCGGGATCACGGCCGCACGACCCGGGCGAGGTGGACGATCGCGGGCCGGAGGTCGTCGTGCGCGAACATCGCGTCGACGTAGGGCGGTCGCTGCGGCATCGGCGCAGCGCCGCGCGCGAGCGTGATCGCCCACCGTGTCCCGTCGCCACGCATCCGGACGGGCGCGGGACGGTCGCCCGTCGCGTCGAGGTAGGCGATCCGCGGCAGGTCGACGCCGCACGCAGCCGCGAGCCCGTGCCATTCCCACAGGCGCGGATTGACCTCGATCAGCCTGAACGTTCCGTCCCGCGGGTCGCGCTTCAGCTCGACCTGCGCGATGCCGTGGAACCCGAGTGCGCGCAGCAGCGCAACCCCTTGCTCCGCGAGCGCAGGATCCCAACGTGCTTCGGCCACGCGCGCAGTGCCGATCGTCGGCGGCGTCTGGCGAAGCTTGCGGCCGGTGAAGAGCCCGAGCGCCTCGCCGTCGGCCGCGACGTACGCCCCGACCGTCCAAAGCGTGTCGTCGCCGCCCGGGACCCACTCCTGCACGAGCGGTCGATGCTCCGCCGCCTGCTCGAACGCATGGTCGAGCTCCGCAGGCGTGGTACAGCGGAACGCCTTGACGCCGAACCTCCGCCGAAATGCCGGCGTGTCGAGCGACGGCTTGACGAGAGCCGGAAGCGTGACGCGTTCCGACGGCGTGTCTGCTGTCTCGGGAACGGCGACGCCGACCTCGCGCGCAGCCGCGAGCTGCCGGCGCTTGTCCTGGATCCCCCCGAGCACGCTCCAGTCGGGAAACGGGCAGGTCAGGCGCAGGTCGTGCTTGTGCCGCGCGAGAAGCTCGAGGTCGTCGTCGTGTGTCGGGAACGCGACCCCCTCGCCGAGATCGTGGAGGAAGCGGACGTAGACCTCACCGGAGCGCGCCGGCGCGACGTGGCGTTCGGCGTAGCGCGAGCGGAAGCCGAGCGCGCTCGCGCGGTCGTCGACGGCGAGGACGCGCACACCGGCGCGACCGAGCGAGCGGATCGCCGCGAGGCCGGCGACCCAGCCGACGCCGAGCACGACCCCCGGCGGTCTCACCGACGCCGCAGTGCGCGCTTCGCCACGCGTGCTGCGCCGACTGCACGCGACGGCGTGCGCCAGACGATCGAGTACGGCGTCGGGACGCCGCCGAACGACCGGACGAACGACTCGACGTGCCGGAGCATCGATCCTTCGAAATCGAAGCCGGTGCCGCGCCGCGACGCGCGTCTGATCGCCTCCCACAGCACCGCGGAAGCGGCACCGCGCACCTCGGCGTCGGTCGCTGCGAGCAGGTAGGTCGTGAAGCGGTCGTCGTGGACGAAGTACCCGCCGGCGCGCGCGCTGCCGTCGGCGTCTCGCGCGATCAGGATCGTCCGCGCGCCCCGCGCCGCCGCCGCCGCGTCGATCCGCTCGATTCCCCGCGGGTCGCGCGCGAAGCGCCGGCGGTGCAGCGAGAGCAAATCCTCGAGCGAGCCGTCGCCGACCGACATACCGTTTTTGTCCGCGGCGCGCACGTGGCCGCGGATGTTCTCGCGGAAGCCGGCGAACACCGCGTCGAGATCGGACAGATCCGGCAGGCGCCACGTGTAGTTCGTCGTCTGCGTAAAACCCTGCCAGCGCAACGGCGTCCAGTAGTCGAAGGCTGGGTTACAGCGCGCTTCGAGATGGGCGAACGCGCCGATCCGCTCGAGCAGCTCATCGACGAGCTTCAGCTCGCGCGACCGCCTCCGCGCGCCCTCCCCCGGTGGGAAGAGCGGCCCGAGGAACGGCGTGAGCGGCGCGCCGGCATGCACGTCGCCGACGCGTGTCGAGCGCACGACCGTCGGCCATGCTGCGACGACGCGTCCCTTCTCTTCGAGCTCATGTGAGCGCCACCGTCCCGGAGCGACAGCGTCGAGCCACCACGACGTGCAGAAGACGGAGCCCTGCGGCGATGTCGCCACGAGCTCGTCGTACGGCGACGCGACCGCCTGCGCGATGCTCACGGAGGGCGACGGTACCATCCTCGCGATGCCGGGCAACGGGCTGCGCAGCCTCCATTGCCCCGTGAACATCGGCGGTATCCCGGCGACGAACGTCCAGGCACTCCGGCGCAAGGGGCTCGAAGCGCGCCTGCTGATGTTCCATGCGCCGAAGCTCCGTTCGGACGTGCCCGACATCGTGCTCGACGTCCCCGACGGACTGTGGAGGCGCCAGCTCGTACAGGCACGAGCGTTCGCGCGACTCCTGCCGGAGACGGACGTGTTCCACTTTTACTTCGGCCACACGTTGATCCCGCGCCGGGTGCAGTTCCCGGTCCTCCGCGCGGCGCGGCGCAAGTCGGTCATGCATTACCTCGGCTCGGACATCCGCGGGAAACCGCCGGCGGAGCTTGCCTGGGGTAAGCGTGCGAACGCCGAGATCGTCGGCTCGTGGGACGCACACCGCTGGGTGCCGGAGGCACACGTCGTTCCGCCGCCGATCGACCTGACTCGCTACCACCCCACGCCGCCGCCCGAGAACGCGCGGGTGCGCGTCGCGCACGCGCCGTCGAACCGCGCG
Organism: Gaiellaceae bacterium; assembly: GCA_045806225.1. Lineage (GTDB taxonomy): Bacteria > Actinomycetota > Thermoleophilia > Gaiellales > Gaiellaceae > 3-1-20CM-4-69-9. Next base: position 51,027 of record JBJMJS010000143.1, read on the forward strand.
AAGAAGGGAACGGACGCGGTGATCGCAGCGTGCGCCGAGCTGCCGGTCGACCTCGACCTTATCGAGGGCGTGAAGCACGACGAGGCGCGGAAGCGGTATGCGCAGGCGGACGTGATCGTCGACCAGCTCGTCGTCGGGTGGTACGGGCTGTTCGCGATCGAGTCGATGGCGACGGGCCGTCCGGTCGTGACGTACCTGCACGACGACGCCGTCGCACAGACGGAGACCGCGTTCGGCGTGAAGGTTCCGATCGTCAACGCGACGAAGGACACACTCGTGGAAAGGCTTCGGCCGCTCGTCGAGTCGGCCGAGCTCAGGCGGGAGCTCGGCGAACGCGGCCGCGCATACGTCGAACGCGTCCACGACGTCGATCACGTCGGCGGTCGGCTCGTCGAGATCTACGAGTCGTTGTGACGCTCACGTCAGAGCTCCGGCGGCTGACGCGCCACTCGGTCATCTACGGGATCGGCGGCCTCGTGTCGCGGATCCTCGCCATCCTGCTCCTGCCGCTCTACACGCATTACCTGACGCGTGCGGACTACGGCGCGATCGAGACGCTGATCGCGCTCACGACCGTGCTCGTGATCGTGTTGCGGGCCGGAATCTCGTCCGCATTCTTCCGGTTCTACTTCGACGCCGAGACGCCCGAGGAGCGGGTTGTCGTCGTCCGCACGTCGTTCTGGTTCACGATGACGATGGCCACGGCGGGGCTGATCGTCGGGCTCGTCCTTGCCGAGCCGATCGCGAATGTGCTGAACGGGATGACGCCGGGTCTCGTCCGCGCGGCCTTCGTCGGCCTCTGGGCGCAGATGAACTACGAGCAGTTGACGTCGCTCTTCCGCGTCGAGGAGCGGTCGGTGCAGTTTGCGGCTGCGTCGCTCGCGAACGTCGTCGTCACGATCGCCGCCACGATCCTGCTCGTCGTCGTTTGGCACCAGGGCGCGCTCGGCGTGCTCGTCGGGAACTTCACCGGTACGCTCGCCGTGTACGTCGTGCTGCTCGCGTATCGGCGGTACCAGCTCGGCTTGCAGTTCGACCGCGCGCTCTTCCGCGAGATGAACAGGTTCGGGATGCCGCTCGTGCCGTCGGGCATCGCGCTGTGGGTGATCAACTTCGTCGACCGGCTGTTCCTGAACACGATCTCGGGCGCGGCGGAAACGGGCCTCTATTCGATCGGCGTCCGGATCTCGAGCGTGATCATCTTCCTGTTCACGGCGTTCCGGACGGCGTGGCCTGCGTTCGCGTACTCGATCACCGACGACCGCGAGGCGCGACAGACGTACGGATTCGTCCTCACCTACCTGGTCGCGATCTGTTGCTGGCTGTCGGTTGCGCTCGGCCTGCTCGCGCCGTGGATCGTGCACGTGCTGACGACGCCGCGGTTCTACGCAGGCGCGCAGGTCGTCTCGCTGCTCTGCTTCTCGGCGACGGCCTATGCGGCCTACACGGTGATGGCGATCGGGATCGGCCGTGTCCGCCGCACGCAGTTCAACTGGATCATCACCGGCGCCGCTGCCGCGCTGAACATCGGCCTGAACATCGTCCTGATCCCCCCGTACGGGATGAACGGCGCGGCGATCGCGACCCTCGCCGCGTACACGTTGATGTTCCTGCTGATGTCGTGGAACGCGCAACACATGTACCCGGTGCCGTACCAGTGGCGCCGCGTCGTGACGCTGGTCGGCGTCGCGGTCGCGCTGACGCTGATCGGCAAGCTCGCGGACGTCCCGCTCGCCGTCGCCGCGCTCCTCTCGGCTGCGTATCCGCTCGTCCTCCTGCCGCTCGGGTTCTACCTCCCGGCCGAGCGGAGGCGCCTCCGCCGGATCGTCTCGCGCGGCGCCCCCGCCGGGGTCTGATCAGCACGTGGCCAACCGGGACAGTCCGGGGTCTGACCCGGGACCTGTCGGTGCCGGACGGGAAGACCGCGCCGAATGTGCGACGAGACCGTGCCGGATTCCGGCGCGGTTCCGGCGCCGCGCGCCCGGTGGAGCCGATTCGGCCGCCGGCCACCGCCCGAACGGCCACGGCCCGGGTCTGACCCCGGCCGTGTCGGAGTCGGACAGGGCTGGTTAGCGGATCTCGTTGAGGGCGGCCACGTCCTCGGGAGAGGGCTCCCAGGCCGCTGCGGCGACGTTGGCGCGCACCTGATCGGGCTTCGTCGCGCCGGCGATGACGGAGGCGACCGCCGGTTGGGCGAGCAGGCCGCTGATCGCGACCGTCAGCAGGTCGACGCCGCTTCGTCGCCCGAGCGCCTCGAGCGCCTCGAGCCGGTCGAACGTCTCGTCCGTGAACACCTCGTCGCGGTTCGAGAGCCGCGTGCCCTCGGGGCGAGGCTCGTCCCGGCGGTACTTGCCGGTGAGCAAGCCGCTCGCAAGCGGGAAATACGGGAGGACGCCGATGCCGAGGCGGTCGCACGTCGGCAGGAGTTCCGCTTCGGCCTCGCGTCGGAGCAGCGAGTACTGGTTCTGCGCGCTGACCGGCCGCGCCCAGCCGTGGCGGCGTGCGAGCCCGTCGATCTCCTCGACCGTCCGGGCCTCGAAGTTCGAGTGCCCGACGTGCCGCACCTTCCCCTCGACCACGAGCTCGTCGAGCGCGCCGAACGTCTCCTCGTACGGCGTGATCCCGTCGGCGCGGTGGTACTGGTAGAGATCGACGTAGTCCGTGCGGAGGCGCCGCAGCGACGCGTCGATCGCCTTGCGGATGTACGTGCGCGACCCGCGCGCCTGCGTGCCGTCGCCCATGTCGTTCCCGAACTTCGTCGCAACGACGACACGGTCGCGACGTCCCTCCAGAACGCGGCCGAGCAGCTCCTCGCTGCCTCCGCTCTTGCCGTAGACGTCGGCGGTGTCGAGCAGGGTCACGCCTGCGTCGATCGCCGCATCGACGACCGCCCGCGTCCCTTCCAGATCGACGCGGCCGCCGAAGTTGTTGCAGCCGAGGCCGACGACCGAGACGGAAGGACCGCCCTCCCCCAACGAGCGCATCCGCATCGGCGCGGATGCTACTCGGTTCCCGGCGGCGCTAGGCTGGCCCGGTGGACGCGCCGTTGCCACCCCGCTACCGGCCGATCCGTCTCCTCGGCCGGGGCGCGACCGCAGAGGTCGTGCTCGCGCACGACCATGCGCTCGACCGCGACGTGGCCGTCAAGCTTCTCGCGCCGGGCTTCCGGGGCGACCCGAGCGTCCCCGAGCGATTCGCCCGCGAAGCGGGCTTCGCGGCGCGCCTCGGTCGCCATCCGCACGTCGTCACGGTGCACGACGCCGGCGAGTGGCACGGGCGGCCGTTCATCGTCATGGAGTTCCTCCCCGGTGGGAGCGTCGAGGACCGGCGCGCAGCCGGAAAGGTCACGCGCGCGTCGGCGCTCGGCTGGCTGCGCGACGCCGCCGATGCCGTCGACGCCGCGCATGCGGCGGGCGTCGTGCATCGCGACCTGAAGCCGGCGAACCTCCTGCTCGATCACGGCGATCGTGTGCAGGTCGCCGATTTCGGGATCGCACGCGCGCTCGACGAAGCACGGAAACGGCTCACGTCGACAGGAACGATCCTCGGCACGGCGGGCTACCTCTCGCCAGAGCAGGCACGCGGGGACGTCGCCACGCCCGCGAGCGACCGTTACTCGCTCGCCGTCGTCGCGCACGAGCTCCTGCACGGCCAACGGCCGGCCGCGGACACGCGTCTCGACGCCGTGTTCGCACGCGCGCTCGCGGACGATCCGTCGCAGCGGTTCGCGACGGCGACGGCCTTCGTCGACGCGCTCGAGGGGCACGCGGCCGCCGCGACCGCGATCGTGCGCGGATCGACAAGTCCGACGGCCGGTCGGACGGCGATCCTGCGACGGCACCGCGCGATCGGACGTGCCGCGCGGATCGGAAGACGCACCTTCGCGACTGCAGTCGCCGGTGCCGTGGCCGCGTTCCTCGTGCTCGCGTTCGGCTACGTCACCGCAGACGCTCCTGCGTCCGTCACGTGCACGCTCTCGCCGACCGACCACGACGCGAACGTCGTCGTCACCGGGGTCGGCGCGAACGACTACTGCACGGGCCGCGCGCGCCAGCTCACCTGGCGGACGCGGCCCGGCTTCGCCCTTCGCAGCCCCGACCGGCGCGAGCACCCGACGCTCGTCTGCGCACTGAGGCGCCGCGGCTTCCGGATCAGGGTCTACGACGACGGCGGACGCCGGATCGGCCGCGACCTCTGCAGCACGTACACCGGCAACGAGCTCGCCAGCGCAGGCGCGTAGGCGCCTGCCGATGCGCTACCGCCGGCTGGGCTCGTCCGACCTCGAGGTCTCGGAGATCAGCCTGGGCTCGTGGCTGACGTTCGGCGGCGGCGTCGAGGACATCCACGCCCGGGCGTGTGTCGACAAGGCGTTCGAGGTCGGGATCAACTTCATCGACACCGCAAACGTGTATGCACGCGGCGGCGCGGAGTCCTTCCTCGGCGAGGTTCTCGCAGCGCGGGCGCGTGCCTCGTACGTCCTCGCCACGAAGCTCTACTTTCCCGTGAACGGCGACGGCGGCCTGTCGCGCGAGCAGGTCCACAAGCAGGTCGACCTGTCACTCGGCCGTCTGCGCACCGACTACGTCGACCTCTACCAGTGCCACCGCTACGACGCGCAGACGCCGCTCGAGGAGACGATGGAGGCGCTGACCGAGATCGTCCAGGCCGGCAAGGCGCGCTATATCGGGTTCAGCGAGTGGCGCGCCGACCAGATCCAGGCCGCGCTCGACCTGGTGCCCCGCGTCGAGAAGTTCGTCTCGTCCCAGCCGCAGTACTCGCTGCTCTACCGCATCGCCGAGCGCGAGGTGATCCCGCTGTGCGAGCGGAACGGAATCTCGCAGATCGTCTTCTCCCCGCTCGCCCAGGGCGCGTTGACGGGGAAATACGCCCCCGGACAGCAGCCGCCGCCGGGGACACGTGCCGCAAGCCCGACGATGGGCTGGGCGATGGACCGCTTCCGGGACGATGACGTCCTCGCAGCCGTTCAGCAGCTCCGGCCGATCGCGGACGGCCTGGGGATCACGATGGCCCAACTGGCGCTCGCGTGGGTCCTCCGTCAGGACAACGTCGCGTCCGCGATCGTGGGCGCGTCTCGGCCCGAACAGGTCGTCGACAATGCGTCGGCATCGGAGATCGACCTCGACGCTGGGACGCTCGACGAGATCGACCGCGTGCTCGGCGACGTCGCCGTGCGCTAGACGGAATCCGGGCAAGGGGCTGCCGCCGAGTCGGCGGCCCGACTCGGCGACGCCGGGATCAACCAGCAGCACGCTTTCGGGGGAGTGAGAGCGATGCTCTTCCCGCTTACGCACGCAGCCCCTGTGCGAATGATCCTCCGCCTCGGGACAAACTTTGTCATGACCTGGATGGACTAATTCGACGGCGGAAGCAGCCCGTAGCGCCTCGCAACCGCGACCGCCTCGAGTCGCGAGTGCACGCCGAGCTCCCGCAGGAGCGCCCGAACGTGGTTGCGGGCCGTCTCGACCGATATTCCGAGCCGCGCCGCAAGCTCGGTCGTTCCGAGCCCCTCGTCGAGCAGGCGGAGGACGTCGTGCTGCCGCGCCGTCAGCCTGAATTCCAGCGGGTCTGCTGCCAGCGCGAGAACCGCCGGGACGGCGACGCCGAAGATGCCGACGACGTCATTGCCGCTGCGAAGCGGCACCGACGAGATCTGAAGACGCACGCGCGCGCCCTCGGCATCGATCACCACGAGGTCGAATTCCGTTGCGGCGCCGGCCACGACCTTCCGCGCAAACTGCTCGCGGGCACGGCTGACGTGCTCCGGGGCAACGTAGTGAAGCGCCTGGCGGCCGACGAGGTCTCCGAACAACTCGCGCGCCTGCGCGTTGAACCATCTGATCCGCCCGTCGCGATCGAACACGTACGCAGGCAACCGGATCGTCTCGAGCAACGTCGCCAGGGCCTCTGGTGCAGACCCGAGAGAAACGAGCAACTGCCCGAGCTCAACGCGCTCGCCGGACGCGCGCCGTCGTCCACTGGCGTGCGGCCGGCGCGGACTTTCGGCGCGCACGCTCACCGTGCAACCGTAGCCGCCTGTTCTTCATCGGTGCAAGCAACACTCGCTACGCAACGACGCGATAGACCTCGAACACCTCTGCGTAGTCGCGATTCACGTTGATGCCGTGCGTGCGCGCAACGTTTCGGATGTACTCCGGATCGCTGTAGCGCCGGTGTTGTTGCGATGCGTACTTGGAGAGCGCACTGATCTTTTTGTCAACGTGCGCCTGCTCCAGTGACACGTACGCCTGATACGCGAAGTCGAAGTTGTTCCATGGGATCTCGTAGCCGAGGATCGTCGTCCGCTTGAATGCTCGCAGGCCTTCAGCTGCGATCACCTGATGGTCCTGGTGGATGTCGTGCAGGGAGGGTTGGAACACGGCGTCCGGACGCCAGTCCTCCCATAGGGCGACGAGCACCTCGAGGATGTCCTGCCGGTTGTCCGGAAACGTCCGGACGTCGAAATCGTGCACCGTCAGGTTCGACTCGGGTATCCCGAGCTCCGACGTGGCCGCGCGCACCTCTTGCGCGAGCGTGTCCGGCGGGAACCCTTCCGGTAGCGATCGCGTCGCGATCGAGAACGCGACGTAGCGGACGTCGGCACCGGATTCGACGAGCCGGGCCATCGTTCCGCCCGCTCCGAACTCACCGTCGTCGGTGTGCGGGGCGAGCACGAGCACGCGTTCCCACGCTCCGATCACAGCGCGGTTCATATCATCGCTGCGGCCGATGACCGACCTTGCGGCGCTTCTCGGCGCTTTCGGCGCCGTTGCCGTCCTGCTCGCGGGGCGGCGGGTCGTGCTGCTCGGGGGGCTCGTCATCGTCGCTGCGGCCGAGGTCCTGCTCGCGCGGTCCGGCGGCCTGCACCTCTCGATCAAACTCGTCGCGGCGGGCGCCTTCGGCGTCCTCGTCCTCGCGGCGCTCGCGTTGCCGCTCCGCCGCGCGCGTTGGCTCGTGGCGCCGCTCGTCCTCCTCGTCGCGCCCTTCCGCCTGCCGCTCGACTTCGGCCGCGGCAATCGCTTCTACGTCGCGATCGCGCACGGGGGACAACTCGGCCGTCTCCTGCCTCTGTACCTCGTGCTCGCGGTCGCAGCGCTCGCGCTCGTCTGGGACTCGCTCACGGGCGACGAAGTCGGCACGCTGCCACGCGAGATCGCCGTCCCCGTGGCGGCGTTCATCGCGTTCGCGTCGCTGTCGCTGATCTGGACGCAGGACACCGGCTCGGGACGGAACCTGCTCGAGTTCTTCCTGCTTCCGTTCGCGGTCCTCGTCGCGGTCGTCGGCCGCGCGCCGATCACGTCGCGCGTCCCACGTCTGCTCGCGACGATCGGGATCGGGCTCGCGACGCTCTTCGCCGTCGTCGGAATCGTCGAGGCCGCGACGCACCGCCTGATCTTCTACGCGCACAACCTCCAGGTCTCGAATACCTACACGTCGTTCTTCCGCGTCACGTCGCTCTTTCGCGATCCGAGCCTCTACGGACGCCATGTCGTGCTCGGGATCGCAGTGGTGGTCGTGCTCCTCTGGCTGCGTCTGATCGAGCCCCTCTTCGCCGCGGCATTGATCGCTGTGCTGTGGGTCGGGCTGTACTTCTCGTACTCGCAATCGAGCTTCGCGGCGCTGTTCGTGGTCGTCCTGGCGGTGACGCTCGCGGCCGGCGAACGGCGCGCACGGCGGATGGCGGTGGTCGTTGCCGTCGCGGTCGCGCTGGTCGCGGTCGGGATCGCCGGCGCGAAGGTCGGTCACACGTCGGTGCGCAAGGCAACCAGCGATCGCTCTCGCCGCGTCGAGCTGACGGCGAAGGCGTTCGCGCACCATCCGCTTGCGGGCGTCGGAATCGGCGGTCAGCCTCGCGCGAGCCAGAAGCTCGCGACGCGGTTCGGCCCGTTGCAGAACTTCGTCTCGCACACGACACCGCTGACCGTGGCCGCCGAGCTCGGGATCGTCGGCTTCGTTCTCTACCTCGCCGTACTCGGCGGCACCGCGCGCGCCCTCGACGCCGTCCGGCGGCGCCACCAGGCTCTGGGCCTGTCGCTCGCCGCCGTCTTCCTGGCGCTCTTCGTGCACTCGCTCGCATACAGCGGCTTCTTCGAGGATCCGATCACGTGGTTCGTGCTCGCGGTCGCGGCGGCGTTTCTGTCGGGGCGCGACGCGGTCGCGACACGATGAAGCTCGGCCGCAACGCCCTGCTCGCTCTCCTGGGGACACTCGGCGCGCTGATCGCGCTCGTCGTTCCGGAGCTCGGGTCCGATCCGTGGCCGTTCCACGCGACCGTTCATCCGCACGGGCTGCTCGGGCCGGTCGTGCGGGCAGCCGGGCGTCGCTGGGACCACGGATTCCTTCGGACGCCGGGGACCGTCGTCGCGCTCGCGGTCGCGCTCGCCGCGGCGACTGCGTGGAGTGCCCGCCGGTGGAGGACGGACGCAGCGGCCGGGCTTGCTCTGCTCGTCGTGCTCGCGCTGCTCGTGCCTGCCGTGCTCCTCCAGGCCGGCCTCCGCCAGGCGAGCGCCCCCTGGTACCACGTCAACGACTCGACCTACCAGATCGAGCTCGCGGGTGACCTCGTGCGGCACGGGCACGACCCGTATGGGCACGACTACTCGGGGAGCGGGCTCGAACGCTGGTATCCGGCCGCAGGCTTCCCGCCGACACGCAGGCAGGTGGCGCTCCACCACCTCGCCTACTTTCCGGGCACGCCGCTGACCGCCGCGGCATGGCGCGTGCTGCCTGCGCCACTCGACGACTACCGCTTCTTCGTCCTGCTGTGCACGATCGGCCTCTTCTTCGCGGCGCTGGCGTTTCGCGGTCCGCCCGCGCTTCGGATCGCACTGGCTGCGGTTGCCGCGGCAAACCCGCTGGTCGTTCGGGCAGCGTGGTTCGGGACAGCCGACGCGCCGGCGCTCCTCTGCGTCCTGCTCGCATTCGCGTTCGTGTCGCGCCGGCGTCTCGTCTGGGCGGCGCTCGCGCTCGGCGCTGCGGTCGCGCTCAAGCAGTTCGCGATCGTCGCGATTCCGTTCGTCGCGACCGCCGCGTACGCGATGCATCCGCCGCGCGCAGTTCTGCGAAACGCGGCGCTGGCGTTCGCCGCCCCGATCCTGCTCGCATTCGTCCCGTTCCTCGTCGCCGATCCCGCCGCGCTGTGGCACGACACGGTCTCGTACGGTGGCTCGACGTACAGGATCATCGGCTACGGCTTGTCGTCGTTGTTCCTGAAAGCGGGCGTCGTCGACAACCGCTATTCCGGCTACCCGTTCTTCTGGCTGGCGCTGATCGTCTGGCTTCCGTTGACGGCGTGGCTCGTCCGGAATCAGCTCCGCGCCGGACGCGCGTGGGTCGGCGGAGTCGGCTTTGCGGTGTCGATGTTCGTGCTGCTGTTCGTCAGCCGCGTGTTCCAGACGTCGTACTTCGTCTGGCCGCTGATCGGCATCGTCGCTGCGGTGCTGCTAGCGCACGCGGACGACGAAGACGTCGGTGCGCGGCCCGACGTTTCCGGCGAGGTCGACGGCGGCGAGCTGCAGCCGATAACGACCCGGCCGTAGCCGGCGCCCGTTCCGTCTCGCCGACCAATTCACGGCAAATTGCAGGGCTTTTGCACCGCCGATCACCTCGCGCTTGCCGTTCACGAAGACGAGCACATGAGCCGGCTCGGATACCCGATACCCGATCCGCACCTCCGGCTTGACGTGACGCGCGACGACGCGCGGGGCGTACGTCACCAGCGTCGCGCGCGGCGCCGCCGAATCGATCGCGATGTCGGTCGGAAGCGTGAACTCGCGCCCGTCGTCGAGCGTCACCCTCGGCCGGTAGACGCCGTCGTGCACGCCGCGGCCGCGCCACACCAACCGCGTCGTTCCGGGGTCGACACGGCGTTCCCGTGCGAGCGTCGCCACCACGCGGCCGGTGGCATCGACGATCTCGACCGTGATCAGATGACGACGACGGAATCGCAGCTGGATCGACGCGCTGCCGTGCGACGGCGCGACCGCGCGCGTCACATGCAGCACGGCGAACGGTGTCTTCTCGAGCTTCTGCCGCTCCGTCGTCGCGAACGCCACCGCGGTCGCCGTCAAGAGGACGATCACGACCACGGTCGGCGCCCAGCGCGTCACGGGCGCTTCTTGCTCCGTCGCTGCGCGTGCGCGCGCACGTACGCACGGTACTTCGCCCTCGGCACGAACGCGTACACGTGCGTCCGCCCGACGAGATACATCCGCTCGGAATCCGCGACGACCGGCGAGTACTGGCCGTCGGGGAACCGCCAGACGAGCCGGCCGTTTCTCGCGTCGACGGCGTACGTCCCACGCGGCCCTGCCTTCGCGTGGCGAGATCCGTGCGCGCCGCACCCGCTGCAGGTGGAGAAGTACACGAGGCCGCTCAGGGCGGTCGGCGCGCCGTGGATCGCGGCAGGCGCGCCATGGCGCCACAGCTCGTCGCCGGTCGCGGCGTTGTACGCGATCAGGTTGCCGTCGTACGTCCCGATGATCACTTCCCGCCGCCACACCGCTGCCGCGCTGTAGATGTACGAGCCCGCGTGGCGCGCCCAGAGCAGGTGCCCCGTTCCGGCGCCGAACGCATAGAGCGTCCCGTCGGTGTTGCCGAGGTAGACACGGCCGTAGGCAATCGTCGGTGTCGCGTAGAAGTACTCCCGCCCGCGCAGGAAGCCGGAGTACGACGACGATCGCCAGATCTCGCGCCCGGTCCTCGCATTGAGTGCATAGACGTCGCCGCCGTTGTCGCCGAAATACACGCGCCCACTCGCGTAGGCGATCGATGCGTCCACCTCGTCACCGGCATCGAAGCGCCAGAGCAGGCGCGGCTCCGTGCGACGTCGTACGTCGAGCGCGTAGACGTGGTGATCCCACGACCCGAAGTAGAGGATGCCGTTGACGAGCAACGGCGACGACTCGATCGCACCCGTGCGGTATCGCCAGAGGATCCTGCCGCGGTGAAAGAGCACGCCGCGCTTCGACCGGAACAGGATTGCGACGATAAAGCCCGGTTGAGACCGCGGCAGGCGGTGGCACGGATACGGCTGCATGTACGCCTGGTAGACGATGTTCCGCCCGATCGCAGGCGACGCTGCGCCGCAGTGCAGAAAGTGCTTGCGCCAGCGCCGCTTCCCCGTCGCGGCGTCGACCGCGAAGAACCGTCCGCGGAACTGGTTGACGAAGAGCGTCCCGTAGCCGACGACGGGCGGAAACTCGATGATGTTCCCAGTGCGGAGGGTCCAGATCTTCTTGAACGGCGGCCGCAGGTGGAACTGGATCGGGTCGTGCGTGCGTGCAGCGTCGTAGCCGTACAGCGGCCACGGTATGGTCTCGATGCTCGCCTGTGCGCGCTTCTGGACGGCCGGAGCGGTCGTCACGAACTCGACGGTCGACGACCCGCGCTTGTTGTGCACCGGTGTGCGGTTGTGGAAATACCACAGGGCTCCGGCCGCACCGCCTGCAAGAACGACCAGCGCCACGATCCCGATCAGCAGGCGGCGCACAGAGCGCGGATGATAGAGATCCGCCTGGACCGAGCCGCGCTATGTCGGCGCGCGCATCAGTCGAAGCCGCGCGCGGGCGCGACGCGCGGGCGCGACAGCCACGCGTTGATCCCGTAGGCGGCGAGACCGCCGAGCACAGCTGCGAGCCCGATGCCGAGCACCCACTTCGACTGCGGCACGTTCAAGAGCTTCAGCCCGCTGAGAGCGAGCACGCCGGCGAGGCCGAGCCGCAGGACGTTGTCCGGGATGCGGACGGTGAACTTGCTCGCCAGGAGGATTCCCGGAACCGAGCCGAGCAGCAGCCAGACCATCGCATGGACGTCGACGTTGCCGCGGATCAGGTGGCCGAAGCCGGCGACCCAGAGCAGCGCCGCCGCGTGGAAGATGTCGGTGCCGACGATCTTCGAGACGGTCAGCGGGTAGACGAGGACCATCACGAGACCGAAGAACGTCCCGCTGCCGACCGACGTCAGGCCGACGACGAAACCGAAGACGGCGCCGATCGCCGTCGCCATGATCTTGTCGCGTCGCTCCATCCGGAACGGCGCGTCGCTCGCCTGCACGCCGCCCTTGAGGAACGTCCGCGCAACGAGGCCGATGCCGCCGAGCACGAGCGCTGCGCCCACGGCGTAGCCCTCCGCCTTCTGAGCGCCGTCACCGAGCGTGCTCGCGACCGCGACACCGGCGAGCGACATCGGCCCGGAGCCGAGGAACATCCACAGAGCGAGCCGGGCGTGCACGATCCCGAGCTGCCGGCAGCGGACGGCGCCGAACGACTTGAAGATCGCGCCGTGCAGGATGTCCGTCCCGACCGCGACCTTCGGGCTGAACCCGAACAGGATGATCAGGATCGGCGTCATCAGGCTGCCGCCGCCCATCCCCGTCAACCCGACGAGAACGCCGACGAGCAGCCCCGCGAGCGAGAACTGCCAGGTCACCTGTACGCGTCGATCAACACCCGGGCGACCTCCGGGCGCGAGAACTCCTCCGGCGGCAGCTCGCCGCCGGCAAGCATCTCGCGCACCTTCGTGCCCGACAGGAACACATGCTGCTCCCTTGCGTGCGGGCACGTCTTCGCCGATGCCATCGAGCCGCACGCGCGACACCAGAACGAGTGCTCGAAGAACATCGGCTCGATGTCGAGCTCGTGCTGCTCGAAGTCGTCGAAGATGAGCTGTGCGTCGTACGTCCCGTAGTAGTCGCCGACGCCGGCGTGGTCGCGGCCGACGATGAAGTGCGAGCATCCGTAGTTCTTGCGGCAGATCGCATGCCACACGGCCTCGCGCGGCCCCGCATAGCGCATGGCCGCCGGGAACGCGGAGAGGACGACGCGGTCGTTCGGGTAGTAGCCGTTCAGTAGGACGCGGTAGCACTCGACGCGGGTGGCGGCCGGGACGTCGTCGGACTTCGTGTCGCCGACGAGCGGGTGGATCAGCAGCCCGTCCACCGTCTCCAGCGCGACCTTCGTCAGGTACTCGTGCGCGCGGTGGATCGGGTTGCGCGTCTGGAACCCGACGACGCGCTTCCACCCACGCTCGGCGAACTCGGCGCGCGTGTCCGCAGGATCCTTCGCCAATTCCGGGAACGACGGCTGCGCGCGCTCGAAGACGGTCACTCGACCGGAGAGGTAGAGCGGCTTCTGGTCGTACAAGCGCGCGACGCCGGGATGCGCGGCGTCGGTGGTGCGAAATGCCTGCTGCGCCTCGTGTTCCTTGTCGTACTCGTAGACGTCCTCGACCTCGAGCACGGCGACGGGGCCGTCGCCGCCCGCGAGGGCGACGCGGTCGCCCGACGGCGCCTTGTCGACCGCGAGACAGACCGGCAACGCCCACGGCAGGCCGTTTGCGAGGCGCATCGTGTCGAGGACGGCGTCGTAGTCGTCGCGACCCATGAACCCGTCGAGCGGCGACAGCGCGCCGGACGCGACCATGTCGAGGTCGGATAGCTCGCGCGACGTCAGCTCCACCGTCTCCAACGCGCCGATATCGGCGGGACGCTCGCCGGTCCGGTCGACGAGCTCGCCGCCGTGCGGCGCAATCAGCTTGGTGTCGGCGACGACGCTCATGCCGCAACCCCGGCCTCGACGAGACCCAGCTCCTCGAGCTTGTCGACGATCAGCCTCGCCGACGCTTCGGGCTCGAGCTGCTCGGCGTCGATCCGGATCTCGGGGCTCGCCGGATCCTCGTACGGATCGTCGACGCCGGTGAAGCCTTTGATCTCGCCGGCGAACGCCTTCTCGTAGAGGCCTTTCACATCGCGCCGCGCGCATTCCTCGACCGACGTGGCCACGTGCACCTCGACGAACGGCCCCCACTCCTCCACCATCGAGCGCGCCTTCTGGCGCGTCTCCTCGTACGGCGAGATCGCGGCCGCGATCACCGCAGCGCCGTGGCGCGTGAGCCGCGCCGCGACCCAGCCGATGCGCTCGATGTTCGTGTCGCGATCCTCCTTCGAGAAACCGAGGCCCTTCGACAGGTTCGTGCGGACGGTGTCGCCGTCGAGGTACTCGACGATGTGGCCACGCCGCTCGAGCTCAGGACCGACGATGTGCGCGATCGTCGTCTTCCCGCTGCCGGACAGGCCGGTGAACCAGAGCGTGAAGCCGCCGTCGCGGCGGCGTTCGCTCTCCGGATGCTCGTGCGCGTAGATGTGCTTCTGGTCGTCGGTCATCGGTCTCCTTGATTGAGGTGTATGCCGCACTCGATCTTGTCTGCGCCGGTCCAGCGCCCCGCGCGTTCGTCCTCGCCGGCCCGCACCGGCCGTGTGCACGGAATGCAGCCGATCGACGGATACCCGGCGTCGTGCAGCGGGTTCGATGGAATCTCGTTCACATGGATGTACGCCTGCACACGCTTCGCGTCCCAGTCGACGAGCGGCTGGACCTTCCAGACGCCGTAGCGTGCGCCCCATTCCGCGCGCTGCGCGTTCGCGCGCGTCAGGGCCTGCTCGCGCCTGATGCCCGTCACCCACGCGTCGAACGGCGCAAGCGCGCGCTCGAGCGGCTCGACCTTCCTGATGTGACAGCAGCGATCGGGCTCGCGCTCCCAGAGGTTGTGCCCCTCGCGCGCGTGTTGCTCCGCGACGGAGATCACCTCGGGCCGGATCAACCTCAGCCCGTAGCGCTCGACGAGGCGGTCGCGCGTCTCGTACGTCTCCTTGAAGAACAGCTGCGTGTCGAGCTCGATCACCGGGATGTCGAGGCCGAGCTCGCCGAAGATCATGTGCACGAGCACCGACGACTGCTGCTGCCATGAGCACGTCAGGCACATCCGGTCGCCGAACTGCTCGTACGCCCAGAGGATGGACTCCTCGGCGCTCATCGCCTCGACGTCAGGAAGCTCGAGCTTCGGCACGGTCGCCAAGCAGCACCTCCTTCAGCGTGTCCCCCCGCAACCCGAGGCGGAGCGTCTCGAGCGGGATCACCTCGTCGGGCGGGATGTTGCCGAGATTCACCGCGGGCCCCAACTGCTTGATGAACCACGCCTGCGACGCCTTCGTCGGCGCCTCGAAGATGAGCGACCCGAGGTCGACCTCGTGGACGATCTGGTCGACCAGCCCCGTGCGCATCTCGCCGGACGGACGAAAGATCCCGGCCGTTCCTCCCTCACGCCCCTCCGTGATCACCTTCCATGCACCCGCGCGGAGCTCGTCCTTGATCCACTCGACCCACAACTCGGGCGCGTAGTCGACGGCGGAGTCTTTGGACCCGACCTCCGAGAGCACCGTGAAGTCGCGCGCGAAATCCGTGATCAGCTCGAGCTTGCGCTCGCGCGGGATCTCGACGGTGCCGTCCGAGATCTCGACGTGCGTCAGGCCGAGGTCCGCGAGCCAGCGCTTGTACTCGTCCAGGCCGCCCTTCGCGTAGACGACTTCGAAGAACGTGCCGCCGATCACGACCGGCTTGTCGCGCAGCACGTCGAGCTTCGCGCGGAGGTTCGCGGTGACGTACGCCGTCCCCCAGCCGAGCTTGACGATGTCGATGTAGTCGCCGCACGTCTCGAGCACGTCCTCCCACGCACGCGGCCCGAGCCCCTTGTCGATCACGTGCGTCAGGCCGCCGCTGCGCCGCAGGCCGAGGTCAAAGTCGGGCATAGAGCTCCTCGAGCTTCTTCTTCGCCGCGTCCTGCACGTCGCGGTAGAGCGAGCCGCCGTGCGCGTCGATCCCGACGGTCAACGGCCCGAAATCCTTCACACGGAACTTCCACAGGCACTCGGGCATCAGGTCTTCCCATTCGACCTGCTCGATCTCCTCGATCTGCGTCGTCTCGAGGGCCGCAGCGCCGCCGACGATCGCGAAATAGACCATGCCCAGTCGCTGCATCGGCTCGATCGCCTCGTCGGGGAAGCCGCCCTTTCCGCAGATTGCGCGCACGCCGTACTGCGCGCCGAGCGGCTCGGTGAAGCGAACCATCCGCGCAGACGTCGTCGTCCCGATGCACATCGGGTCATACCCGCCGTCGTCGCGCTTGCGGACGTTCGGCGCCGTGTGCAGGAGGAACGCGCCGCGCAAGTCCATCGGCGGCTCCTGCCCCTGGTCGAAGATCCGGATCTGCGTGCGGTCGCGAATCCCGATGATGTGACCCTGCACGACGACCTCGTCACCGGCGCGGAGCTTGAGGATCTCCTGCGAGTCGGTGACCGGGAACGTGACTTCGTGCGTCGCCATCACGCCTCCCGGTCGTAGTCGACGACGCCGTCGGCGCTGACATGCGCCGACGCGCGCCGCGCGGCCCAGCACTGGTAGTTCACGGCGACCGGGTTCAGCGTCATGTGCGTGTCGGCGTGCTCGATGTGGCATTGCAGGACGGTCACGTCGCCGCCGAGGCCCATCGGCCCGATCCCGGTCTCGTTCAGGAGGCCATAGAGCTCCTCCTCGAGCTTCGCCACGTGCGGATCGGGGTTGCGCGTGCCGATCGGGCGCGCGATCGCCTCCTTTGCGAGGTACATCGCGTAGTCCGCGCTTCCGCCGATCCCGATGCCGACGATCCCGGGCGGGCACGGCTTGCCGCCCGCACCGACGATCGACTCGAGCACGAACTGCTTGATGCCCTTCACGCCGTCGGCGGGGACGCACATCTTCAGGAAGCTCATGTTCTCGCTGCCGCTCCCCTTCGGGACACACTTGACGTCGAGCCCGTCCCACTCGGGAATGAACTCCCAGTGGACGATCGGCAGCCGGTAGCCCGTGTTCGGGCCGGTGTTCTCGCGAGTGATCGTGTGCACCGCGTTCGAACGGAGCGGGTGCTCGACCGTCGCGCGCTCCGTCCCGGCCTTGAGCGCCGCCTGGATGCGCGCCGGATGCAGCGGGAACTGCTCGCCGACGCGGCACGTGTAGACGGCGATGCCGGTGTCCTGGCAGACGAGGTTCTTCTGGTCGTCGGCGACCTGGATGTTGCGGAGGATCGTCGACAGCACGCGCTGTCCCGGCACCGACGTCTCGCGGCCGGCCGCGTCGGCAAGCGCGTCGCGCAGGTCCTGCGGGATGTCCTTGAGCGCCCAGACGTAGAGATGCGCCGCAGCGTCCTCGACGACGCCTTCGAGATCTGTGGTGATCATGCGCGCGCCGTCTCGGCCGCTGCGCGGCCGGCCCGGCGTCCGAAGACGCAACATTCCAACAACGAATTCCCCATCATGCGATTCCTCCCGTGCGTTCCGCCGGCGATCTCGCCGCAGGCATACATTCCGTCGATCGTCGTCTTGGCATTGGTGTCGATCACGAGCCCGCCGTTCTGGTAGTGCAATACCGGGAACGTCAGGATTGGCTCGCGCAGCGGATCGATCCCGCCGGCGCGGTAGCGGCGCAGCATGTACGGCAATGACAGCTCGGCGTCGTGCGCGGAGATCCTCGTCGTGTCGAGATAGACGGCGGGACGCCCGTCCGGCGTCTCCACGCCCCTCCCGTTCTCGACCTCGTCGACGATTGCGCGTGAGACCTCGTCGCGCGGCCCGAGCGAGTCGGTGAACTCTTCGCGGTCGGCGTTCAGCAGCACGGCGCCGTACGCGCGCGTCGTCTCCGGAATCGAGTAGCCCTGCATGTTCGGCGGCCACGCGCCGCCGTTCGGGTGGTACTGGAGCGCATCGAAGTCGCGGAGCTCCGCACCGGCGTCGACGGCGATCTGTGTGACCTCCCCGGTCGCGCCGGGATGGTTCGTGCACAGCTCGCCGCGTTCCTCGGCGACGCGCCAGCAGCGCCCACCGGCGGCGAGCACGACCGCCGTCGCGTCGATCAGGTGGTCGCCGCACCGCGCGCGCCAGCCGGTCGGCGTCGAGTCGAGCTCGTGCAGCGGTGACTTGGGGAATGTCCGGACGCGCGGCGTCGCCTCCGCGGCATCTCGGAGTGCGCTCGTGATCGCGTGACCGGTCCGGTCGCCCACCTGCAGGAGCCGCTTGCGCGAGGCACCGCCGCATCGCGCGAGGCGATATCCGCCGTTTTCACGGGTGAACTCGACACCGAGCTCCTCGAGCCAGCCGATCGCCGACGGCGCCTCCGACGTCAGGATCTCGACGAGGCGCGGGTCGGCCGTCTCGTGCGACGAGCGCCACACATCCTCGGCGTGCTGCTCGGGCGAATCATCCTCCCCGAGCGCGGCCTGGATCCCGCCCTGCGCCTTGGCGGAGTTGCAGGACTGGAGCGAGCCCTTCGTCGCGAGTCCGACAGCCGCGCCCGCATGCGCAGCCGAGACCGCAGCGGCAAGCCCGGAGGCGCCGCTCCCGATCACGAGCACGTCGACGGAAACAGGCTCGGCCATGCCGCGCCAGCTTACCAGCCTGAGTTAATTCATTAGATAAGCGAAACTTATGTAACTCACCAGACGGAACGAAGGAGCGCCTCGACGTCGGCCGGCTCGGCCGGGCGCGGATTCGCCTTCGCGCCGGCGCGCTCCACGACCGCGGCCGCGACCGTCCCCAGCTCGTCCTCCGGGACGCCGAGATCGCGGAGCCGCTCGAACCCGCCGAGGCCCGCCAACTGCCGCACGCGCTCCTCGGCATCGCCGCGCAGCGCCGCACTCAGCCGCACGTACGCATCCGGGGCAACGTCGCGGTTGAAGTGCAGCGCGGGCGCGAGGCAGATCGCGTTCAGCGCGCCGTGCGGGATCCCGTACCGCCCGCCGAGCGCTTGCGCCATCGCATGACCGAGCGCGAGCATCGACCTCCCGAGTGCGATCCCGGCGTGCATCGCGCCCTGCAGCAGGCGCGTTCGCTCGTCGAGGTCGCCCGGCCGCTCGACGACGCGCGGGAGATGGGTCGCGATCAGCCGCGCGCCCGTCAGCGCGTGCGCGTCTGCATCTGCGTTGTGCCCCTCGACATAGAGCGCCTCTGCGCAGTGGGCGAGCGCGTTCATCGCCGTCCCCACGGTCTCGGCGCGCGGCAGGTCGAGCGTGAGGAGGGGCTCGTAGACGACGCCGGCCAGGTGCGCGCCCGCGCCGCCTCCGGTCATCCGCCGTCCCGGGTCGCGGATCCCGAAGAACGCCGTCCATTCGGCGCCGGCGTATGTCGTCGGGATCGAGACGACCGGCACGCCGCTCTCGGCCGAGATCGCCTTGGCGAGGTCGATCGCGCTCCCGCCTCCCAACGGGACGACGCCGTCGCCGGCCTCGGCGGCGGCGTCGGCGACGCGGTCGGACGGCACCTCGGACCAGCGCGCGGCCGGTTCGATCGGCAGCGGCCGCTCGTGCCATCGTTCGCTCGCGACGAGAAGCGGCCGACGGATGCCGAGCTCGCCGAGGACCTTCGGCAGCGTTGCGATGCCCCAGCGGACGATCACGACGGGAGGCGCGTGCGCGCAAAGTCGACGAAGGCCTCGGCGGCGCGGGTCTCGGCGCGTCCACTCGAGCGGACGAGGAAGATCTCCCGCACCGGTTCGAGCCCGCGCACGCGCGCGGACGCGATCGTTCCCGCCGCAAGATCGGCCTCGACCGCGGTGCGGGAGATGAACGTGACGCCGTGACCGGCGGCGACGGCGCTCCGCACCGACTCCTGCAGCCCGAGCTCGGCGCGCACGTCGAGATCCCGGAGGCGAACGCCGACGCCGCGCAACTCGTCCTCGATCACCTGCCGGACACCGGCTCCGTCCTGCATCACGAGCAGCGGGACCGACCGGAGGTCGTCGAGCGAGATCGTGCGTCCCGCGAAGGCGTGGCCCGGCGGCACAGCGAGCACGAGCTCGTCCCGGAAGAACGGCTCGAACACGACGCCGCGGTGGCGGCGCGCGGCGCCGACGGCGCCGAGCTCGAGCTCCCGGTCGGCGACACGGTCGACGACCGATTGCGTGTCGGAAACCGTCAGGCGAATGCGCACGTCCGGGTGCAGCTCTCCGAACTCACACAGGAGGAGCGGAACGACGGTGCCCCCGGGCCCGGTCGAGGCACCGAGCTCGAGCGTTCCCGTCAGCGAGCCGCCGTCGCCGCCGGCAACGTCGCGGAGGAGCTGCTCCTCCTGCGCGAGGAGCTTCTGCGCGGATGCGTACAGGCGAAGGCCGGCTTCGGTCGGCTCGACGCGGCGCCCGGACCGGTCGAGCAACTGTGCCCCGAGCCGCTGTTCCAGCGACCGGATCTGCAGGCTGACCGCGGGCTGCGTGACGCCGAGCCGTTCCGCGGCCTGCGAGAAGCTGCGCCGTTCCACGACCGCGCAGAACGCGGCAAGCTGGCGCGTGTCCATAAGGCGATCTTATGCGGCCGCGTGCCCCACCGGTCGGAGGCGTGAAGGTGCCCGGAGGGGCGCTTTCGCCGGCGCTCTCTACGATCCACTCGTGAGCGCTCCCCTGCCCCGGACCGAGCGACCGCCGGAGTCGTTCAGCCGGCGGTTCGAGGAGCTCGCGACCGCGACACCGCGACGGCGGCGCGACGTCGTGCTCCGAACGCTCGACGTCATCTTCGCGACGGCCTTCCTCCTCGTCTCGCTCCCGCTCTCGCTGCCGCTCGCGGTGCTCCTGCTGCTGACGTCGGGTTGGCCGCTCTTCTACCGCGGCGCGCGGGTCGGCCGCGGGGGCCGCGTCTTCGAAATGCTCAAGTTCCGGACGCTACGCCGCGGCGCGGAAGAGCGACTCGGGCCATACCTCGGCGAGGAGCTCGTCCGGCGGACCGAGGCCGAGACGACGGCGCTCGGCGGATGGCTGCGCGCGACGCAGCTCGACGAGATCCCACAGCTCTGGAACGTCCTCCGCGGCGACATGAGCCTCGTCGGGCCGCGGCCGATCCGACCCCGCTTCTTCGAGGAGCTCGCAGCCGACCTGCCTGCGTACTGGCAGCGGCTCGTCGTGCCGCCGGGGCTCACAGGCTTCGCGCAGGTCCGGCGCGGCTACGAGACGTCGATGGCGGAGAAGCTCGCGCACGACCTCGAGTGGATCGCCGACCGGTCCGTTCGTCTCTACCTCCGCACGCTCGCGACGACCGGATGGCGTGTGCTCGGCCAATTCCTCCGCGGCCTGGTGGGCCGGGGGCGCTAGCGCAGCACGTGCGAGAGCACGACCGCAAGGACGTTCATCACCGAAATCGCGAAGGTGCCGGCCGTGACGGCGGCGGTCACGATGACGAACGCGTGGGTGTTGGGGTCGAAACTCATATCCCTGAAACGAACGACGTCCGCAAGTCTTCACCCGGAAGGGTGATTCGACAATCCCTCGTTCGAGTGTCTCTCTAGACTCGACCGGATGTGCGGGATCTGCGGAATCGCCTCGGCGCACGGCCCCGCCGACGTCGACCGGCTCGCGGCGATGAGCGAGACGCTCGTCCACCGGGGCCCGGACAGCTTCGGCGAGCACGTCGACGGGCCGGTGGCGCTCGCCGCGCGGCGTCTCTCGATCATCGACCTCGAGACCGGTGACCAGCCGATCGGGAACGAGGACGGCTCCGTCCACGTCGTCCAGAACGGGGAGATCTACAACTACCGCGAGCTTCGGCGCGAGCTCGAGCGCAGCGGGCATCGCTTCCGCACGCACGGCGACACCGAAGTTCTTCTCCACCTGTACGAGGAGCACGGTGACGCGTTCGCGTCACGCTTGCGCGGGATGTTTGCGATCGCGATCTGGGATGCCCGACGCCGCCGTGTCGTGCTCGCACGCGACCGCTTCGGGATCAAGCCGCTCTACTATCGCCACGTCGACGGCGAGCTCGCGTTTGCGTCCGAGCTGCGCGCGCTCCCGCGCGGTGAGATCGACCATGACGCCGTGGCGGCTTTCCTCGCGTTCAACGCGATTCCCGCGCCGCTCACGATCTTCCGCGACACGCGCAAGCTCGAGCCGGGACACATCCTCGTCTGGTACGACGACGGTCACGTGCGCGTCGAGCGCTTCGCGCGGCCGGCGCCCGTCGACGCCGCCGATGTCCGCACCGACGACGACGCGGAGCTCGTCGAGGAGCTCCGTGCACGGATGCGCGACTCGGTGCGCGCGCATCTCGTCAGCGACGTCCCGGTCGGCGTCCTGCTCTCCGGCGGCGTCGATTCGGCGCTGCTCGCCGCGCTCGCAGCAGAGGAGACGGCCGAGCCCGTCCGTACGTTCTCGATCGGGTTCGAAGAGCGGTCCTTCAACGAGCTCGCCGACGCGCGCCGCGTCGCCGAGCGCTACGGGACGCAGCACCGCGAGCTCGTCCTGCGGCCGGACGCGGCACTGCTGCTGCCGGCGCTGGCCGATGCATTCGACGAGCCGTTCGCGGACTCGTCTGCGCTCCCGACGTACCTCGTCTCGCAACTCGCGGCGGGCGACGTGAAGGTCGCGCTGTCGGGCGAGGGCGGCGACGAGCTGTTCGGCGGGTACTACACGTACGTCGCGGATCTCCTCGCAGCGCGCGTCGGCGGACTGGCGCGACTCGCGCGCCCGCTCGTCGACCTGCTCCCGAGCTCCGACGCGAAGGCGAGCTTCGACTACAAGGCGAAGCGCTTCGTCCGTGCGGCGCATCTACCGCCGCTCGAACGGCATCACGGCTGGAAGGAGATCTTCTCCGCCGACGCCCGCGCGGAGCTCACCGGGCGGATGAACGGGTTCGACCCGGTGGACGTGCTGCGGCGCAGGTATGCCGAGACCACCGGCGCCGACGAGCTGGCGCGGCTGCAGGACGTCGACCTCGGCACGTACCTCGTGGACGACCTGCTCGTGAAGACCGATCGCGCCTCGATGGCGCATTCGCTCGAGGCGCGCGTGCCGTACCTCGACACGGCCGTCACCAATCTGGCGCTCGCGCTGCCAACGCGGTTGAAGGTCCGCGGGCTCGACAAGAAGGTCCTCCTCCGCAAGGCGGCCGAGCCGCTGCTCCCGCGCGAGATCGTCCACGGGAAGAAACGCGGCTTCTCGATCCCTGCCGCGGCGTGGCTGCGGGGCGACCTCGAGCCGTTCGCGCGCGAGACGCTGTCGCCGGACACGATGCGCCGCCAGGGGTTCTTCGACTCCGCCGTCGTGACGCGCATCCTCGACGAGCACGTCTCGGGGCGCGAAGACCTGAGCCGCCAGCTGTGGGGGCTGCTCGCGTTCACGCTGTGGCACGAGCGTCACGTCGAACGGACGCCGACGGCACCGCGCGCGTTGCCCGTGCAGGCAGCCGTCACGTAACAGCCGGTGCGCGTCTGGATCGATATGACCGCGTCGGCGCACGTCCTCGTCTTCCGGCCCTTGATCCGCATCCTCCGTGAGCGCGGTGACGACGTGGAGGTCACCGCACGTGACTATGCGCAGACGCTCCAGCTGCTCGAGCTCCATGGAATCGACGCCGACGTGATCGGCAAGCACGGCGGCCGGTCGCGAGCCGGAAAGCTGCGCTCGCTGCAGTCGCGCCTGCACGCGCTGCGCAGCTGGGCGCGCGGACGGAGCTTCGACGTCGCGCTCGCGCACGGTTCGCACGAGCTGACGATGACGGCACGCCGGCTCGGCATTCCGAGCTCGACGACGTTCGATTACGAGTTCGCATGGCTCCAGCACCAGCTCGGGTGCCGCGCGGCGACGAAGGTCGTCGTGCCGAAGGCGATCCCGCCGGAGCGCCTGGCGAAGTACGGCGCGGAGCCGCCGAAGCTCATCTTCTACGACGGCTTGAAGGAGGAGTACTACCTCGCCGACTTCGAGCCCGACCGATCGGTCGCCGATGCCCTGGGAGCCGACCCGAACCGCGTCCTCGTCGTCCTGCGGCCTCCGCCGGACGTCTCGCTCTACCACCGCCACTCGAACCCGCTCTTCCCGCAGACGGTCGACTTTCTCGGCCGGCACGACGACGTGCACGCAGTGGTGCTGCCGCGGACCGAGGAACAGCGTGCCTACGTGCGCTCGCTCGACCTTCCGTCGATCATCCTGCCGGAGCGCGCCGTCGACGCGCAGAGCCTGATTGCGCTGGCCGATCTCGTCGTCTCGGCCGGCGGGACGATGAACCGGGAGGCCGCGGCGCTCGGCGTGCCCGTCTGGACGACGTACGGCGGGCGTCTCGGCGGCGTGGACGAGGAGCTGATCCGTCAGGGCCGGCTGAAACCGCTCACCGACCCGCGCGCGCTCGAGCTCCGAAAGCGCGCGGACACGGCAGCCGACGACCGCGTGCGCCGCGATCCCGCGTTGATGCTCGACCTCCTGCTGTCGGCGCGCGGCTGAGGCGTCACGCGGCGCTCAGCACGGCGAGCAGGTCGCTGCCGTAGCGCGCGAGCTTCGCGGGGCCGACGCCGGGGACCGTGCCGAGCTCGGCGAGGTCGCGCGGCCGGCGCGCCGCGATCTCGGCGAGCGTGCTGTTGTGAAAGACGACGTATGCCGGCTTCTCGTCGGCCGTCGCCCGGTCGAGCCGCCAGCGCTTCAGCGCGGCGTACAGGGGATCGTCGGGCTCCTCGCGCGCCGTCCGCGTGCGCTCCACCTGCGCGTCGACACCGAGCTCGCGCAAGAACCTGCTCGGGCGCCCGCTCCACGTCAGCGCGAGGTGACGGTGCGCGCGCGTGAGGCCGACGTACAACAACCGGCGTTCTTCGGCGATCTCCTCGTCCCGCTTCGCAGCGCGGATCGGGAGCTCGCGTTCCTCGACGCGCGGCAGGAACACGGCGTCGAACTCGAGCCCCTTCGCGCCGTGGAGCGTCAGCAGATGCACGCCTCGACGCTCGGCGCCCTTCGAGCCGAACCGACGCTCCAGGTCGTCGACGAAATCGCGCGTCGTCCGCGTTCCGTCGTCGAACTCCCGCGCGAGCCGCACGAAGCGCGACAGGTCAGCCTGGCGGACCTGTTCCCGCTCCCCGAGCTTGTCCGGCGGATGTTCCAGCCAGCCCGCGTCTTCTGCCGCGCCGCGGACCGCGGCCCCGACGGCGGTTGCATTCAGCTCCCGGATGCGGCGGAGCAAGCGCCGCGCGGCCTCGCGGCCGAGCAGCGCCGCGCCCTGGAACGGGATCCGCGCGTCGTGGAAGACCTCCTCGAAGTCGGCGAGCCGCGCGTTCGTCCGGCACAGCACGGCGATGCCCTCCAACGCGACCCCCTCGGCCGCAAGCTCGCGGATCCGCCGGACGACGAACGCGGCCTCGTCGCCGTGGCTCGCGAACGCCTGCAGGGTCGGCTGCGGCCCGGACGGCCGCGTCGCACGGAGGGTCTTCTCGGCGCCGCCGAGCTTCGGCACGAGTCGGTTCGCCAGGGCGAGCACCTCGGGCGTCGAGCGGTAGTTGTCCTCGAGCCGCACGACCGTCACGCCGTCGAAGCGCGTGCGCAGCGCAAGCAGGTACGCGGGCGTTGCTGCGGTGAACGCGTAGATCGACTGGTAGTCGTCGCCGACCGCGCAGAGCTCTTCGGAGTCGCCGCGCCAGCGGTCGAGCAGCGTCTGCTGGAGCAGGTTCACGTCCTGGTATTCGTCGACCGTGAAGGCGCGGAAGCGCTCGCGGACCGCGCGGGCCACGCCGGCGTCGTCGAACAGCGCGATCGCGCGCTCGAGGAGATCCTCGAAGTCGACGTACGCCGCCTCGGCCTTCCGCTCCTCGTAGCGCTTGAACACGCGGACCATCAGGTCCGCCGGGATCGGCGGCTCGTGCCCGTCGAGCCCGTCGAGGTACGTCGCCGGTGTCAGCCTGCGGTTCTTCGCCCACTCGACCTCGGTCGCGAGGTCGCCGGCCGGACGGAAGCGATACGGCCGCGGGAGCGTGTTCGCGATCTGCCGGAGCGCGAGCGCCTTCGACGCGACGATCTTGCCGGGCGGGCCACCGCCGTAGGCATGCAGTTGTCCGAGCGCTGCGGCATGGAACGTGCGCGCAGCGACTCCGTCTGCGCCGAGCGCAGCGAGGCGAGCGCGCATCTCGGTCGCCGCCTTGTCGGTGAACGTGACCGCGAGGATCTCGCTCGCCGCGAACGCGCCGGACGCCACCTGGTGCGCGACCCGCCGCGTGATCGTCGTCGTCTTTCCCGACCCTGCGCCGGCGAGGATGCAGACAGGGCCGCGCACCGCCTCGACGGCGCGCCGTTGCCCGTCGTTCAGACCCGAGAAGACCGTTGAGCTGTCCACGCGTTCACCCTAGAGCGACGCCGAGACGGAGCCGCACCGATTCACGCACGTCGGTGTGACGAAGGTGTGCCGAACGCGCTACTTCGCGCTGCGACGCGCGGACTCGGCCTGGCGCAGGAGCCATTCCGTCCGCAAGGACCGCGCCCGGCGCTCGAGCTCGTCCATCAGCGAGCTGATCTCGATCAGCTCCGGCCGCAGGGACTCGATCCGGCGGAGCTCGGACGCGATCGGTGCGAGCGATCCGGCTGGATCCGCCGACAGCTCGCGGACGCGCCGCTCGCTCGACCCGATCTGCGCCCGCAGCGCCCGCGCCCAGGCATCGGCCTCCTCCGCGAGCGCCCGCAGCTCGCTCTCCGTCGCC
>JBJMJS010000144.1:0-15014 GCA_045806225.1 Gaiellaceae bacterium
CACCGACAACACCAACGCCGGCACCGCCCACGCCAACGCGAGTTTTGCTGGTGACGCCAACCACGAGCCGAGCAGCGACGCGAAGACGTTCACGATCGACAAGGCAGCCTCGACGACCGCGATCGAGTGCCCCGCCCACGTCACCTACAGCGGCGCGGTCCAGAAGCCCTGCACGGCGACGGTCACCGGTGCCGGCGGGCTCAACCAGAGCCTCGACGTCAGCTACACCGACAACACCGCGGCGGGCACCGCGCACGCCAGCGCCAGCTATCTCGGTGACGCCAACCACGAGCCGAGCGCCGACACCAAGACGTTCGCAATCGACAAGGCGGCTCAGACGATCGCGTTCGCGCAGCCTGCGAGCCCGCAGGTGTACAACACGGCCTTCGCGATCGCGCCGGCGGCCAGCTCCATGCTCGGCGTCGCGGTGTCGACCGCGGGTCCGTGCAGCTACAACGGCTCGACCGGGATGGTCACGATGACCAGCGGCACCGGGGCTTGCGTGATCACGGCTTCGCAGCCGGGGAACGCGAACTACAACGCGGCGCAGAGCGTTTCGCAGACGGTCGCCGCGGCGAAAGCGCCGGCGACGCTGTCCCTCTCGGGTCTCTCCGCGACGTACGACGGTTCACCGCACGCGGCGAGCGTCGCTACGACCCCGTCGGCGCTGTCGGGCACGAACGTCACGTACGGCGGCTCCGCAACTGCGCCAACCAACGCGGGCAGCTACGCGGTCGTCGCGTCGCTCGACAACTCGAACTACGCGGCGCCCGACGTCAATGGGACGCTCGCGATCGCCAAGGCCGACCAGACGGTGGCCTTCGCGTCGCTGGCCGACAAGACGTACGGCAACGCGGACTTCTCGCTCAACGGCACCGCGAGCTCTGGTTTGACGGTTGCATTCGCCGCGTCGGGCAAGTGCTCGGCGAGTGGATCGACGCTCCACCTCACGGGAGCCGGGAGCTGCACGGTCACCGCGTCACAGGGCGGTAACGGCAACTACAACCCGGCCGCGAGCGTGCCGCAGTCGTTTTCGATCGGCAAGGCGTCGTCGACCACGACCGTGACGTGCCCGGCAAGCGTCGTCTACAACGCCGCGGCACAGACGCCCTGCACCGCGACGGCGACCGGGTTCGGCGGCCTCAGCCAACAGCTGACCGTGAACCACTCGAACAACGTCACGGCCGGGACGGCGACGGCGAGCGCGAGCTTCGCCGGCGACGCAGACCACAACGGCAGCAACGATTCGAAGACGTTCACGATCGCCAAGCGGGACACGAGCGTGACCGTCTCGAGTGCGAGCGCGATGTTCGGTCAGAGCTCCGTGAATGTCTCGGCGATCATCTCCGCCGGCGGCGTCATTCCGAGCGAAGGCGCCGCGTCCTTCTCGCTGAAGAACAGCACGGGTGTCGTCGTTGCAACGGCGAGCGGTTCGGTGACGGGCGGAAGCGCCGGCACTACTCTCGGCACTGCCAACCTCCCCATCGGAACGTACACACTCGCTGCGAGCTACGGCGGCGGCGCCAACTTCAACTCGAGCCAGACGGCCACATCTGCGTCGATCTGGATCCAGTACCGCTGGGACGGCTTCCTACAGCCGATCAACGACACGGCGCACACGCAGGCAACGATGAGCGTCTTCAAGTCGGGCAGCACGGTGCCCGTGAAGTTCCAGCTCAAGGACGCGACCGGCGCCGCCGTCCAGGCCGCGGCGGTCCCGCTCTGGGTCACGCCCGTCAAGACGGGGACGATGACGCAGCCCGTCGACGAGCAGGTTTACACCGACCCGCCGACGAGCGGCCAGACGTTCCGCTGGGACGGCTCGCAGTACGTCTACAACTGGCAGTCGCCGAAGGACCCGGGCGGCCTCTACAGGCTCTGCGCGAAGTTCGACGACGGCCAGACGCAGTGCGTCAACATCGGCCTCAAATAGACCCTCGATCGCCCAAGCCCGACGAGGGGAGCGCCAGGGCTCCCCTCGTCGGGCGACCTTTCAGGTCGCGGCAACGGCAGGCGCAACCGCTTTAAGATCCCGGCCTGATGCGTGCAGTTACGTCGATCGCGGCCATCCTCGCGGTCGCGTGGACAACCGGCTGCGGATCGGCGAATGACAGCGGCGAGGCCTCGGGAAGTGCGCGCACCGACGCGGCGAAGCAGGCGCTGAAGAACTTCTACGCCGCGGCAAACGACGCCGACGGGGGCCGTGCCTGCGGCTATCTGACCATGGACGGGATCCGGCAGATCGTGCGCGTGCGGTCGCGCCCGGATTGCGTCCGCACGGTCGGCGCGCTTTCACCTGGAAGCTTCGCCGGCGCAACGGGCGACGCTGACCTCGTCGACGTCGAGCACGTTGAGGAGCGTGAGGGGGCAGTCGACGTGGAAGCCGAGGTGCACGGCCGGAGCGGTGGCACGTACCGCCTCGTCGACCGTCGCGGAATGCTGCTGATCGACGGCTTCGAGCCCGAAGAGAAGTAGGCCGCCGACCGACGGTTGAACCTCGACCGGCCCGGGTATCGGATCGCCTGTCAACAAGTCAGCCGACCCCACCGCGAAAGGGCCATCCAGAATGAAGCGAATCTCCGCGGCGAGCATCGCCCTGGTTCTGCTGTTCGCCCTGGCCGGCGTCGCCTCAGCGGCGAAGCCCGGCAACACATTCACCGACTTCACCCTTGCGGCGACGCCGCCGAACCCGGCCGGGACGGTCTGCCCCGGCTCGGCACTCTGCTACAACGGCGCCGCCGAGCCGGCGATCGCCGTCTCGCCGACCGGCCGCTTCTACGGGTCTTCCGAGAACGCGCTCCTCCGCGGCACGCTCGCCTGGACGTCCGGCGACAACGGGCTGCACTTCGCTTCGACGCCGTCCCCGAACGATGTCTCGGTTGGTTCCGACTCCACCGGCCAGGAGGCCGGGCGCGAGCCGGGCGGCGGTGACACCGACGCGGCCGTCGCAACGGCGGTGAACGCCCAGGGGAACTACAACGCCTACGTCGTCTCGCTGACGCTGGCGAACATCGACGTCTCGACGTCGACCAACAACGGGCAGACCTGGTCACTCAACCCTGCGACGGCGCTGCCGGTGGACGACCGGCCGTGGGTTGCCGCCACGGGCAGCTCGAAGGTCTGCATCTCCTACCTGACAGCGCCTGGGATCCTGGTGCCGAACGTGGGCTTGCACGTGCAGTGCAGCTACGACGCGGGCGCGAGCTTCACCCAGGTCGCGGACGCCTACGACACGTCGGACGTCGGGCTTGCTGCCTCACAGGGAGGCAGCCGCACCGGCAACCTCGTCTTCGACCCGACGAACCCGTCTTACATGTACACCGTTTTTGCGTTCGAGAACATCGAAGACGCGCCGAATCCCAACGCCTTCCTGCACAACGTCGGCATCGCCGCCTCGAACGACGGCGGGCTGACGTGGCACGACTACCCGGTCCACCTCAATCCCGACATCAGCGCGAAGTACGACAACCAGTTCGTGAACGTCGCCGTCGACAAGGCGGGCGTCGTCTACGTCGCGTACTCCGACAATCACGGCGTCTTCTACCAGTACTCGGTCGACCACGGACAGACGTTCAGCGCGCCGATCCAGGTTTCGCAGGGCACTGACACGGCTGTGATGCCCTGGCTCGCTGCGGGCGACGGCGGCAAGATCGATCTCGTCTACTACCAGGCGACCGGTTACTCGGGGAACCCGGAGAGCGCTCCCGCGAGTGTTCCCTGGAAGGTCGTGATGGCGCAGAGCCTCGCGGCGAACTCGCCTTTGCCCGCCTTCGGCTACACCACCGTCAACTCGGTCGTCCACCACGGCGGCGTCTGCGAGGGCGGTGCGCTGTGCACGGGCAACCGCGACCTCTACGACGACTTCGGCGTCGAGGCGTCGCCGACGACGGGCCTCGCGTCCATCATCTATTCCGACGACCAGTACCAGAACGACGCGAACCACAAGCCGAACCCGGTCAAGGGCTGCACTTCGGCCCTCAACGACCAGTCGGGATGCGACCACACCAACATGGCGACGCAGACGGCCGGAACGGGGATCTACACCACGAAGAAGAAATAGGCACTTCGCGACGGCGGGGAGAGGACGTCGCTCTCCCCGCCCGCCGCGTCTGCTTTCCCGGGTGAGCGGGAAGGCCGCCTCCATGGCCCGCCGCCGGCAGCCTCCGCAACCGCCGCTGCTGCGGCAGTTGGTGCAGGACTTCTCGGAGCACCGCCTCTTCGTCTACGCGACGTCGGTCGGCTTCCGCGCGCTCATCGCGCTGATCCCGCTCTCGCTGCTCGCGCTCGCGCTGCTCGGTGCGCTCGGGCTCCAGGGAACGTGGCGGAAGAGCATCGCCCCCGAGATCCGGCCACACGTCACGCCGCCCGTGTTCCACGCCATCGACTATTCCGCGGAGAAGGTGCTCACCTCCGGGACGGCGCCGCTGATCGTGTTCGCGTCCGCGCTCGTGATCTGGGACACGACGCTTGCCGTCGCGGCGATCATCGAGGCGTTGAACAAGATCCACGACGTCGAGGAGAAGCGTTCCTTCGTCCGGCGCGCGCTCACGGCCGTCGTGCTCGCGCTCGTCAGCGGCATCTGCCTGATCGGGAGCATCCTGATCCTGAGCGTCGCGCCGCGCGTGCACGGCGACGTCCTCCATTTCGCGCTCGGCGTCGGACGCTGGTTCGTCGGTGCGTTGCTCCTGATGTTCGTCGTCGCGGTCGTGATGCGGTTCGGCCCCGCGGAGCGGCCGGAGAAGCGCTGGGCGAGCGTCGGGTCGATCCTCGTGATCGTCGTCTGGATCGTCGCGTCGCTCCTGTTCAAGCTGTGGGTCGAGAACGTGGCCGACTTCAGGAGCGCGACAGGCAGCCTGACCGTCCTGCTCTTCCTGTCGTGGTACGTGTTCGTATCGTCGGCGATCCTTCTGGTCGGCGCGCAACTCGACGAGCTGTTACGAAGGCAGGCGCGGCGGAAGCCGTCGCGGCTGCTCGAACTGATCCACGGGCGTGCGGGCGGCTAGTCTGCCGCGCGGCCGCTACGCGTAGTCGTAGGCGCTGCGGCGAGGGCTGTCGGAGCGCCGCTCGCGGCGCGCGCGCCGCTTCGCGGCCGGCTCCCCCATGAACTCGACCGTGAACCGGTCCAGCCGTTTGCGTTGGAGAAGCGAAGCCGCGCCGTAGAACGCGGCCGACGAGAGCAGGCATTCGAGCGCCGATCCGACGCCGAGGGACAGAGCAACCGCAACGAAGCCGAAGCCGAGCACTGCCGCAGCACACCGCTGAAACACGCTGTTCACACAGACCTCCAGGACGCAGCCAACCGGAGCTCAACGTTTCGCGCGGACGCCCTCACTCCTTCACGTCAACCGGCGATCGTTTCCGCGGCCGCGAGCCCGAGCACGAGCGCGGCCGCGAGACCGCTCGCGTAGCCGGCCGCCGCGATCCCGCCGGCGTCCGCGCCCGCTGCGAAGAGGCCGTCGATCGCCGTGCCGTCCGGCCGCTGCACGTGCGCCTCCGCATCGACCTGGATCCCACCGATCGTGTGCGTGATCCCGGGCGAGACGCGCACGGCAACTCGCGCACCCGGCGGTGGCCGGAACGGAAGCTCGCCCGGATCGACCGCCGTCGGCGCCGCCGCGACCATGTCGGCGACCGTGCGGTCGCGGACGCGCTGCTCGAGCGCCGCGTCGTCGAGCACGTACCACGCCCGTGCATGCGGCTGGCGCGCGGTCGCCTGCACGAGGTCGTTCTCCGACCACGAGATCTCGCCCTCGAAGAACTGCTCGCCGACGTCGTTGACCACGCGCGCGAATCGACCGTACAGCTGCGCCGCGCGGACGAAGTCGTTCTCTTCGAAGTCGACATCGGGCATGTTCCGGCCGTAGAACTCGTGGAGCCCGCTCGACAGTGCGGCGCCGCGGCCGGTGGCGTGACGGAGCCCGTCGCCGGCACTCCACGGGTTCGCGCGCAGGCGAAGCGGCGCGGCGGGCGCGATGTGCTCGGCGACGAGCGTCGCGTCGCCCTGGAAGCCGCCGGTGCACAGGACGACCGGCACCTGCTCGGGCGCCGTTTGCAACAGACTGTTACTTCGAAGCTCGATGGTGCCGGCCACCCGGGAGAGCGCGTCGGTGAGGCCGCGCGGATCGAAGCGTTTCCCGATCGTCCGCGGATTCCCGGTCTCCTGCCACACGACCGGGGCGCCGATCGACTCGAGCCAGGCGATCGCGTCGTCGAGGCGTTCCCAGACGAGCCGCTGGAGGCGTTCGTCGCCGTCGGGGCACTCGGCGCGGAAGTCCTCCCATTCGCGGTGCCGCCACACGACGCAGCTCGAAAGCAGCATCGAGCCGCCGATCCGCGTTCCCTTCTCGTGGACGACGGGCTCGCGGCCGAGCTCGCGCGTGCGCGCCGCCGTGGCGAGACCGGCCATGCCAGCCCCGTGGACCGCTAGGTCAATGAGAACTCGGGCTTGTGCTCGACGTACTCGATGCGCACGCGGTCCGGCCCCCAGACGAAGACGGCCTTCGTGTTCGCGGCATCGACGACGCGGTCGACGATGCCGCGTTCCTCCGCCTCTTCCGTGTGGTCGTCTGCGGAATCGACGAGGACGGCGACGTGATTGAGGAGCGGCTTGTCCGACGATCCCGGATCGCCTTCGTGGAACTCGACGAATGCGCCGCCGACCTCGACGCGCGGGTTGCCGTCGGCGCTCGGCTGGGCTGCGTTGAATCCGAGCGTCCTCCACTCCTCGGCAGTCTGCTCGGGATCGGGCGTGTAGAGCGCGACGTGGTCGAGGTCGTAGTCGACGTCGGTCGGCGCCTCGACGACGCGCAGCTTCATCCCTTCACCCGCGTCGAACTCCGTCTCGCCGTCCGCAGGCAGCTCCGCGACGCGCAGTGCGACGTGCTTGATCGCGCCCTGCTCGCGTGGCCCCTCGGCCGTGAACAGCGTTAGCTTCCCGCGCCGCGCGTCGGAGCCGATCAGCGTGAACGCGTCCTGGCGGTCGATCACGTGCATGCCGAGGCGGGACGTCGCGAGCTCGACGATCGGCTCGCGATCGGCGACCCAGAAGGCGACGTGGTCGAGCGTCTTCGGTTTCACGGCGGTCACGATACCGACCGTCGTGTTGTCTCTGTCAGGACGACTTCTTCTTGGAGGACGACTTCGTTTCGCCGGCCTCGCTGCGCTGCTTGTTGACGGTGCGTGCGGCGATCTCCTTCGCACGATCGGTCGAGCGCCCCTGCTTCTTCTCCGAGTCCTTGATGTGCTCGTACTGACGCTCGCGCTTCGCACTCCATTCCTTCGGCATCTCAACCCCTTTCAAATGGACGACATGCCGTGTATGCCCGGAGCGGGCGCGCGTTATTCCGGCTATTCCAGCGGTGGATTCTGGACGTTGTTTTCGTCCGCGTACTTCTGCGTCAGTTGGTTGACGACGTCGAGGCCCTTGCCGTAGGCGTAGTTGATCTCGACGAACGCGTTCCATTTGTCAGGCAGCGCGTCCTCCGGGAAAATCGCCTCGACCGGGCACTCCGGCTCGCACGCGCCGCAATCGATGCACTCCTCGGGATCGATCACCAGGATGCGGTCGGCCTCGTGGATGCAGTCGACGGGGCACACATCGACGCACGACTTGTCTTTGATGTCGATGCAGGGCTCGGCGATGATGTACGTCATAAGAGCGGGCTACTTTACTTAAAGCCGAATCGGCTCCGGACGCCAGGTCGCGCCCGCCGCACCGTCCTCCAGGCCCCGTCCGTCGGAGCCGCGAACGATCCTCCCGTGCCAGAACCGGCCACGGCCCGGGTCTGACCCCGGCCATGTCTTTTCGTGTGCCGACTCCGTGCCGGAAGCGTCACGAACGGCGCGCGCCGAGCCTGCGAGCGCCGCAGGCCGAGCCGGATGAGCGGCACGCCGTGTCCAGACGAGCCACGACCCGGGTCTGACCCGGGCCGTGGGTGTTTCGGACATGCCGAGGCGGACCGCCGGGGGCGCGGGGTCAGCCGGTCGTCGTCAGCTCGTCGACGATCTGGGCGGCACGCTCCTGGAGCGCGTTCTTGACGATCACCTGGTCGAAGCCGGCGGCGTGCGCGCGGCGTAGGCCGGAGGTGTCGGTGTGGCCGCCGAAACCGAGGATCGGGACGTCCGGATACGTGTCCGCGACTTCTTCGGGGTCGACGCGCGAGATGTCCGCGATCACGAGCTCGGGCCAGTCGACGCTGTCGCTCGTCACCAGATGATGGCCCGCGAGAAGCGCCTCCAGCTTTGCCCGGAAGAACGTGTCGACCCCGCACAACAGGATCGTGGCCACGCGCGGAGGGTAGCGCTGGTCACAGCGTCTGATCAAGGCCGATTGCTAGTGTCGCCGCGATGTCCGACGGGGCGTTCGTCACGGTCGCGCGCGTCGAAGACGTTCCTCCGGGGACGGTGACGACGGTGCACACAGGCGAGCAGCAGATCGCGCTCGCCCATTGCGACGGCGGCTTCTACGCGACACAGCAGGAGTGCGTCCATCTGAAGGGACCGCTCGGCGAAGGCCATCTCGAAGGCTGCCTCCTGACCTGCCCCTGGCACGGATGGCAGTACGACGTCCGGACGGGCAAGAACGACTTCGACCTCGCGATCGAGCTTCGGACGTACGACGTGCAGGTCGAGAACGGGGAAATCCGCGTCAGGGTTTGAGTCGGGCGTCGAGCTGATCCGTCGCGGCGAGTTCTTCGCGGCACATGAGGAGCTCGAGGATGCCTGGCGCGCGGCGCCCGCCGCGGAACGCGACTTCCTCCAGGGGCTCGTGCACGTCTCGGTCGCGTGGTACCAGGCGGGCCGCGGCCGCCGCATCGGCATGGAACGCCAGCTCGAGAAAGCGCACCGGCGACTGAGCGCGTACGCGCCGTCGCACCGCGGGATCGAGTTGACGCCGTTGCTGGCGCAGTTGCGCGAGCTCCGCGAGCGCGGCTCGCTCCAGTTGCCGCCGCCGCGGCTCTGACGTCAGAGGCCGCCGAGGCCGACGGCTTCCAGCACCCGGTTGAGCGCGACGCGCAACCACCAGTCGAGATGGAAGAACAGCAGGAGGCCGAGCGCGACGAGGATCGCGCCACTCACACGCTGGATCGTGACGTAGTGGTCGCGCAACCAGCGGAACACCGACATCGCGCGCGCGAACGCGATTCCGGCGAGCAGGAACGCCGCACCGAGGCCGGCTGAGTAGGCGACGAGCAGAATCGAGCCGCGGACGACCGTGTGTGTATTCGCCGCGAGGACGAGGATGCCGGCGAGGACGGTGCCGATGCACGGTGCCGCGCACACCGCAAACGCACCGCCGAGCAGGACGCTCGATCCGGTCCGGCTCGAGCGCGTCAGCAGCCCCGGAGCGATGATCCGCTCGGGCCACGGCAACAGCCCCATGAACACGAGGCCGAGCACGACGAGGACGAACCCGGCGATCTCGAGCTGCCGGTCCGGGTTGACGACGCCGCCGATCGCCGCGGCGGCCGCCCCGAGGACGACGAACACGACCGTGAAGCCGAGGATGAACGGTAGGCTCGCGAGGACGATGCGGCGGGCCGGGCGCGGCTCGCCGAGTCGGTTCGCCTCGACGGCCGAGATCGCGGAGAGATAGCCGGGAACGAGCGGGAGCACGCACGGCGTCACGACCGAGAGCAGACCGGCTGCGAACGCGACAGGGATCTTCGCGGCGAGCATCAGCCGTCGTAGCGCGCGAGCTCTTCATCCACGCGCCGGTCGAGGTTCGGGTCGATCACGCCGTGGCCGTTGAGGCTGGCGTCGACCGGAGGTTCGGTCTCGCGTGCGCGGGACCAGCGCCATGCGGCGACGCCGAGGATCGTCCCGGCGGCGAGGATCCCGACGACCGGCAGCCACCATGCGAGCAAGCCGAACCCGTGCCGCGGCGGTGCGGCGAGGATCGACTCGCCGTAGCTCTGCACGAGCCGGTCCTTGATCCGGCAGTCGGAGTCGCCCGCCGCGATGCGACGGCGGATGACGTCCTTGATCTGCTGCGCCGCGGGAGAGTCCGACTGGTCGAGCGTCGTCCCGCAGACGGGGCACATCACCTGTCCCTCGAGCTGCGCCTGCGAGGGATGCGCGGTGCATGCGAGCGCGGACGGCGCGAGTGCGAGCGCGGCGACGACGACCGCGACGAAACGGATCACGAGCTGATCTCGCGCAGACAGCGGTCGAGGTCCTCCTCGACGATCAGCTCGCACGCAACCGTGCCGTCAGCCCGAATGAAGAACTCCTTCGGAATCGGCAGGCCACCCCACCGCGACAACACATCGCCGCTGCCGTCGTGCACGCTCGGATACGTGATGCGGTGCCTGCGCAGCCAGCGGCGCGCGTCGGGGGCGTAGTCCTTCGTGTCGACGCCGAGGAACGCGACGCGATCGCGGTACCGCTCGTATCGCGCCTGGAGCCGCTGCGACTCGTTGATGCACGGGACACACCACGACGCCCAGAAATCGAGCACGATCGGTTTTCCGCGCAAGGCAGCGAGCTGCACCTTTCCCCCGCCGGACAGTCGCGGCAGCGTGAAGCTCGGCGCGCTCGGCTTCTTTCCCGCGGCGAGCGCCTGTGAGACACCCTGCTCGTTGCCGCGCACGACGCGCCAGATCAACAGGGCGAGCAGCGCGAGGACGAGCGCGACCGCCAGCGCCTCCGCTCCCCACCGCAAACGCTGGGACATCAGTGCGGAACGATAAAGACCGTCGTGCCCAGATCGACGTGATTGAACAGCCACTCCGCCTCGGGGATGTGCATGCGGATGCAGCCATGCGAGAGCGAGTAGCCGATCGAGCCGTCCGAGGGCGTTCCGTGTATGCCGACGCCGGGAGCGGAGAGGCCCATCCAGCGGGTGCCGAGCGGGTTGTTCGGTCCCGGCGGAACCGGCTTCGCGCCCTGCGCCCACGGCGACGCAGGCGGGTACCACCACGGGTTTTTCCACTTGACCACGATCCGGAAGCGACCGAGCGGGGTCGGGTACTGGGTCTGCCCGGTGGCGACGGCGAACACGCGCCAGTACCGCATCCCGTTGTAGAGGTACAGGCGGTTGAGGCCGCGGTGGATCACGATCACCGGCCCAAAGTTCGCGCGCGTCACCGCCGCGCGCTGCAAGCGCAGCGGCAGGGTCCTCGCATCGCGCACACCGGACGTCAGCGCCTGGACGATCACTCGCGTCGACGAGGCCTGGTCGAGCTTCCGTCCTCGCCGCTCCTTCGTCAGGAAGGGCCGTCCGCCGCGGAGGAAGAGCTTCGAGTCGGCGGCGCCGCGGTCGAACCGCTTTGCCAGCTTCGCGACGAAGGACGTCGTCGCCGACCGGTCGACCGTGACGGGAAGGGGAACCTCGACCGGGCTGGTGGCGGCCTGGGCCTTCTCGACCGCCTTCTGCACTCCGGCCGTCGCGCCGACGACGTCGGGGGTCACGAGGACGCGCGTCCCGGCGACGAGCAGCTCGAGCGGCTGGTTGAACGCGTCCTGGACCGCCGTCGCCGCCGCGGTGACGGTCATCCCGCCCACGTCGACGCTGCCGATCGTCACGCCGACAGCGATCGTCGCCTCTGCGGGCGGTGTGTCGTCAGCGCGAACCGAGCCGGCGACGGCAAGCGAAGCAACCACAGCTATGCAAAGGACGACGCGTTTCACGCTTCCAGGCTCCTGAAGATCCGCGGATCGTTCGTGATGATACCGTCGGCGCCCGCGTCCACCAGCCGTCGCGCGAGCGCGGCGTCGTCGACCGTCCAGACATAGACCGCGGCATCGACGTCATGCGCGCGTCTGATCGCCTCGGCCGACGCGACCGAGTAGTGGAGCGTCGCCGCGGAGGCGCGGGCGCTCGCGAGGAGCTCGGGGAGGCGGCCCGGAAGCGACGCGCCGAGCCTGGTGAGCGCACCGCGGACGACGGGCGCCACGGCTCGGCGCTTGGCGATGCCGAAGCGGTCGCGCGGCATCGTGTACGACCGTGGGATCTCCGGCGCGGCGTCCGCCATACGCCGGAGGCTCGCCGCGTCGAAACCGCTGACCCACGCGCGGTCGACGAGCTGGTGGCGCCGCAGCGCCGCGGCGACGCCCTCCTCGACGCCGCGGCGCTTGAGGTCGAGCTGCAGGCCGATCCCCGGGAGGCGCTGACCGCAGAACGCGAGCGCCTCGTCGAGCGTCGGCAGCTGGGGCGCGACGCGGCGCAGCTCCTCGAGCGTTCGGCGGCGGACGCTCCCGCGCGCAGCGCCGTGCGCGACCTCACGCAGATCGTCGGAGTGGGCGAGCACGAGCGTCCCGTCCCGCAGCGGGAGAACGTCGAACTCGAGCATGTCGCACCCGAGCTCGACTGCGAGCTCGAGCGCCTCGAGCGTGTTCTCGGGTGCGAGCGCCGACGCGCCGCGGTGGCCGACGCGCGCGAACCGTCCCGGCGGCCGGCGAAGACGGATCACGCGTCCCTACTCGGCGACGCGCTTGATCACGACGACGGCGCAGTCGTCGGCGAGCTCGTTTTTCGCAAAGTCGCGACAGTCGGCGAGGATGGTCTCGGCGAGATCCTGTGCCGAAAGATGGCGCCCGGCGGACACGATCGCGTCGAGCCGCTCGAAGCCGTACAGCTCGCCTTCGAGTCTCGCCTCGAGGACGCCGTCGGTGTAGAGCACGACCGCGCCGCCGATCTCGAGCGTCGTCCGCTCCTCTGCATACGTCTGCGCCGGCTCGATCCCGAGGACGAGCCCCCGGACCTCGAGCGGTCGTACGTCGCCGTCGGGCGTGACGACGCGTGGAGGCGGATGGCCCGCGCCGGCCCCTGCGACGGTGCCGCTTTGAGGGTCGACGACGAGGTACGCCATCGTGATGAACTTGCCCGGCGCGATCTCGCCGACGACGACGTCGTTTGCGGTCGCGAGGAAGTCATGCGGCTCCGGATGCTCGCGCGCGAGCGAACGGAAGACGAACTTCGCCATCGCCATGTCGGCGGCCGCCTCGATCCCGTGACCGGTGACGTCGCCGAGCACGACGGCGAGCCGCCCGTCGTCGAGCGCGATGAAGTCGTACACGTCACCGCCGACCTCCACGCGCGCCGACGACTGGTACGCGTCGCCGACCTCGAGGCCACCGAGCTCCGGGACCGAACGCGGCAGGAGCGATCGCTGCATCGTGTCCGCGAACTCCTTCTGCTGCTGGTACAGGCGCGCGTTGTCGATCGCGAGCGCGGCCTGGCCCGCAATCGCCTCCGCGCGTTCGATCGTGTCGGCGCTGATCGGTGCATCCGGCCGCAACGAC
Organism: Gaiellaceae bacterium; assembly: GCA_045806225.1. Classification (GTDB taxonomy): domain Bacteria; phylum Actinomycetota; class Thermoleophilia; order Gaiellales; family Gaiellaceae; genus 3-1-20CM-4-69-9. Next base: position 13,246 of record JBJMJS010000144.1, read on the forward strand.
ACGATCGTCAAGGATGCGACGACGTCCGCAGTCGTCGCGACCGGAACCGCGGCGCCGCTCCACCCTCGCTCGACGAACGGGATCATCCCGACGGCAGACGGCCCGATCTGCTCCAGCATCTCGCGCGTGAGGCGGAAGCTCTCGCCGAGCCGGAAGAGGCGCTGCCAGGGCGGCGCGCCGAACGGCTCATCGCGGCCGACGACGGTCCGTACGGCCTCGTCGGCGCGCGCGTCCGTCACGTTCAACGCGCGCGCGACGACCGCCTCCTGACGCTCGTCCGGCATCCGGATGACGGCGACATCGACGTCCAGCACCTCCGTCACCGTGCGCGCGACCGCTTCGAGCGTCGCGTCGAGCGAGAGGCTCTGCGCGAACGACCGCGAGATCTCGTAGAGCGCACGCAACTGCCGTGCTGACGCGCGTTCTGCATCGAGCGCCCGCTCGCGCTCGTCGCCGAGCTGCGTCGCCTGCTCGTGCAACTGAGCGTTCTGGACGGCGACAGCAAGCTGAGTCGCGAGTGCGCTCAACAGCGTCGTCTCGTTCGGCGTCAGCGGACGCGCCCGCGGCGGGAACACCGCGAGCAGCCCGACCATCTCGCCGCGCGCGAGCAGAGGCACAGCGACGGCGGCCTCGATGCCGGCCTCGGCGGCCGCGTCGCCGACCGACGCGAGCCGCGGGTCGGCTGCGACGTCGGCGAAGGCGGCGACACCGCGTCCGCGGAACGGGCCGAGCGCGAGCTCGAGCAACCGCTCGGCGACGCGCACGTGCGGCCCGGCGAGCCCGAGGCCCGCGGCGGACAGGAGCCGGTCGCCCGCCTTCAGGTACACCGCCAGCCGCTCGACGCCGAGCAGCTCTCCGACGCTGACGACGGCCGTCTCGAGCGTGTGCGCGAGCGACAACTGTGAGATCGCCTGGCCGACCACGTCGAGCAGCGCGCGCGTCCGGTCGAGCTCGGCGGCCATCGCGCGCGTCCGGAGCCCCGCCCGCAGCGCCTGGGCCGCGCGCACGCCGAACGTGCGAAGGCGGACCAGCTCTGCGTCGGCAGGGATGTGTCTCGCCGGAAAGAGCAGCTGGAGCGCGCCGATCGGCGGCTGGCCGAGCTGGAGCGTCGCCGAGACGCCCGCCCCAAGCGGCAGCCGTCCGGCGTCCTGCTCGACCTGTACGGGCTCCCGGCCCCGGAGGGCACGTTCGGCCGCCTCGCCGGCGTCCACGAGCGCGCCGTCGGCGGCGCCGAGCCCGAACGAGGCGGCGAGCGCGACCGACTCGTCGCCGGCGCGCCAGAGGAGGCCGGCGAGGGCGCCGGTCGCCTCGACGGCGAGACGCGTGACGTGGTCCCCCGTTCGATCCTCGTCCGTGACCGCGACGAGTGCGTCACCGGCGAGCGAGAGGATGCTGTCCGCGCCGGCGTCCACCCCCTCGTCCACGCCGAGCGCGCGGATCGCGAGCGTCGTCTGCGCGGCCGCGAGCGTCACCAGTCGCCGGTCGGAGTCGTCGAATGGATCGCCGGCGCGCGCGACCTCGATCGAGCCGGCAGCGTGCTCGTCGCCGCCGACCGGGAGGACGAATGCGTGCTCGGCGCGCAGCCGCACGGCGGCCCGACGCGTCGGCGGCGAAAGCGATTCGGCGCCGTCCGCGCCGAATCTCTGAAGATCGGCTGCGGGCAGACGCGTCGCTTCGAGCTCGGCGGCGACCGCCGTCGAGCGGCTCGCGACCGCACATGCGCTCAGGTCGTCGCCGTCACGGACCCGGATCACGACGAGATCGGCGGC
>JBJMJS010000145.1:0-4749 GCA_045806225.1 Gaiellaceae bacterium
CGGCTGGTACGTGCTGCTGTTCCTGGTGATCGCAGGAACGACGAACGGCGTCAACCTCGCCGACGGCATGGACGGGCTCGCCGCGGGGACGGGGATCATCTCGCTGATCACGTTCACGGCGATTGCGGTCGTGACGTACATCCGCTCGGGCAATCCCGGCGGGCGCTTCGATTCGCGGCTCGATCTCGCAATCGTCGGCGCGGCGCTGATCGGGGCCACGATCGGCTTCCTCTGGTACAACGCCTTTCCGGCCGAGGTGATCATGGGGGACACGGGCGCGATGGGAATCGGCGGCGCGCTCGCGGCGTTCGCGATCTTCACGAAGACGATCCCCCTTCTGCTCCTGATCGGCGGGATCTTCCTGATCGAGGCGCTGTCGGTGATGATCCAGGTCGTGTCGTTCAGGTACTGGGGACGGCGCGTCTTCCTGATCGCGCCGATCCATTACCACTTCGAGATGAAGGCGTGGTCGGAGACGAAGATCGTCGTCCGCTTCTGGATCGTCACCGCGATCCTGTGCGCGATCGGCTTCGCGCTCTTCTACCGTGACTTCACGTTCTTCCGCCGCTGACCACGACGGCCGTCGATCTCGGTGGTGCCACGCTCGCAGAGGCGCTCGAGCGTGTCGGCGCGAATGGCGACGTGATCGTGATCCACGAGTCGCCGGACGAGTTGGCGCGCGTGCGGGCCGCGTGCCGGGAGGCGAACGTCTTCTTCATGCTCGGCACGCCCGACGTGCTGCCGCTTCCCGACGCCAGCGTCGATGTCGTCCTCGGCGCCGACGGCGAGGACGTCGACCGCGTGCTGCGGCGATGAAGCTTCCGCGTCACGCGCTCGTGGTCGGGCTCGCCCGCTCGGGCCAGGCGGCGGCGCTCGCCCTCGCGCGCCGCGGGGTCGACGTCGTGGCGACCGACCGCGACGCCACGGTCGACGCCGGAAGGCTTGCCGAGGCGGGCGTCGAAGTGCGGCTCGGGAGGGAGGAGGAAGCGTTGCTGGACGGTGTCGAGCTACTCGTCAAGAGCCCCGGCGTACCCGCCGAGTCGCCTTTGCCTGCAACCGCGCGTGCGCGCCGCATCCCGATCTGGAGCGAGATCGAGCTCGGCTACCGGTTGTTGTCGCATCACCCGTTCGTCGGCGTGACCGGCACGAACGGCAAGACGACGACGTGTGAGCTCCTCGGCGAGATGTTCCGCGCCGCCGGACTCGTTGTCGCCGTCGCGGGGAACGTCGGCCGGCCGCTGACGAGCTTCGACGGCGCGCTGCCACCGGACGCATGGATCGTGTGCGAGCTGTCGAGCTTTCAGCTCGAGGACGTCCACGAGCTCGCGTGCGACGTCGCCGTCCTCCTGAACCTCGAGCCGGACCATCTCGACCGCCACGGATCCTTCGCCGCGTACCGTTCGGCGAAGCTCCGCATCTTCGAACGTGCGCGCGTCAAGATCGTCCCGCGCGACTCGGGCCTCGACGGGATCGAGTTCGCTGCCGACGACGAGCTCCCGTCCGAGCCGCTGATCCGGGGTGAGCACAACCGCGCGAACGCGGCCGCCGCTGTTGCCGCCGCGCGTGCAGCCGGCATCGACGACGAGGCGCTCGCGACCGCGCTCACGACCTTCCCGGGTGTCCAGCATCGGCTCGAGCTCGTGCGGGACCACGGCGGCGTCCGCTACGTCAACGACTCGAAGGCGACGAACACCGCCGCGGCCCGGCGCGGCATCGCGGCGTACGCAGCCGAGCCGCTTCGACTCATCCTCGGGGGCTCGCTGAAGGGCGAGTCGTTCGATGACCTCGCGGCGGCGCTCCCGGACACGGTCCGGTCGATCGACCTGATCGGCGAGGCGAGCGACACGATCGCTGCGGCGCTCGACGGTGCTCGCCGCTCCTACCGTCGCTCGAACACGCTTGCCGAGGCGATCGCGGCGATCGCGAACGACGCCGAGCGCGGGGATGTCGTGCTGTTGTCGCCGGCGTGTGCGAGCTATGACCAGTACCGCAACTACGAGGAACGCGGCGACGCATTTCGCCGGCTCGTCGAGGCGCTCGCGTGACGCGGCAGCTCGAGACGCGGTTGCTCGTGCTCGTGACGCTAGGGCTCGTCGCCTTCGGCCTCGTGATGGTCTACAGCGCAACCTCGGCGCCCGCCGCGCTCGCGCAGACGGATCCGATGTCGTACCTCAAGAAGCAGGGGATCTACGCGCTGTTCGGCGTCGCCTTGATGATCGGGATGTCGCGCGTCGACTACCGCAGCCTGCGCGCCGTCGCACCGAGTCTCGTCGCGGTCGCCTTACTGATGTGCCTTGCCGTGCTCGTCGTCGGGACGCGCGTGAACGGCGCCCGGCGTTGGATCGCGCTCGGGCCTGCGACGTTCCAGCCGTCGGAGCTCGCGAAGCTGGCGCTCGCGATCTGGGTCGCGGCTCATCTCTCCCGTCGTCGACCGCCGCGAACCCTCAAAGAGCTCGCGCGGCCCATCGGCCTCCTGCTCGGGGCGTTCTGCGTCCTCGTGATCGCGGAACCGGATCTCGGCACGGCGATCTCGATCGTCGTGATCCTCGCGGCGGTCCTGCTCATCTCCGGCACGCCGATGCCGACGCTCGCGACCGGCGCCGGGATCGTGACCGCGCTCGGACTGCTCGCGATCTGGTTCGAGCCGTACCGCCGCGCGCGCTTCTTCAGCTTCCTCGACCCCTGGAAGGATCCGCACGGCGCGGGGTTCCAGACGGTGCAGGCGATGATCGCGCTGGGCTCAGGCGGGCCGTTCGGCGTCGGTCTCGGCCAGGGCGTGACCAAGATCAACTACCTGCCGGAGGCACACACGGACATGATCACGGCCGTGATCGGCGAGGAACTGGGGCTCGTTGGGGTGACAGCGCTGATCGCCGCCTATGCGGCATTCGCGTATATCGGGCTTCGGGTCGCGCTCGCGTGCAAGGACCCCTTCGGCAAGCGGCTCGCGGCCGGGATCGTCGCGCTCGTCTCCGGGCAGGCGGTGATCAACCTCGCGGCCGTGCTCGGCCTCGCGCCGCTGACGGGAATCCCGCTCCCGTTCATCTCGTACGGCGGCTCGTCGCTGGTGGTCGCCCTCCTGTCCGTCGGCGTCCTCCTTAACATCGCCGGAAGCCATGCCGGAACAGCACGAGCTTCGCTGCCTGATCGCAGCCGGGGGAACAGCCGGACACGTCCTGCCGTCACTCGCGGTGGCGGAGGCACTCGCCCGGCGCGGCGTGCACGTGACGTTCGCCGGGTCGCCGAACCGCGCCGAGGCGCAGCTCGTTCCTGACGCCGGCTACGAGCTCGACACCTTCGCGATCTCGGGCCTGCCGCGGCGCCCGTCGCCGGCGCTGCTCCGTGCGGTGATGCTCGCCGGTCGCGCGCCGGCCGCCTGCGGGCGCATCCTCGCCGACCGGCGGCCTCACGTCGTGCTCGGCGGCGGCGGGTACGTCGCGGGGCCGATGGTGTTCGCGGCCGCGACGAAGCGGATCCCGGCCGCGGTGATGGAGGCGGACGCGCACCTCGGGCTCGCGAACCGTCTCGCGGCGCCATTCGCCCGTCGCGTGTTCCTGTCTTTCCCGATCGACCGACGATCGGGCGACAAGTACGTCGTCACCGGCCGCCCTATCCCCGAGCGCTCACGCGCTGTGCCGCAGGCGCAGGCGCGGCAGATCTTCGACCTGCCCGAGGTCGGGCCCGTCCTGCTCGTGTTCGGCGGTTCGCTCGGTGCGCGACTGTTGAACGAGCTCGCACTCGATGCGTTCGGCGCTGCAGGACCTGCAGTCCTCCACGTGTGCGGCACGCGTGACTACGACCTGCTGCGCGACCGCGTGTCGCGTGCCGACTACCGCCTCGTCGCGTTCACCGACGAGATCGGCGCGGCGTACGGCGCGTGCGACCTCGTGCTTGCACGCGCCGGCGGGTCGGTGTGGGAGCTCGCCGCAGCCGGGAAGCCGGCGGTCCTTGTTCCCGGGTCCTTCGCGACGGCCGATCACCAGACGAAGAACGCGCGGTACTTCGAACGCGGCGGCGGGGCGATCGTCGTACGCGAGACGGACGCCGGTCGCGCCCCGGACGTGATCCGCTCGCTGCTGGACGATCCGCGGCGGCTCGGCGACATGGCGAACGCGATGCTGAGGCTTGCGCGTCCCGATGCAGCGGACCGGATCGCGGAGGAGCTCGTTGCCCTCGCCGCTTGAATCGCGGCGGCTGTGGTTCGCCGGGATCGGCGGCGCGGGAATGAGCGGCTACGCCCTCCTCGCGCACGCCTGGGGCGCCGACGTCCGCGGGTGGGATCGCGTGCAGACGCCGTATCTCGCGCACCTGCCCGCAGAGATCGTGGTGGACATCAGCCCGGACGTGCCGGTGACGCCGGACGGCTGGGAGCCCATCGTCTCGACCGCGTTCGCCGGGCGCATCGCAGGGCGTCCGCGTGCGGAGTTCCTGGCGGAGGTCGTCCGGATGCGGCGTTCGATCGTCGTCGCGGGCGCGCACGGAAAGTCCACGACGACGGCGATGATCGCATTCGTCCTGCGCGAGCTGGGCGAGGATCCGGCGTTCCTCGTCGGCGCGGACGTTCCTCAGCTCGGCGGCAACGCCGGCGCCGGGACGGGTTGGCTCGTCGTCGAGGGCGACGAGTCGGACAGGACGATCGAGGCGCTCGAGCCTGAGGTCGCGGTGCTGACGAACGTCGATCTCGATCACCACTCCACGTTCGCATCGCGCGCCGAGGTCGAGGAGATGTTCGACACGTGGCTCGCACGC
>JBJMJS010000146.1:0-11725 GCA_045806225.1 Gaiellaceae bacterium
GGCTCGCCTCCCGGCTACATCGGCTACGACGAAGGCGGCCAGCTGACCGAAGCGGTTCGCCGGAAGCCGTACTCGGTGCTGCTCCTCGACGAGATCGAGAAGGCGCACCCGGACGTGTTCAACATCCTTCTGCAGATGCTGGAGGAGGGGCGCCTGACCGACGCCCAGGGCCGGCACGTGGACTTCAAGAACACGATCGTGATCATGACGTCGAACATCGGCGCGGCCTCGATCGCGAAGAACACGACACTCGGCTTCAGCGTCGGCGAGGACGAGATGGGCGTGTCCTACGACGACATGAAGAACCGCATCATGGGCGAGCTGAAGAAGGTGTTCCGCCCCGAGTTGCTCAACCGCATCGACGAGATCATCGTCTTCCACAAGCTGACGAAGGAAGAGATCACGACGATCGTCGACCTGCAGATGAAGCGGGTGCGCGAGCAGATGGCGACGCACGAGATCGCGATCGAGCTCACCGACGAGGCGAAGGAGCTGCTCGTCGAGCAGGGCTACGACCCGGCGATGGGCGCCCGGCCGCTGCGCCGCGCGATCCAGCGCGTGATCGAAGACCCGCTCGCCGACTTCGTCCTCGGCCGGTCGCTGGAACCGGGCTCGACGATCCTGGTCGGTCGTGCCGCCGATGCGACCGAGGTCGACATCACCGTCATCCCCGGCGAGATCGCGCCCGAGAAGATCACCGTGCCGGCGGTCGGCGACGAGCCGACCGACTCGGCGGACGATCCCGACACCGAATAGGACAGGCGCCGGCCGCGGCAACGCGGCCGGCGACGTTCAGCGTTCTCGAGCGCTTCGCCAGGCGCGGCGCGCCGGTCGTGACGCCGTGATCGCGGCGTCCTTCGCACGGTCTGCCGCGCGCAACGCCTGCAGCGGCGCGCCCCGCGCCAGGCGCTCCACGCCGGTGTGACCGGCCTCGGCGCGAGCGTCTCGGGCGCGAAGCGCTCCGAAGACGGCCTCGGGTGTCAGCGCGCCGTCGACCCCGATGCGCATCGCGAGCGGGAAGAACTGCCGCCGGGTATGGAAGTCGAGCCCGACGTACGGCGTCGCCGCCACTCCGAGGCGGGCGGCGGCGGCGCTCGGCGCAAGCCCGTCATAGCGGCGGTTCCACCACTCGACGCCGTCGAGCGCAGCGAGCATCGCGCGGTCGAGCCGGGCCGCCGCCCCTTTCCAGTCGGGGTGCGCGAGGACGGCGACGCCGCCCTGTTCGCGCGCCGACGCGACGAGGTCTGCGGTGGGCAGCCCGCGGCCGAGGAACTCGCGTGGGCCCCACACCAGCGTGTGCACCGTGTTGTCCGCGTTGCTGTACTCGATCCCCGGCACGAGGAGGATTCCGCGGCTCGCGCGCGCACACGCCTCGCGATAGCCGGCCCAGCGATCTGCGTCGAATGTCCGGTCGTGCTCCGAGAGCAGGATCGCGGCGTAGCGTCGGCGACGAAACGCGGCCGCGAGCTCGTCGAGCGTCCAGGTGCCGTCGTACGACCAGTCGGAATGCACGTGCGCCGCCGACCGAGCGAATCGCACGTCAGCGGACCTTCGCGAGCATCGTGCCGGCGACATAGTGGAACGTGTCGTCGACGAATACCGATCGTTCGCCGGCGCGGAGGTTGTACCAGCGGTCGCTGCGACTGAAGTGAAGGACGTCCGCAGCGGTGCGGCCGCGTGACGGCCACGTGGTGGCGGCCCGCGAACGCTTGCCGCGGAGCACGATCAGGAGGTGCAACAGCTCGCTGCCGAGATGTCGGCACAGCACTGGCGACCGCGGCGCCGGTGTCGGCACGTCGAATGCGGGGTCGATCGACTGCGCCACGGCCCACGCCGGATACTCGAAGCCCATCCGCCGGGAGAGCGCGATGCTTCCCCACGGCCGGCCGTTGAGCTCGACGAACCACGGCACGCCGTCGCGATCGCGGAGCAGCTCGATCATGAAGAGCCCACGCCACGCGGCCGCGGCCACCATGCGCCCCGCGGCCTCCGCGACGGCCGGATCGACCGCGCGAGCGCGGCAGGCGCTTGAATGGGAGCCGTGCGGGTGCGTCATCCGGATCCGTTGGTGGGCGCTGGGCGCGTGGACGCGCGCGCCGCCGGCGAGGCCGAAGAAGCCTTCGCTCGTGCCGGCGATCCATCGCTGCACGAGCAGGGGCGTCCCCGGCGGGAAGGACGAAAGTGCGTGCTCGAGCTCGGACGTGTCGGCGGCGACCGCGACCCGCGGATGGGCGAGCCGGCCGTCGACGAGGTCGACGGCGCGTGCCGCGCGGACGACGGCCGGGAACTCGACTTCCGCCGCGGCCGCGCGCAGCTCGTCCGCAGTTCTGAACGCGCGCGCCGCCGGAACGCGGAAGCCGGCGGCCTCGGCCGCCCCGAGTTGCGTGCGCTTGTCGAGCGCGAGGCCCTCGTGCTTGCCTGTCGGTCCCACGAACCGGACGGCATGGCGTTCGGCGAGGCGCGCGCCGACCCATACCGCTTCGTCGTCGAGCGGCAGGACGCAGTCCGCACCGCTGCGCCGGAGCGCCTCGGCGAGCGCGCCGACCGTCCGCTCGGCGTCGTCCTCGGGGCGTGGGACGCGGACGAGCTCGACGTCGCGGCATTTACGGACCGGCGGCTTCGCGCCGTCGCGCGTGAACGCCACCACCTGATGCCCTGCGTCGCGCAGGCTCCACGCCGCCTCCGGCGCAGCGAGCGACTCGGCGAACCCGATCGCAACCTTCACGGCCTGCGTCCGGCGTAGCGATGCCCGCGACCGTTCTCGTCTACCACGGCGTCGAGGCCCGGCCGCGGGACGAGGATCCGGCGCAGCTGTTCGTCCCGCCTGACCTCTTCGAGCGCCAGATGGCGTTCCTGGCTCGGCGGCGGGTCGTCGTCACGCTCGACGACGCGATCCGGAGCGACGACGCGCGGCGAAACCGCGTCGCGATCACCTTCGACGACGGCTTCCGGTCGGTTCTCACGGCCGCGGCGCCCGTGCTCGAGCGGTTCGGCTTTCCCGCGACCGTGTTCGTGCCGACCGGCTGGCTCGGCCGTGAGAACGGCTGGGATCCCCACGGGCACGCGCCACTCATGTCCGCCGAGGACCTCCGCGAAGCGAGGGTGCGGGGAATTGACGTCCAGAGTCACGGCCATGACCACGTCGACCTCGCGCGGACGGGATACGACGACGCGCTGTTCGACCTCGGGCAGTCTAGTGAGCGGCTCCTCGAGCTCCTGGGGGAGCGGCCGAGGCACCTCGCGTACCCGTGGGGGCGTGACAGCGGCGAGGCCGCGCGCGCGGCGCGTGCCAGCGGGTTCGAGGCGGCATTCACGCTCGGGCGCCGGGGAGAGGGCGCGTTTGCTCGCGAGCGCGTGCCGGTGACGCCGTCGGACGGCGACGTGCTGTTTGCGGCGAAGACGTCCGGCGCCTTCCTGCGCCTTCGCTGGTCGCGTGGGTTCACGCTGCCGTATGGGGCGCTGCGTCCGTTCGTGCGCGCCGTCGTCGACCGCCGGAGCCCGTAGCGCCTTTCGGCATGATCTCGGCCGCGTCCGTTGACGGTCCCGTCGGGACCGGTTGCGAGAATCGGTTCGATGGCGAAGGCGGCGACAGTCCAGTTCGCGTGCACGGAGTGCGGCTACGCCGCCGGCCGTTGGCTCGGGAAGTGCCCGGCATGCGGCGAGTTCGGGACGCTCGTCGAAGACGTCCTCTCCGCCGCGAAGGGCGCGAAGGCGCCGCCGAAGCCGTTGCTGCGCCTCGCCGAGGTCGAGGCGGACGAGGCCGAGCGGATCCCGACCGGCGTCGCCGAGCTCGACCGCGTCCTCGGCGGTGGGCTCGTGCCGGCGTCGCTCGTCCTCGTCGGCGGCGAGCCCGGCGTGGGGAAGTCGACCTTGCTGCTCACCGCGCTCGCGGCGATCTCGAAGCACCGTCGCGCGCTGCTCGTCACCGGCGAGGAGTCGACCGCGCAGGTGAAGCTCCGCGCGGCGCGGCTCGGGGGCGCTGAGCGCGTCGAGATCCTCGCCGAGACGGAGCTCGAGACCGTGCTCGCCACGCTCGAGACGGAGCGGCCGGCCGTCTGCGTGATCGACTCCGTACAGACGTTGTACTCCTCGGAGGTCGGCTCGGCGCCCGGCTCGGTCGCGCAGGTGCGCGAGGCGGCTGCGCGGTTGCTGCGGACGGCCAAGGAGGCCGGCGTGGCCACGATCCTCGTGGGGCACGTGACGAAGGACGGCTCGGTCGCCGGGCCGCGCGTGCTGGAGCACCTCGTCGACTGCGTCCTGCAATTCGAGGGCGATCGGTACCACGCGCACCGGATCCTCCGAGCGGTGAAGAACCGCTTCGGGTCGACGAACGAGCTCGGCGTCTTCGAGATGACCGGCGCCGGCTTGCAGGGCGTCCCGGACCCGTCGGAGGTCTTCGGCCGCAGTGCCGCGAACGAGATCGGTTCGGCCGTTGCGTGTGCGCTCGAAGGGACGCGGCCGATCTTGCTCGAGATCCAGGCCCTCGTCGCACCCACGGACCTCGCGATGCCGCGTCGCGTCGCGACCGGCGTCGATCCGAAGCGGCTGGCGATGATCGTCGCCGTCCTCGGACGCCATGCCCGGGTCGCGCTCGGCGCGGCCGACGTGTTCGTGAACGTCGCCGGCGGCGTGCGGATCGACGAGCCCGGCGCCGACCTGGCGGTCGCGCTCGCGATCGCTTCTGCGGCCCGAGGCGTTCCGGTCAGGGACGGCCATGCGGCGTTCGGCGAGATCGGCCTGACGGGCCGGCTCCGGCCGGCGGCGCAGGCCGCGCGGCGCCTCGAGGAGTGCGCGAAGCTCGGCCTCGCAGCGGCAATCGCTCCGGCCGACGTTCCCGACGCGCCGGCGAAGACGCGCGTCGTCGCCGTCGAGACCGTGCGGGCGGCCATCGCCGCAGGGCTCGAGCCTACGCCCGCTGAGTAGCCTCCACACGTGCTCCGCCGCTTCGACGACCGGCCGGTTCCGGCGGTGCTCGTCGGTGCGGTCGCGATCGCGTTCTCCGGCATCCTCTTCCGCCTCTCGCACACCACGCCGTCGACCGGGGCGTTCTACCGTTGCGCGTGGGCGCTGCCGCCGCTGTGGTTCCTCGCGCGGCGGGAAGATTCCCGCTTCGGGTCCCGGCCCCGACGCGCACGGCTGCTCGCCTGGGGCGCCGGCGTGTTCTTCGCGGCCGACCTCGTGCTCTGGCACAACGCGATCGAGCAGGTCGGCGCCGGGCTCGCGACCGTCCTCGGCAACACCCAGGTCGTGCTCGTCGGCCTGCTCGCGTGGGCGCTCCTCGGCGAACGGCCGCACCGCTCCTCGTTCGCCGCGATCCCGATCGTCGGCGTCGGCGTCGTCCTGATCTCCGGCGTGCTCGAATCGGGCGCGTACGGCGCCAACCCGCGTCTCGGGGCGCTCTACGGCGTCCTGACCGGGATCGCGTACTCCGGCTTCCTGCTGATGCTCCGCGAAGGGAGTCGCGACCTGCGCCGCCGGGCGGGGCCGTTGTTCGACGCGACGCTCGCGTCGGCGGTGGGCTGCGCGGCGATCGGCGCAGTGGTCGGCGACCTGTCGCTGAGGCCGTCGTGGGCCGCGACGGGCTGGCTGATCCTGCTCGCGCTGTCGTCGCAGGTGCTCGGGTGGCTGCTGATCTCGAGCTCGCTCCCGCGCCTGCCGGCCGTGATGACGTCGATCCTCCTCACGCTCCAGCCGGTGTGCTCTGTCCTGTTCGCCGCGGCGATCGTGAACGAGTCGCCCTCGCGGCTTCAGCTCGCCGGGGCCGCGTGCATCCTCGCCGGCCTCGTCACTGCGACGATCGGCCGGCGCGCACCTCCCGTGCCAGAGCCCGAGCTCGCCGGGTGAGCGTGGCACACTGAGGCGCGATGCAGGACGTCCAGGCGACTCTCGGCTTCACGCGGACGCCGTCCGAGGACGATCCGCGCAGGGACCCGAACCTCCTCCGCTCGCTCGAGTCGATCGCGCCCGGCACGGAGCTCCGCCAGGCGATCGACGACATCATCCGGTCGCACGAGGGCGCGTTGATCGTCGTGGCCGACCCGGAGGAGCTGAAGTTCCTGTACTCCGGCGGGATCCGGCTCGACCAGCCGTTCACGCCCCAGCTGCTGTACGAGCTCGCGAAGATGGACGGAGCGATCGTCGTAGACGCGCGCGTGACCAAGCTGGCGTACGCCAACGTCCAACTGATGCCCGACCCGACGATCCCGTCGAACGAGACGGGGACGAGGCATCGGACGGCGGAACGCGTCGCAAAGCAGACGGGTGCGCTCGTGGTGTCGATCTCGCAGCAGCGGTCGACGATCTCGATCTACACCGGCGCGTCGCGCTACCAGCTCGATCCCGTCCCCGAGGTGCTCGCGAAGACGAACCAGGCGCTGGCGACCCTCGAGACGTACCGGCAGCGGCTGGAGCAGGTGCTCACTCGCCTGACCGCGCTCGAGTTCCAGAACGCGGTCGTGCTCGACGACGTGCTCGTCGTGCTGCAGCGCGCGGAGATGACGATGCGAATGGCCGAGGAGATCGAGCGAGATTGCGTCGAGCTCGGGTCGGAGGGACGCCTGATCCGGATGCAGCTCACGGAGCTCGTCGGCGAGGTCCCGGCCGAGCGCGTTGCGGTCGTCGTCGACTACCACGGTGAGGGCGACGGGCCGAAGGCGCAGCTCGCGCTCGAGGCGCTGCGCGCGCTCCCGTACCGGCAGCTGCTCGAGTTCGAGCGGCTGGCGGAGTTGCTCGGCTATCCCCGGGACGTCAATCCGCTCGACCACTCGGTCTCGCCGCGCGGCTATCGCGTGCTCTCGCACATCCCGCGGCTGCCGGACCAGGTCGTGAAGCAGGTCGTCCGGGACATGGACGGCCTCGAAGCGATCGTCCGCGCGTCGCAGCGCGACCTCGAGCGGATCACGGGCGTCGGCGCCGTCCGTGCACGCGAGATCCGCGAGGGGCTGCGGCGGCTGCAGGAACACAACCTCGTCGACCGGTATCTCCAGCTCTAGAAGGAACGCGGCGCCCCTCGCCGCGGCGTTCGCCGGCTTAGGCCTCTGGTGGGGGGCGTGGGCGGCGTCGCTGCCGGCGGTGCGCCGCGCGGTGGATGTGAGCGAGCCGCGGCTCGGTCTCATCCTGCTCGGAGTCTCGCTCGGCGCACTCCCGGCGATGATCGTCACCGGGCGGATCCTCGACCGCGTGGGGCCCCGGATCGTCCCCCTCACCGCGGGTGCGTTCGCTGTCGCGGGGGCCCTGCCCGCCCTCGCACGGTCGCCGTGGGCCCTGTTCGCCCTGCTCCTGGTCGTCGGCGCCGCGACCGGTGCGTTCGACGTCGCGATCAACGCGCGCGCGAACGCGATCGAAGCCGCCGCGGACGTGCGCGTGATGGACGGCCTCCACGCTGCGTTCTCCGCAGGCGTCGTCGTCGGCGGGATCTCGGCGGGACTCGCCCGGCGTGCGGGCGCGGACCCGAAGGAGATCCTGCTCGTCGTCTGCGTCGTTCTCGTCGCCGTTGCCGCCGTGAACTGGACCTCCGCCGTCCTGCCCGCCCAGGAGTCGGCGAGCGCCCCGCTCGCGGGCGAGTTGCTGATCGTCGGCGCGATCCTGGCGCTGGCGTTCGTCCTCGAGAGCGGGGTGGAGTCGTGGAGCGCGCTGTTCATCGAGAACGAGCTCGGCTCGAGCCCGGCCGTCAGCGGCCTCGGCCCGGGGATGTTCGCGGCCGCGATGGTGACCGGCCGCCTCCTTGCGCAACGGACGCCCCGAACCCCGGCTGCGGCGCGCATGGCGTTCGCCGGAACGGCGGCCGCCGTGGGGCTCGCGGTCGTGGCGCTCGCCCACGGTCCGCTCCTCGCGCTCGCGGGATTCGTCGTCACGGGCCTCGGTCTCGCCGTCTCCGCGCCCACGCTGTTCCGGGTCGCGGGGCGCCTCGGCGCCGCGCCGGCGATCTCGACCGTCGCCGTACTCGGCTATCTCGGTTTCGTCGTCGGACCGCCGCTCTTCGGGGCGGTTGCCGGCGCCTCGAGCGTCCGCGGCGGGTTCGTCTTCCTGTGCGCGGCTGCGGGTGTTCTTGTGACAACTGCGCCGATCCTCCGCCGCCGCGAGATCGAATACTCGCGATGAGCAGGGATTTCACCGAAAACATGGCCGTTTCCAGCGTGTTTTGTTAACATAGGCCTTACTCCGCCGGCGGCTCCTCCCGCCGGCGTCGCGGTCACATAGGACGGAAAGGGGCGGGCTTGTACAAAGTCGGCGACAAGGTGGTGTATCCACACCACGGGGCAGGCACGGTCGTGAAGAAGGAAAAGCGCGACGTTCTCGGCGAGAAGCGCGAGTACCTGACGATCAAGATCCTGCACAACGACATGACGGTCAACGTCCCGTCGGAGAACGCCGAGAAGGTCGGGCTCCGGAAAGTGATCGGCGAAGACATGGTCAAAGTCGTCGTCAAGGCACTGACGGGCGGCGGCACGCAGATGCCGAAGAACTGGAACCGCCGCTTCAAGCACAACCGGGACAAGATGAAGACGGGCGACATCCTCGAGCTCGCGGAAGTCGTGCGGAACCTGTCGCTGCGCGACCGCGAGAAGGGGCTCTCGACGGGCGAGAAGCAGATGTTCGTCAAGGCGAAGAAGATCCTCGCGAGCGAGTTGATGTACGCGAAGGACCTCGACGAGGACGCGACGGCAGAGTGGCTCGACGACGTGCTCGCAGGTGCGGACGGCGCGAACGGGACCGCCAAGAAGGCGGCGACGAACGGCGCCGCGCCGGCGGCGAAGAAGACAGCAGCCGCGAAGAGCGCGATGAAGACGGCCGTGAAGGCGAAGCCTGCACCGGCGAAGGCGCCCGCGAAGAAGGCGACTGCCGAGAAGGCGACCGCGAAGAAGCCGGCGGCGAAGAGGAAGGCTGCAGCCGGCGCAAGGTGAGCGTCTGGGCCGTCCTCGCTGCTGCGGGTAGCGGCGAGCGGCTCGGCGCCGACAGGCCGAAGGCGTTCGTCCGCCTCGGGGATCGACCATTGCTCGCCGAGAGCCTCGAACGGCTCGATGCCTCGGCGTGGATCGACGCGATCGTCGTCGCCGCCCCTCCCGGCTGGGAGGAGCCCGCGATCCTGCTCGCAGAGGAGCTCGGGTGCGGCAAGGTCAGCGCCTGCGTTGCCGGAGGCGCGACGCGTACCGACTCCGTTCGCGCCGCCGTCGACGAGGTCCCGGCGGACGCAGCGGTGATCGCCGTCCACGACGCGGCGCGGCCGCTCGTCGCCGACGACGTGCTCGCGCGCGGCCTCGAGGCGTTGAGCGCCGGTTGGGACGGGGCCGTTCCGGGCCTGCCGGTCGCCGACACCGTGAAGCGCGTCGAGAATGACGTCGTCGTCGAGACCGTCGACCGCTCAGTCCTGCGGACGGTGCAGACGCCGCAGGTTTTCGTCGCCGACGTGCTTCGGCGGGCGCTCGCCGCAGACCGTCCGGGGGCGGAGCCGTGGACCGATTGTTCCGCCGCGGTCGAGGCCGCGGGCGGACGCGTCACGATCGTCGCCGGCGATCCGAAGCTGCTCAAGGTGACGGAGCCGGACGACCTCGAGCGCGTGGCGGCGTTGCTGTGATCGTCGACTACCACATGCACCTTCGCGACGAGGCGGAGGAGCTGGCACACCGGGCCGGCGCCGTGGAGCCGTTCGTCGCGGCGGCGCGCGCGGCCGGCGTCGACGAGATCGGCTTCAGCGAGCACGCGTACTACTTCGAGCAGACACGCTCGTTGTGGCATGTGCCGTACCACGTCGACCGCTGCCGGCACGATCTCGATCCGTACGTCGGTGCAGTCGTCACCGCGAAGGAAAAGGGGCTGCCGGTGAAGCTCGGGCTCGAGGTCGATTACGAGCCGGGGCGCGAAGACGACACGCGCGCGATTCTCGACTCGTACCCGTGGGATTTCCTGCTCGGCTCCGTCCACTTCGTCGACGGGTACGCGATCGACGGCGAGCCGCGGCTGATCGATGCCCTTGGTGTCGAGGCGACGTGGGAGCGCTACTTCGCGGTTCTCGCGGACGCCGCACGCAGCGGCGTCTTCGACGTGCTCTCCCACCCGGACCTCGTCAAGATCTTCGGCGATCGGCTCGACGGGTTCGACTACGCGCCGGTCGCCGACGCGATCGCCGAAGGTGGCGTCGCGGTCGAGGTGTCGACCGCGGGGCTGCGTAGGCCGGTCCGCGAGCTCTACCCGGCGGTGGAGCTGCTGCGCGCTTGCCGCGAGCGAGACGTTCCCGTCACGATGGCGTCGGACGCACATGTCCCGCGGCTCGTCGGCCGCGACTTCGACCGTGCGCTCGCGCTCCTCGCGTCGGCCGGGTACGAGACAGTCACGGTCTTCGACCGTCGCGAGGGCACGCAGGTGCCGCTCGGATGAGCGGATTGCGGATCGGTCTCGGCCTCGACGCGCACGCGTTCGAGGACGGCACGCCCCTCGTCCTCGGCGGCGTCGCATTCGACCATCCGCGCGGCCTCGCCGGTCATTCCGACGGCGACGTGATCACGCATGCGCTGATCGACGCGCTTCTCGGAGCCGCCGGCCTCGGCGACATCGGCACGCTGTTCCCGTCCGACGAGAACACGCCCGCGGGGATCGACTCGCTCGACATGCTGCGCGACGCGTGCGCACGCGTCCGTGCGGCCGGGTACGACGTCGTCAACGCCGACTGCGTGCTCGTCGGCCAGGAGCCGCGGCTGGCCGAACGACGCGGCGAGCTCGAGCAGAAGCTCGCGTCCGTCGTCGACGCACCCGTCTCGGTGCGTGCGACGACGACCGATCACCTCGGGTTCACCGGCCGCGGCGAGGGTCTCGCGGCGCAAGCGGTCGCGCTGCTCACGCGCGCCTGACGCGCGTCACGAATCGCCGCGTGTCTTGACGACGCGCGCGGGGACGCCCGCGACGACGGCGTCGTCGGGAAAAGACTTCGTCACGACGGAGTTTGCGCCGACCTGCACGCGGTCGCCTAGCGTGACGTCGCCGAAGATCGCGGCCCCCGGTCCGATGAACGCGTCGTCACCGATCGCGGGCGAGGCGGCACCGACGCGTCCGACGATCACCTCGTCCGAGCCGATCGTCGCGCCCTGCATCACCTTCGCGCGCGCGCCGATCCGGCACGCAGGCCCGATCACCACACCGGTCGGGTGGTAGAGCACGAGCCCCGGGCCGACCTCAGCCTGGTACGCGATGTCGCACCCGGTCACGACGTGATTCAGCTGCTTCACGACGGAGCCGAGCAGACCGACGCGCCGGCCGAGCCCCTGGGCGCAGCGAAGGAGCGCGACCGACGTGAACCGAACGGTCGGCGCGTTCCGCCCTGCCGCCCTCAGAAGCTCGCCGGGCCGCGGGTGCTCGGGCAGATCCGGCGCGTTCGCGCGGAAGTCCGCCTTCAGGCACTCCCATGCGCTCGGTTGTGGTCGCGGGGCGCTCAGCGCTGGCCGCGCTTGCGTGCGCGCTCGAGCTGTCGCCGCATCTGGCGGTTCATCTGTCCGGACAGCTCGTCGGTCTGCTCTCCGGCGGCGTCCAGGTAGGCACGACGCTCGCCGGCCGTCAACCGGCTCATCGCCGCCTGCGCGCGCTGCGGATCCTTCGTCGCTCCCGACCGCTCGAGTTTCTTGATCGCGCTTGCGAGCTCGGGGTTCTGACGCTCGAGCGCGGCCTCGGACGCCTTCTTCATTCCACGGCCGACGAACGGCACCTTGAGCAGCAGCTGCACGATCGGCCGGATGTA
>JBJMJS010000147.1:0-37307 GCA_045806225.1 Gaiellaceae bacterium
CACCGGTGGACGCAGCCCATGTACGGGTTCAGCGACCACTTGAATCCCATCCCCTTCACGGGGTTGAGGGCGCTCTTGCACGCCTCTTCGCGATACTCGACACCCATGCCCGTGCAGGGATGATAGAACAAGCGTTCGTCTCGCTCGACAATGGTGTCGAGCGGATCACGCTCCCGCTCCCGACGGGCCCGCGCCACGTCCATTGCTACCTCGTCGACGGGACGCTCTTCGACACCGGGCTCGGAATCGGCGGCGCGCCGTGGGCCGCGCTGCAGGTGAGCCGCATCGCGATCACGCACTTTCATCCGGACCACGTCGGCGGTGCCGCGGCGGCGGCCGAAGAGACGGGGGCGCCCGTCTACCAGGGAGGCCTCGACTACGCGCAGTGCGAGCGCGTCTGGGGCTCCCGGGACTGGCCGGAGCGGATCGCTCGCTGGTTTCGGTGCCACGGCGTCCCTGCGCCGATCGCGGACGAGCTGATCGAGCAGGGGCACGCGTTCGCGCCGTTCATCCGCTTCGCACACGATCCGCAGCTGCTGTACGAGGGCAGCGAGCTCGACGGCTGGAGGGTGGTCGAGCTCCCGGGCCATGCCGACGGCCACATCGGCTTTCTCCGCGACGGCGTCCTGATCGGCGGCGATCACCTCCTGCACCCGATTTCGCCGGCGATCGGGCTCTATCCCGAGAGCCGCCCGGACCCGCTCGGCGACTACCTCGTGTCGCTCGCGCGCACGATCGAGCTGGCCCCGCGCCTCGCGTTGCCGGGCCACGGGAAGCCGATCGAGAATCCCGCCGGGCGTGCAGCCGAGCTGATCGAGCATCATCGGGTCCGCCTCGACGCGGCGCAGGCTGCGCTCGCGGAGGAGCCTCGTTCGGGTTACGACGTGTCGCTCCGCCTGTTCGGCGCCGAACTCGGGCCGACCCAGCGCCGCTTCGCGGTCGCGGAGACGCTCTCGCATCTCGAGCGGCTCGTCCGTGAGGGGCGGGCCCGGCGCACGGGAGCCGACGGGGCCGTTACCTATACTGCGTGACAGTTGGACGAAGACATCCCTCCTAGTACGGGGGCCCCGGGGGTCGGGGCGTGACGCTTCTGTTCGAGCTCCTCGCCGTCGGCGTTCTGATCCTGCTGAACGCCTTCTTCGTCGCTGCCGAATATGGCCTCGTCACGGCGCGCCGCACGCGCATCATCGAGCTCCACCATCAGGGCAACCGTCGCGCGCGCGACGTCTTGCGGATCACCGCGAACCCGCCGCGCTTCATCTCCGCGATGCAGCTCGGCGTGACACTCACCTCTCTGGCAATCGGTGCGCTCGGCGAGCACGCGCTGGCGAAGGCGTTCGACCCCTGGATGGCCGCGGCGCTCGCGATCGCGCTCGCGTATCTCATCCTCACGTACTTCCACGTCGTGATCGGTGAGCTCGTGCCGAAGGGTGTCGCGCTCGGCCACTCCGAGGGCACCGCGCTTTGGGTCTCCGTTCCGGTGCGCTGGTTCTTCCTCATCGCCCGCCCGCTGATCTGGGTGCTGCAGCGCTCGACCGAGGTCGTCCTCCGCTCGCTTGGCCTGCAGCCGCCGGGTGCCGAGGACGAGGTGCACTCCGAGGCGGAGCTGCGCATGCTCGTGTCGCAGTCGACGCAGCACGGCGAGATCGAGCAACAGGAGCAGGAGATGCTCTACAAGGTGTTCGACTTCGCCGACAAGGAGGCCGCCGACGTGATGGTCCCGCGGCCGCAGGTCGTGGCGCTGTCGATCGATCTGCCACCCGAGGAGTGTCTCGAGGCGATGATGGACGCTCCGTTCACGCGCTATCCCGTGTACCGCGAGAGCCTCGATCACGTCGTCGGCGTCCTGCACGTGCGCGACCTCTTCCGGTCATTACGCGACCGCGGCATCGCGGACGTCGATGTCGCGGAGATCCTGCGGCCCGCGCACATCGTCCCCGAGACGAAGGATCTTGCGGCGCTGTTGACGGAGTTCCGGCGGGCGAACCAGCACATGGCCATCGTCGTCGACGAGTACGGCGAGATGGAGGGGATCGTCACCCTCGAGGATCTGCTCGAGGAGATCGTCGGCGAGATCGAGGACGAGTTCGACTTGCCGGACGAGTCGATCGAGCAGGTCGACGACGACACGATCCGGGTTCACGGGACGTTTCCGATCGACGACTTCAACGAGCGCTTCCGTGCCGACCTGCCGGCCGAGGACTACCACACGCTTGCCGGGTTCGTCTTCGGCTTGCTCGGTCGCCAGCCCGAGGTGGGCGACGACGTGTCGCATGACGGCATGCGGTTCGACGTCATCGAGGTCGACGGGTCCCGCATCGAGAAGCTCGCGGTGACGTTCGAACAACGGCGCGATCAGCGCGACCGCGACGCCGATGAGCGCGACGACCTGGACGCCGAGCTCTTCGACGCCGACAACTAATTGCTCAAGCGAACGCTGCCGACGCGCTCGGCGACATCGTCGAGCGACAGCGCAGCACCGGCTGCAAGCGCCTCGGCGTACCGCTCGTCGCCGAGCTCGCGCAGGGCGTAGTCGCTGATCTTCTCCTGCGTCGACGATTCATCCGGATCGATCGCCGCGCCGATTTCGCCGAACAGACGCCGAGACGCACCGAGGAGCTCGGCCGCGTGTTCCGGTCGCTCCTCCCGCATCGCGATCTCGGCGAAGCCCCCGAGGCAGTACGCGAGCACCTCGCGGTAGCCGAGCCGGCGCGCGATGCGGTAGCTCTCGGCCAACGACGCGCCGCCCTTGTCGAGGCGGCCGAGCGTGATGTACGACCGCGCGAGGTTGCGGACCGATACGGCAAGGCCGTCGTCATCGCCGGTGGCGCGCGCAAGCTCGATCGACTCCGACAGGTATCCGATCGCGCTCTCGACGTCGTCTTGCATGTTCGCAATGGCGCCGAGGTTCGACAGGATCGTCGCGAGGCGCATCGTCTTACCGAGCGCTCGCGCGCCGTCCGCGGCCTCGTTGTACAGCGCAATGGCGCGATCGAGATCGCCATCGCTGACCGCGACGTTCCCGAGCGAGCCGAGGGCCTTGTTCGCACCGTCGTCGTCGCCGACGCTGCGAGAAAGCTCGAGCGCTTCCTCCCACCACGCGCGCGCGGTTCCGAGCTCGCCGACGCGATACGAGAACCCCGCGGCGCAGTGGAGCGCCTCCGCACGGACGGCCGAGGGGGCCGCAGCGCTTCGTGCGACGAGGTCCTCGGTGTGCGTGCGCGCCTCGCGCAGGTGCCCCCGGACGAGCCAGTAGTAGTTCGCGGCGCTCACCAGTTCGACCTCGAGCTCCACGTTCGCCCTCTCCGCCGCCCACGCGAGCGCCGCTCGGAGGTTGTCCTCCTCGGCGCCGAGACGATCGTAGAAGCGCGTCGCCGTCTCGTCGCCAGCGTGGAGGGCCGTTTCCGCGTCCCGTGCGACGGAAGCGACGTGCTCCGCATGGCGCCTTCGCGTTGCATCGGCTTCGCCTGATCCCGCAAGTTGCTCCGCGGCGTAGTCGCGGACCGTCTCGAGCATTGCGAACCTCGGAAGCTCCGGCGTCCCGACGCGGCGCAGCAGGTTGTGGTCGACGAGCGACGAGACTGTCGTCAGCACGTCGGCGATCCCCGCGCCGCAGACGGTTTCGGCGGCGTCCAGCGTGCAGCCGCCGACGAACACGGACAACCGCGCGAATACGGTGCGTTCGTCCGGGTCGAGCAGCTCGTGGCTCCAGTCGAGCGCAGCGCGGAGCGTGCGTTGGCGCGACGGGACGTCGCGCGGACCCCCGGCCAGGACGTCGAGTGCGCGCTCGAGGCGCCGCACGAGGTGCACGGGCGGAACGACCTTCACTCGCGCGGCCGCCAACTCGATCGCGAGCGGCAGTCCGTCGAGCCGCCGGCAGATTTCGACAATCGCCGCTGCCGCCGCGTCGTCGACGACGAAGTCGGGATCGACCGCTTGCGCGCGCGCGACGAAAAGACGAACGGCCTCGCTCTCCATCGCCTCTTCGAAGCTCGCCCCTGCGCGCGCGGGAAGCGGAAGCGGAGGAACCGGATACTCCTGCTCGCCCGACACGCGTAGCGGCGAGCGGCTGGTCGTGAGGACGAGCGGCTGGTCGGTCGCCGCAAGCAGTCGCGCGACGACGGGCGCGCCCGGCAGTAGTTGCTCGAAGTTGTCGAGCACGACGAGCAGCCGACGGTCGCGCAGGTGGTCGGCGACCGCCTGTTCGACGTCGCCGCCGTGCACGACGGCGAGTGCGTCGGCGATCGCTGACGCGACCAGTGCCGGGTCGCGAAGCGCCGCGAGGTCGACGAACACGGCGCCGTCGCGAAGGGTTGGGCCGAGCTCCTCGGCGACGGCGAGCGCAACGCGTGTCTTCCCCGTTCCGCCCGGCCCCGTCAGCGTGACGAGGCGAAGGTCGTCGCGGCCGAGCAGCGCCGAGACCGCCGCGACCTCGATCCGCCGCCCGATCAGACGGGTCGGCGGCGTCGGCAGGCGCAGCTCGCCGACGGCGGCGCGCGGCGGCGCCGTGAGCTCCGAGTCCTGCTGAAGGACCTGGCGCTCGAGCGCCTGCAGCTGCGGCCCCGGCTCGACGCCGAGCTCGTCGACCAGCGCCGCGCGCGCCGCGCGGTACGCGTCGAGGGCGTCCTTCTGCCGCCCCGCGCGATAGAGCGCAAGCACCTGCTGCTCGCGAAACCGCTCGCGATACGGATCCTCGGCGACGAGCGCGGCGATCTCCGGCAGGAGGTCCTCGTGCCGGCCGAGCGCGAGCTTCGCGTCGGTCCGGAGCTCGAGCGCGTCCAGCCGGAGCGCGGCCAGCCGGGCTGCCTCACGGTCCGCAACCGGTTCCGCCGCGAGGTCGGCGAGCGGGGTTCCGCGCCAGAGGCCGAGTGCGGCGTCGAGGTGGTCCGAGACGTCGCCCGGGCGGCCCTCGTCGAGCGACCGGCGGCCGCGGCCGACGAGCTTTTCGAAGCGCGCGGCGTCGAGCTCGTCTGCGTCGACCGCGAGTCGGTATCCCGTTCCGCGTGTCTCGAGCCGGTCGCGGCCGAGCGCGTCGCGAAGCCCGTGGACGTAGACCTGGAGCGACTGCACGGCGGCGCGGGGCGACTCCTCGCCCCAGACCTCGTCGATCAGGCGGTCGCGCGAGACCACCTCGTTCGCGTGGCAGAGGAGGACGGCGAGGACGGCGCGCTGCTTCGGCGCGCCCAGAGCGACCGACGCCCCGTCGACGACGGCCTCGACCGGGCCGAGGATGCGGAATTCGATCGCCAGAACGAGCTCTTAAGTCGACGCCAAGCGGATCTTAAGCGCCGCGTCCGATCGTGCTCTGCGTACCCACCGCTGAAAGGAGCAGGACATGATCCACGCAGGAGACACGATCGACAATCCGGTTACCGGCGAGCGCCTCGTCTTCCGGAAGACGTCACGTGAGACCGGCGGCCAGGCAGTGGTGATCGAGACGTTCGTCCAGCCGAACGGGTTCGTCGCCGCCGCCCACGTTCATCCGAGCCAGGAGGAGCGGTTCGAGATCCTCCGCGGTTCCGTCGGGTTCAAGATCGGCCGCAAGAAGCTCGTCGCAGGCCCGGGCCAGCGCCTCACCGTTCCGGCCGGCACGCCGCACAAGTTCTGGAACGCCGGCGACGACGAGGCGCACTTCGTCTGCGAGGTTCGCCCCGCGCTGCAGTTCGAGTCGCTGATCGAGACGATGTTCTCGCTCGCTGCCGACGGCAAGACGAACCGCAAGGGCATGCCGAACCCGCTCCGTCTGGCCGTGATCGCGAACGCGCATTTCGACACGGTGCAGCTTCCGTTTCCGCCGGCGGTCGTGCAGAAGCTCGGGCTCGCGATGGGCGCGCCGCTCGGCCGCGTTCTCGGCTACGGCGCGACGTACGTGCCGGCAGGCACGCCCGTCGCCGTGACGGTCTAGGCGCAGCATGCGCCGCCGAGTCATCTTCGCCGCGCTCGTTGCCGCCCTGCTGGTGCTCGCCGCGCTCGGCCTCGTGCTGCGCGTCGCGCGCCCGGCGACGGTCTGACCACTGAGGGAGCGCCCGCTTCGAGCGGGCGCTCGTGCCCATCGACGAAACGGAGGAACCACTGATGCACGACACGCTGACGACACCGCTGCCGGGCTCGTGGCTGGTGTCTCGCCTCGGTGTACGGCCGGCCGAGATCGAACGGCTGCGGGAACGAGGCGAGCTGTTCGCCGCGAGGCATGACGCAAGCGGCGAGTGGCTCTACCCCGCGTGGCAGTTCGGGCCCGGCGGCGAGATCCCCGCCGGCGTGCGCGCTGTTGTGCGCGCAGCGCGAACGCTCGGGATCAGCGAAGACCGCCTCGTGTCGATGCTGCGGCGGCGCGCCGGCCTGATGGGCGGCGGACGCCTGTTCGACCTCCTGTTCGAAGGGCGCGCCGACTACGTCGTCGAGGCGGTCAGGACACTTAACGTCGCCTGAACAGCCTCGGGCTACACTGGATCGCAGGAGGCGTCTACGCCTTCGGGGTCGCTACTCGTCAAGGAGAACAATGTCTCGTATTCGTTTTGCGCTCGTCGCTGCTCTCGCTGCTGCGCTCATGCTCGCGGCGACCGCGTCGGCGGCACCGATCAAGCTCACCGGCCTCGTCGGTCCCGGCTTCACGATCACGTTGAAGAAGGGCACGGCGAAGGTCGCGAAGCTGAAGCCCGGCAAGTACACGATCACCGTCAAGGACCTGTCGAATATCCACAACTTCCATCTGACGGGGCCTGGCGTGAACAAGTCGACGAGCGTCAGCGCGACGGGCACGTCGAAGTGGACGGTCACGCTCAAGAAGGGCACGTACCGCTTCGTGTGTGACCCGCACAAGACCGTGATGAAGGGCTTGTTCAAGGTCGGTTAGGAACCGTAACGACTGAAACCGGTCGAGGCTCCTTCGCGTATCGGGTGCGTACCCAACGCGAAGGAGCCTCATGTTTCGACTGACGATGCTCATCGCGGCGCTCGGCGCCGCAGTGTTCCTCGCCTCGGCTCAGGCGGCCACTGTGCGGCTGACCGGCGAGGTCGGGCCTGGTTTCTCGATCGAGGTCAACAAGGCCGGCAAGGACGTCAAGACGTTGAAGGCCGGCAAGTACACGATCAAGATCGAGGACAAGGCCTCGATTCACAACTTCCACCTGATCGGCCCGGGCCTGAACAAGAAGACGGGCGTCTCGTTCACGGGCGAGACCACCTGGCGGGTCACGCTGAAGCCCGGCAAGTACACGTATCAGTGCGACCCCCACGCCGCGGCCGGCATGAAGGGGACGTTCAAGGTCACGAAGTAAGTCCGACTCGACGGTTCAAAGGGGTCAGACCCTCCGGGTCTGACCCCTTTTCGTTCACGTCAGCGGCAGCTCGCGAATCTCGCCGCCTGCAATCTCGAATGCGGCCAGGTCGCCACTTCGGAGCGACAGGATCACGTACGGCCGCCGCTCCCAGAGGCCGATGTTCTCGACGTCCGTACGCGACGGCCGCGCCGGCGCTGACAGATGCGAGTGGAACACCGCGAGCTCGTAGCCGTCGTCCTCGGCGAACCACAGCTCCGGGTTCGGCAGCTCGAGCTCGAATCGATACGGCGACGCCGCCTTGTTCGTCCCCGCCTCGTAGCGCTCCGCCCGCCCGTCGCGAAGGAGGAGCAGCCCGCACGCTTCGTTCGGCGCTTCGCGCTCGGCGTGCGCGACGAGCTGTGCGCGCACGCCGCCGGGGATCACCACCAGACGGTGTGCTCCATCGAGGCCTCGACGTCCTCTGCGTCCCAGAAGTCGGCCGACAGGTACTTCCAGCCCGCGTCCGCGAGGACGGCGACGGTGGTCGATCCGTCCCGTTCCGCGGCCAGCTTGCGCGCCACGTGGGCAACCGCGCCCGACGACACTCCGGCGAAGATGCCGTCCTCGTCGAGCAGCCGTCTCACCTCGCGGACCGATTCCTCGTTCGACACGAGCACCTTCCGGTCGAGCTTCGCCACGTCGAGGATCGGTGGCACATACCCGTCGTCGAGTGACCGAAGCCCCATGACGGGGTCGCCCGGGAGCGGCTCTGCGGCGGCGACGACCGCCTCCGGAAAGGCTTCGCGCACGCGCTCGCCGGTTCCCATCAAGGTCCCGCCGGTACCGAGGCCCGCCACGAGGACGTCGACGCGATCGAGCGCGTCGACGATCTCCGCGCCGGTTCCTTCGTAGTGCGCACGCGGATTCGCCGCGTTCGCGTACTGAAACGGCATGAAGTAGCGCGGGTCGGCCTCGGCGAGCTTCAGCGCGAGCCGCACTGCGCCGTTCGACCCTTCGTCCGGCGGCGAGAAGACGATGCGAGCGCCGTAAAGGCGCAACAGCCGCTTCCGTTCCTCGGTCGCGTTCTCGGGCATGACGCAGGTGAGCGGGTAACCCCTCAGCTTCGCGACGAGCGCAAGCGAGATGCCGGTGTTGCCGCTCGTCGGCTCGAGCAGCTCTCGGCCGCGCTCGAGCTCGCCGCTCGCCTCGGCGGCGTCGATCATCGCCTTCGCGACGCGGTCCTTGATCGACCCCGTCGGGTTCTGTCCCTCGAGCTTCGCGTAGATGCGGGAGGAGCCGACCGGCGTCAGCTCGACCAGCGGCGTGTTGCCGATCAGCTCGAGGAGATTCGCGGCGACGGCGCTACGCACGTCGTTCCCGAACGTCGATCGTCGGGCAGAGCTTCCCGCCCGAGGTCACTGCCCGCCGCCGGCCATCGCCGGCAGCAGGATCACGGTCGACCCCGGGCGCACCTCGGTGTCGATCCCCTCGCGCGTGCGCACGTCCTCACCTTCGACGTACACGTTCACGAACGGTGCGACGTCCCCGTCCTCGACGAGCTGGTCGCGGAGCGATGGGAAACGTGACGTCAGGTCGTCGAGGAGGTCGCGCACGGTCGCGCCGTCCGCCTCGACATGGCGCGCGCCGCCGACGTCCGGACGCAGCGTGGGTGGGATGCGGACGACGCTCATGCGGGCTCCCTTGTTCCTGCGCAGAACTCGACGTAATCGATGTACTCGGTGATCGTCGGGTGCTCGCCGCAGACCGGGCACTGCGGATCGCGGCGGATCGCAACCTCGTTGAACTCCGTCGTCAGTGCGTCGAAGAGCAGCAGTCGGCCGATGAGAGGATCGCCGATGCCGAGTGCGAGCTTCAGCGCTTCGCTCGCCTGCAACGACCCGACGATGCCCGGCAGCACTCCGAGGACGCCACCCTCGGCACACGACGGGGCAAGCTCGGGCGGCGGCGGCGAGGGGAAAAGGCAGCGGTAGCAGGGGCCGTCGCCCGGCTTCAGCACGGTGACCTGGCCTTCGAAGCGGTAGATCGAGCCGTGGACGACCGGGATGTCGTGCCAGACCGACGCGTCGTTGACGAGGTACCGCGTCGGGAAGTTGTCTGCGCCGTCGACGATCACGTCCCAGCCGTCCGCCAGGATCCGGTCGACGTTCTCGGAGGTCAGGCGCTCCTGGTAGGCGACGACGTCGACGTCCGGGTTCAGCGCCTCGATCGTCCGCTTCGCCGACTCCACCTTCGGATCGCCGAGACGCTCGGTCGAGTGCACGATCTGGCGCTGAAGGTTCGACTCGTCGACGACGTCCGCGTCGACGATCCCGAGGCGACCGACGCCCGCCGCGGCGAGATAGAGCGACGCGGGCGAGCCAAGTCCGCCGGCGCCGATCAGCAGCACCTTCGACTGCAAGAGCTTCAGCTGCCCTGCCTCACCGACCTCGGGGATCAGCAGGTGGCGCGAGTAGCGTGCGCGTTGTTGTGGCTCCAGACCCGTCGACAGGTCGATGGGGAACCCGTTCCGCTTCCAGTCGGTAAAGCCGCCGGCGAGTGAGACCGGCTGGTCGTAGCCGAGCTCCTGCAAGGTCTTCGCCGCGAACGCGGAGCGGTTGCCGGCGGCGCAGTAGACGAGCACCGTGCGCGAGCGGTCCGGCGCTGCAGCCTCGACACGCGACTCGAGATTGCCGCGGGGAATATGGATCGCGCCGACGAGATGGCCTTCGTCCCACTCGTCCTGCTCGCGGACATCGAGAATGACGGGATCGCCGCTCTCGACCAGTTCGCGCGCCCGCACGGCATCGACTTCGTCGATGTCCTCCTTCGCCTGGGCCAGGAGCTCGCGGTACGTCGCCATTGCTATCGAAAGGATAGCGAGGGAGGGCCAACCTGCGCGCGCGCGTGAGAGTCGTCGCCGTCGTTGCGACCGCGGGCCTCGTCGTGATCGGCGCCGTCGTCGGCATCACGCTCGCGACGCGGACGGACGTCCCGAAGCACCGTCCGCAGGGCCCGCCGTTCGCGTCCGACCCGACGGCGACCGCTGACGTCCGGGCGGCCGTCCGCGAGGCGCTCGCCGCGTGGCCGACGGGGACCCTCCGCGAGCTCCGGCTCCTCGCCGTGCAACGGCCGCGGAGCGCACTGGTGCGCTTCGAGCTCGGCCTCGCGCTCGCGCTCGGCGGGCAATCCGAGGATGCGAAGCGTGCATGGCGCGCTGCGGAGCGTGCGCAGCCGGACTCGCCCTCCGCCGTCCGCGCCGAGGACGCGCTGCATCCCGAGGCGCCGGCGGGGAAGCCCCCG
The DNA here is from genome assembly GCA_045806225.1 of Gaiellaceae bacterium. Classification (GTDB taxonomy): domain Bacteria; phylum Actinomycetota; class Thermoleophilia; order Gaiellales; family Gaiellaceae; genus 3-1-20CM-4-69-9. Next base: position 10,560 of record JBJMJS010000147.1, read on the forward strand.
TTCGTCGCGAGTTTCGCGCGCCCTCGCACGACGGCCGAGCGGCTGCTCGCCCGCGGGATCGCCTTTCAGGCTGCGCTCCGTCCGGTCTCCGCGGAGCGGGCATTCGCAGCCGCTGCGCACGTCGCGCCCGACGACCCGGAGACGCAGGTGGCGGCCGCCGTCGGCCTCTACGACAAGGACCGTCCCGCGGCCGCGTTCTCACGCCTCGGGCCGCTCGCCCGGCGGTTCCCGCGGGCGCAGACGGTCAGGTTTCACCTCGGGCTGCTCCTGCTCTATCTGCGGGCGTTTCCACAGGCACGGAAGGAGCTCGCGCTCGCCGTTGCGGCCGGCCCGAAAACCCCCCTTGCGAAGCAGGCGCGTACGCTCCTCAAGGCCAGTCAGAACGCTTAGGACCCATTGCTACAAAGATGAGCCGAACGGCCTATGGCGCTTGTCCGGTGCAACTGGCACAGTGCGGCATCGCTGAAATCCGGATCCACGAGGGGGGATCGGAATGAGCGCCACCGAGGAAGCGGTTCACGCACGACGCGTCACCGATGTGTTCGAGACGGAAGACGCGAAGGCGCTTCTGGATGCCGGACGTCAAGCGGGTCACCTGAACGCTGACGAGATCGCCGTTGCGCTGGACGAGCTCGATCTCGAGCCGGCCCAGATCGACGACTTCTACCACGCGCTCGAGGAGCTTCACATCGAGGTCGTCGCGACCGACGAAACCGAGGAGGAGGCTCCTGTCGCGGAGGCGCCGCGCGAGGTCTCGACCGACGCGCTCCAGCTCTTCCTGAAGGACATCGGCAAGGTCGATCTGCTGACCGCTGCGCAGGAAGTCGAGCTCGCCAAGCGGATCGAGCGGGGTGACCACTCCGCGAAGCAGGAGATGGTGGAGGCGAACCTCCGCCTGGTCGTTTCGATCGCGAAGAAATATCGGAACCAGGGCCTGCCGTTCCTCGATCTGATCCAGGAGGGCACGATCGGCCTCGTTCGCGCTGCGGAGAAGTTCGACTACCGCAAGGGCTTCAAGTTCTCGACGTACGCCACGTGGTGGATCCGCCAGGCGGTCGCGCGTGCGCTCGCCGACAAGGCGCGGACGATCCGCATGCCTGTCCATGTCGTCGAGAAGCTGAACAAGATCGTGCGATCGGAGCGGAAGCTCCGCGCCGAGTTCGGGCGTGAGCCGACCTCCGGCGAGATCGCGAAGGACCTCGAGCTCACGCCGGAGGAGGTCGAGCAGATTCGGCGCAGTGCGCAGACGCCGGTGTCGCTCGAGAAGCCGGTAGGAGACGAGGACGAGTCGGAGTTCGGGCACTTCCTGACGGACGAGAACCAGGAGCTGCCGGACGAGGCGGCCGAGGTGACGCTCCGCAAGGAGACGCTCAAGAAGATCCTCGGGTCGCTGTCGCCGCGCGAACGCCAGGTGCTCGAGCTGCGCTACGGCCTCGACGGCCAGCACCCGCGCACGCTCGACGAGGTCGGGCGGACGTTCAACGTCACGCGCGAGCGAATCCGGCAGATCGAGAACCAGAGCCTGAAGAAGCTGCGCGCCCTCGCGGACGCCGCGAAGCTCCGCGACGTCGCCGCCTAGACCGGGCCGCGCCTCATCGGAAAAAGTGCCGGGCACCCTCGAAGTGCCTGGCACTTGGACGCGTTGACGTAGAGTTCCGCGCCGTGGAGCAGGCCTGGCTCGAAGAGCTGCGCGAGTTCGTCGCCATCCCGTCGGTCAGCGCCGATCCCGCGCACCAGGACGACGTACGGCGGGCCGCCGAATGGGTGCGCGACTTCGTCAAGCGCGCGGGCGGCGAGGCGGAGCTCCAGCGGCGCGGGACGCGCGACCTCGTGATCGGCGACATTCCCGCGACGACGAACGGCGCGGGCGCGCCGACCGTCATGGTCTACGGGCACTTCGACGTCCAGCCGCCGGCGCCGCTCGACCTGTGGGAGTCGTCGCCGTTCGACCTCCAGGAGCGCGACGGCTGGCTGTACGCGCGCGGGATCGCCGACGACAAGGGGCCGCTGTACACGCTCTTGAAGGCTGCGCAGCTGATGCACGAGGAGAACGCGCTGCCGGTCAACATCCGCGTCGCGTGCGACGGGGAGGAGGAGATCGGCGGCCATTCGATCGTCGACTTCCTCGAAGAGGACGAGCGTGGGGCCGACGTGTGCGTCATCTTCGACGGCGGTCCGACGCGCCCGGAGCAACCGGAGTTCGCGCTCGCGACGCGCGGGCTCACGGGTTTCCACATCACCGTCCGAACCGGCGACCGCGACATGCACTCGGGGTACTACGGCGGTGCTGCGCTGAACGCGATCCACGCATTGATGCAGACGCTGACGCCGCTGCTCGCGCGTGACGGACGCCTCCCGGAGCCGCTCCGTGAAGGTGCGACACCGTTGACGGACGTCGAGAAGGCGAGCTTCGAGCACCTTCCGACCGGCGCCCAGATTCTCGACGACGCCGACGCGACCGTGCTCGATCCGAAAGCGGCAGAGGAGTTCTACGCGCGTACGTGGGCCGAGCCGTCGCTCGACGTCAACGGCATCTTCGGCGGCAAGCCCGACTTCGTGAATACCACTCTCGTCGTCGAGGCGCATGCGCGCTTCACGATCCGGCTCGCTCCGGGGCAGGATCCCGACACCATCGCCGCGGCAGCAGAGCGGCTCCTCCGCGACGCCGCGCCGGAGGGCGCGCAGCTGACGATCGAGCGCGAGAACTCGGCGGCGCCGGGTGTCTTTGCGCCGGACCTGCCCGCGATCAAGCTCGGCATGGACGCGTTCGAGCGCGCGCTCGGGACGCGCCCGATTCTCGTGCGGGTCGGCGGGACGCTGCCGATCTACCCCGCGCTCGCTGCGAAGGGCATCGCGACGATCGGGACCGGCTTCGCGCTGCGGGAGAGCAACGTCCACTCCCCGAACGAGCGGCTCCGTGTCGAAGACGTCGGCCGCGCCGTCGCAGCGGCGCGCGAGCTGTACACGAGCCTCGCAGCGCTTGGCTGAGAACGGCCGCTATCCGACGCCGCTCGCGGCCGAGTTGGCGGATGACGTCCTCGAGCGCTTCCTGCGCTACGTCCGTGTCGATACGCAGTCCGACTTCGAGTCGACGACGTACCCGAGCACGGCGAAGCAACGGGATCTCGCCGAGCTGCTCGCAGAAGAGTTACGAGCCATCGGGCTCGACGACACGGAGGTGACGGAACACGGCTATGTCTTCGCGAGCCTTCCGGGTAACCGCGGGCCGACGGTCGGCCTGATCGCGCACGTGGACACGAGCCCCGACGAATCAGGGGCTGACGTCAAGCCACAGGTCGTGCGCGGCTACGACGGCGGCGACATCGCGCTTCCGGCCGACCCACGCCAGGTGCTCCGGCCGAGCGAGAGCACCCTCCTCGCGCAGCGGACCGGGCACGACATCGTCACGACCGACGGGACGACGCTCCTCGGCGCCGACGACAAGGCAGGCGTCGCCGAGATCATGTGCGCAGTCGCGTACCTTGCGAAGCACTCGGAGGTCGAGCATGCGCCGATTCGCGTCGGTTTCACCGTCGACGAGGAGGTGGGTCGCGGTGTCGAGCACTTCGACATCGACGCCTTCGGCGCCGATTTCGCGTACACGCTCGACGGCGCAGAGGTCGGACATATCGACGACGAGACGTTCTCCGCGTCGGAGGTCCGCGTGCGCATCGAAGGGCACAGCGTGCACCCCGGGACGTCCAAGGGGAAGATGGTCAACTCGATCAAGCTCGCAGCCGAGCTGATCGCGCGCCTGCCGAAGGACCGCCTCTCGCCCGAGACGACCGAGGCGCGCGAAGGATTCGTGCATCCGACGAACATCGTGGGCGGCGCCGCCGAGACGACGGTCAAGTTCATCTGCCGCGACTTCGACCGCACGCGCCTGAAGGAGCATGAACAGCTCATCCGCGACCTTGCGGCGGCGATCGGCGACGAGGAGCCGCGCGCGACGCTGACCGTCGAGGTGAAGGAGAGCTACTGGAACATGAAGGAGTTCCTGGTCGCCGATCCGCGCATCCTCGAGGCCGCCGACGAGGCGACGCGGAGGATCGGCCTCGAGCCGACGCGGACCGCGATCCGAGGCGGGACGGACGGCGCGGTTCTCAGCGCGCGCGGCTTGCTGACGCCGAACATCTTCACCGGCGGCCAGGAGTACCACTCGGTACGCGAGTGGATCTCGGTCCAGGACATGGCAGCCTCCGCAGCCGCCGTGGTGGAGCTCGTCAAGCTCTGGGCCGAGCCCGACTGGGCCGAGCGCAAGTAGGGCAAAAAAGGGTCAGACCTTCGGGTTCGACCGCTTTTGGCGGGCGCTACGAAACAGAAGGGTCAGACCCTCTGGGTCTGACCCCTTTGCGTGGGGCGCTAGTAACAGGAGGGTCAGACACTTTGAGAGCGTCCGACCTCTTTTCAGGGCCGTCGCCTCGCCCAAGAGGGGTCAGACCCGGAGGGTCTGACCCTTGGTCTGGCCCTTGGCCGGTTTCAGTGGCAGCAGAGATATTCGTGGCCGAACTCGCGCATCGCGTCGATGATCGGCAGCAGCGCGCGCCCTTTGTCCGTCAGCTCGTACTCGACGCGGGGCGGTGACTCGGGATAGCTCCGGCGTTCGACGAGGCCTTCGTCCTCGAGCGCCCGCAGCCGCTCGGACAGCGTCCTCGGCGATATCCCGGCACAGGAATGCTCGAGCTGCGAAAAGCGGCGCGCCCCCTCCGACATGTCGTGCACGAGCAGCGCCGTCCACTTCGCGCCGATGATCTCGGCGCACGCTGCGACCGAGCAGGTGCCCGACTCGTGCACGGGGTTCATGGTGCGCATCACCACTTCGCCAATTGTAGTTAATGCCGCGGAAAACTCACGCGGCGGCTCAGCTGAACGGCTGCGGGGTCGCGTCCAGCTTCGGGATCGAGAACCGCGCGATCGTTCCGAAGCCGCCGGGCGCGGGTTTGCACGCCTGCGCGACGCCGGCGTCGCACGCGACGGAGAGGAAGATGAACGCGTCCTCGATCGTGAAGTCCCACTCGTCGACGAGGAGCTTCGCCGCCTCCTCGGTGCAGAGCTTCAGCGCGTCCGCGTAGTCCAGCGCAGTCGCGTGCGGGATCCAGCGGTCGGCAAGCTCGGTCACCGGCCACGTCGCCTGCTTGCCCTTCAGCAGGTCGAAGCGGATGTCCACTTCGCCCGCGATCTCGACGCCGGTGAAGCAGACCTCGCCGTCGCCCATCGAGGCATGCATGTCGCCGACGGCGAACATGCCGCCCGGTTGGCGCACGGGGAAGTAGATCCGCGCGCCCTTGCCGTGCAGGTGGTCGTCGAGGTTCCCGCCGTGGCGGCCGGCGAGCCCGTTCGAGAGGTCGTCGCCGTCGGTCGCGACGCCGACGACGCCCACCATCGGCCGCGCGGGGAAGCGAACGCGCTCGTTCATCCGGATCTCGCCGTCGACGACCTCGAACAACCGCGTCAACGGCGCCTGCACCTCGTCGATCAGCTGGCCGAAGCCCGGGATCAGCGTCGCGACGCCCCACTCGATCGGACGCACGTCGAGTATCTCCGCGACGAGCGAGTCGCCGGGCTCGGCGCCGCGAACCGCGACCGGCCCTGTCGCGCCGTTGATCCGCTCGAGGTCGATTTCGGTGACGAGGTCTTCCTCCGAGCGGATCTGGCCCGTGAAGCAGTCGTTCGTCTCGAACGTCACCGTCTCGCCCGGCTCGACCTCGAGCACCGGCTCGAGGTCGGGGCCGAACGACCAGATCACCTCGTCACGGCCGAGACGGTGCGCGGTCGCGACGGCCATTACGCCGGCTCGGCGACGGCCGTCGCCGGCGCTACGGTCTCGTCCTCCACGTAGACCCGCTCCATGTCCTTTAGCCGGTCGGGGTACCGGGCCATCACATAGAGCGTCAACACGATTCCGAGGCCGATCCAGCCGAGCGCGAACCAATTGGCGTACTTGATCGGATACGTCGGCGGGAACTTGACGTACTGGTAGTAGAGCGGGAAGAAGAACAGCACGGCGCCGGCGCCGGGCAGTACGAAGTGCAGCAGCCAGTTGAACTCGTCGCGCCGCTTCGTCCAGTAGTGCCAGATGCAGCCGAGACAGATGAGGATGTACACGACGACGACGACGATCACGGCGAGCGTCGCGATCAACGCGAACCCGACAAGCGGTCCCCACTTCCAGCCGAGGATGATCGAGAGGACGAAGGCGAAGACGCTCATCCAGATGATCGCGATGTACGGAGTCTTGAACTGCGGGTGCGTGCGGCCGAGCGCACGCGGCGCCAGCCGGTTCCGCGACAGCGCATAGAACACGCGCGTCGCCGCGTTCACCGCTGCGTTCGAGTTCGCGGCGATCGAGTTGACGATCGCGAGGAAGACGATGATCCACCCGGTGCTCCAGAAGACCTTGCCGAGATTCCGCCACGGGTCGGCGCCCGTCGCCTGCGTGACGAACTTGTCGACCCCGGCGCCGAACACCCATGCGTACGAGCAGAGGACGTAGAAGAGACCGATTGCAAGCGCCGAACCGATGACGGCGATCGGCACGGTTCGGCGGGGATTCTTTGCCTCCTCGCCGAGCGGCGCCGCCGCCTCGAACCCGATGAAGGCGAGGATCGCGAACACCATCCCGCGGAAGACGCCGTTCCAGTTCCCGACAGCATGGTGGGGATTGAAGGGCGCGCCGCTCAGATCGCCGGCGTTCGAGATCAGCATCCAGATCGCGAGCGCGCCGAACACGAGGATCTCGAACGAGCCGAGGATGACGCCGGCGGTCGTCGACAGGCGGATGTCGCGGAAGGTCAACAGGAAAACGACGATCGTCATCACGAGCACCCAGATCCACCACTGCCCCGTGTAGTGCCAGCCGGCTTCGCTGCCCATCACCTCCCGCATCGCCCAGCCGAACTCGAGGTAGAGAAACGGCGCGACGAGCGGCTCGAACAGGATGAACAGCCAGGCGACGATGAACCCGGCCCACGGCCCGAGCGAGCGCGCGGCATATGCGTAGAGGCCGCCGGCGGACGGCTCCAGGCGTGCTAGCTGCCCGATCGCCGTCGCCGCGCACATGCAGGCGATCAGCGCGAGGAGCACCGAGAGCGCGAGCGCCTGACGCGAGAACGGGACCGAGATGTAGATCGAATACGCAACTGCGGCGCCCGGCGCCATGTGCGTGATCGACTGGAAGATGACCTGAGGCAACCCGATCGAGTGCTCGCGCAGCCGGTCGAAGGAACCAGTCGGAGCCGCGGTCGTCGCCATGCCATCCTCCCGTCGTCGCCGTTACGCCGCGCGCGATCGTCTCGCACGCGAACGCTCGTTGCAAGCGCTTAGCCGACGGTGGCGGGAGCAGCCGGTTGCGCGACGCCGATCATCGAGTCGCGCGTGACGAGCGATGTGAGCTCCTCCTCGGTCATGCGTTCGGTGCCCGGCGGACGGCGCGGAAGGACGAGGTACCGCATCTCCGCCGTCGAGTCGAGGACGCGCACCTCGACGTCGTCGCCGACGTGGACGCCGAATTCCTCCAGCACACCGCGCGGATCGGCGACCGCCCGCGAGCGGTACGGCAGGCTCTTGTACCACGCGGGCGGCGGCCCGAGCAGTCCGCGCGGATAGCACGAGCAGAGCGTGCAGACGACCAGGTGGTGCACGCGTTCGGTGTTCTCGACGGCGACGAGGACGGGCGCGGGGCCGGGGCTCAGGCCGACCTCGACCGCCGCCGCGCGCGCGTCCGCGAGGAGCCGCTGCTTGAACTCCGCGTCGACCCAGGCGCGCGCGACGAGCCGAGCACCGTCGGCCGACGTGCGGGAGACGAGCCAGTCCACGTTCTCGCGAACCGTCTCGGGACGGATCACGCCTTTCTCGACCAGCAGCGACTCGAGCGCACCGGCGCGTGCGGCGGCCGGCGGCTCGTCACCGTTGGTGATCGGCGCGTGGTCGTGATCGTGGTCGTGCGTCATTCGGCGTCCTCCAGCCAGTGCTCGAAGATGTCGGCGTAGAAACGGTCGGTGTGCCGCCCGCCGTACCCGGGCCAGACGTCGCGGTGCTCGAAGCCGACCAGGTAGAGCCGTCGCGCCGGCATCCCGTCGTCGCCGTAGGCACGCGTCTCGGGGTTCGGGAACGCGCCGTGGACGCGGACGACCGTGCCGCAGCGACCCTTCAGGTACGCAGGTGTCCGGTGGTGGCCGACGTGCGTCCGGTCGGCGACGCGGACGCGGTGGCCTGCCGCATACGTCATGCCGACAGCCTCCGGTCGAGCTCTCCGGGCGCGAGAATTCCCTTCTCCGTCAGGATCGTCTCTGCGGCGAACAGCCAGCGCTCGTAGTAGGACGCGCGCTCGTACTCGTCGGGCGGCATGCTCTCGATCCCGCGGCGCAGCTCGTCGACGTTCATCACGCCACGCTCGCCGAGGGCGCCGACGAGCGCGTCGGTCAGGACCTCCCAGTCGGCGAGCTCGTGCTCTGTCCGGTCGATCCGTTCGTCGGTCGGCCATCCGCCACGGTCGTGCGCGGGACGGTGCACGTCCGGATGCTAGTCCCACGGCGGCGCGTTGTGCACCCAGCGCCCGGCGAGCATCGTCGCGACGACCTCGATCTGCGGAAGCTCCTCGGGCTCGACGTCGAAGGGATCGCGATCGAGGACGACGAGGTCGGCGGCGTAGCCGGGGATGAGCTTCCCGCGCCGGCGCTCGTCGCCCGCGAGCCACGGCGGGTTCACGCACGTCGCGACGAGTGCATGCTCGAGCGACAGCCGCTGCTCCGGGTGCCACGGCGGCCGCTCGTCGATCGTGCGCAGGACGCCCGCGCACACTCCGGCCCACGGATCGAGCTCCTCGATCGGCGCGTCCGATCCGTTCGCGAGCAACGCGCCGCTGTCCCAGAGCGACCGGTATGCGTACGCGCCGGCCGTCTTGCCGCTCCAGAACCGGTCGGCGAGGTCGCGGTCGGCCGGTGCGTGGCTGAACTGCACGGAGGCGGCGACGCCGAGCTGCGCGAAGCGCGGCAGGTCGTCCGGCGACAGGACCTGCGCGTGCTCGATCCGCGGGCGTAACCCGCGCGAACGCCACACGTCCTGGGTCCGCTCGAATGAGTCGAGCGCGTCACGGTTCGCGCGGTCGCCGATCGCATGGACGGCGACGGGGAAGCCGCGCTCTGCCGCTCGGACGACCACCTCGGCGAGCTCGTCACCGCTCGTGATCTCGACGCCGGTCCCGTCGAGCATCCGCGCCGTCTGCGAGCCGAGCGTCCCGTCCATGAACGCCTTCACGTAGCCCAGACGGAGCAGGTCGTTGCCGAAGGCACCGTGCAGCGGGAGCGCGAGGAGCGCGTCGAGCTCGTCCTTCGGATGCGACTCCCACACCCGAACCGACAGGTTCCCCTCGGCGGCGAGGCGCTGGAAGACGCGGAGCGCGCCGAGCCAGCCGTCCTTGTCGTGCACGGCCGTGACCCCGCGGGCGTTCGCGATCTTCATCGCGACGCGCGACGCGTCGACCATCTCGTCGTCCGTCGGCCGAACGTACGTGTCGCGGAAGTGCCACGCGCACTCCTCGCGCAACACGCCGGTCGGCTCGCCGTCCGCCGTGCGCTCGACGACGCCGCCGGCGACGTCGAGATCGCCGTTCGCGTGTGCGAGCGCGGCCGAGTTGAGCCACAGCGAGTGGTAGTCGCGCGCCATCAGGGCCGTCGGGGTCGATCCCGTGACCCGGTCGAGCGCCTCCTTCGTCGGCTCGACGGCGGGCGACCAGTCGCCGCTGCGCCAGCCGTGACCGCGGAGCCAACGGCCCGGCTCGGCGCGCGCCGCCGCTTCCGCGACCCGCGCGAGCGCCTCGTCGAGCGACCGCGCGCCTTCGAGCCGGATCTGACGCTGCGTGAGCGCCCACGTCGGAAAGTGCACGTGCGCGTCGTTGAACCCCGGCAGGACGCAGCGACCGCCGAGATCGACGACGTCCGGCGACGCCAGCGCCGTCTCGTGCACGCCCACGCCTCCGGCGATCCGCTCGCCTGCGATCGCGAGGGCGCGGGCAAGCGGGACGGACGGTTCCAGCGTCCGGATGACGCCGTTTTCGAGGATCATGCGGCGAGCGTATCTCCAGCGACGAGGCGGCCGTTAGCGGGGTATGAACGGGGTCCTGATCATCCTCCTCCTGCTCGTGATGGTCGCCGTCGCCAGTTACTGGCCGACGAGCGACTAATCTCCGCGGCCTGCTCGACCACGTCTCGATCCGGGTCGCCGACAGGCGCGCGTCAGAGCGCTTCTACGCGACCGTCCTCCGAACGCTCGGTGTCGAGCAGCAGCCGCTCGACGATGTCGGCGCGTGGGGGCGGTACGAGCTCTTCGTGATCGAGGACCCGGCGCGGACGCGCCGGCTGCACGTTGCGTTCACCGCGCTGTCGCGTGACGATGTCGACGAGTTCTGGCGCGTCGGCACTGACGCCGGGTACGAGAGCGAAGGCGAGCCGGGGCCGCGGCCGCAGTACTCCGAGTCGTACTACGGCGCGTTTCTCCTCGACCCCGACGGCAACAGCGTCGAAGCGGTCCACCACGACGACGTCGCTGCAGGACAGACAGTCGACCACCTGTGGCTGCGCGTCGCGGACGTCTCGGCGGCGACGGAGTTCTACGACGCGATCGCGTCGTTCGCCGGGTACGAGGTCCGGCGCGCGGCCGCCGATCGGACGCAGCTCGCGTGGGGGAAAGGGTCGTTTTCCGTCGTCGCCGGCGACGAACTGACGCAGAACGTCCACATCGCATTCACGGCGCAGGACAACGCCGTCGTCGACGAGTTTCACTGTACCGCGCTCGCGGCCGGATACCGCGACAACGGCGCGCCCGGCGAGCGCGCGTACCACCCCGGTTACTACAGCGCGTTCGTCCTCGATCCCGACGGCAACAATGTCGAGGTCGTGAACCACGACCGCAAGTAGGCTTCGCGCTGTGCCGTACGACCCGCTGACCGAGGAGCAGCGCGAGATCCGCGATCTCGTGCGCACGATCTCGCGCGAGCGGATCGCGCCGCGGGCCGCTGAGATCGACGAGAAGCACGAGTTCCCCTGGGACGTCGTCGAGCTCTTCCGCGAGAACGACCTGTTCGGGCTCTTTTTCGACGAGGACTACGGCGGGCTCGGGACCGGCACGCTGCTCTCGCTCGTCGCAATCGAGGAGGTGTCGAAGGTGTGCGCGACGAGCGGCCTCGTGCTCGCCGTGCAGGAGCTCGGATCGCTCGGGCTGAAGCTCGCCGGAAGCGAGGAGCAGAAGCAGCAGTGGCTCCCTCGGCTCGCGTCCGGCGAATGGCTGTGCGCGTATGCGCTGACCGAGTCGGGCTCCGGCTCGGACTCCGCTGCAATGCGCACGACCGCCAGGGCGGACAACGGCGAGTACGTCATCGACGGGTCGAAGCGGTTCATCACGAATGCCGGGGTTGCGCAGCTGTACACCGTTTTCGCCAAGACCGACACCGGCGCGGGGCACTCCGGAATCTCGGCATTCGTCGTCGAAGCGGAGACGCCGGGATTCGAGGTGGCGCGCGTCGAGCCGAAGATGGGGATTCGGGGGTCGACGACCGGCGAGCTCGTCTTCGAGAACTGCCGCATCCCGGCCGCGAACCGGCTCGGCGAGGAGGGGGAGGGCTTCAAGATCGCGATGCGGATCCTCGATCGGTCGCGTCCGGGCGTCGCGGCGCAGGGCCTCGGGATCGCCCAGGGCGCGACGGATTACGCACTCGAGTACGCGAAGACGCGCGAGACGATGGGACGCCCGATCGCGCAGCACCAGCTCGTGGCGGCGATGCTCGCCGACATGGAGACGAAGTGCGAAGCGGCGCGCGGCTTGCTCTACAAGTTCGGCCAGGCGGTCGACGAGGGAGTGGACGGGCCCGATCTGACGAAGCTGTCCGCGATGACGAAGCTGTATTGCACCGACGTGGCCATGGATGTGACCACGGATGCCGTGCAGGTGCTCGGCGGCTACGGCTACATCCAGGAGTACCCCCTCGAGCGGATGATGCGCGACGCGAAGATCACGCAGATCTACGAAGGGACGAACCAGATCCAGCGGCTCGTGATCGCGCGGGAGATGGTCAAGGAGCAGCGCGCGTTCCTACTCGCAGGAGTCGCATGAAGCTCGACGGCATCCACCACGTCACCTGCATCACGGGCGACGCTCCGCGCAACGTCGACTTCTACACGCGCGTGCTCGGCTTGCGGCTCGTCAAGAAGTCGGTCAACCAGGACGACCCGACCGTCTACCACCTGTTCTACGCGGACGAGGCCGGCAATCCGGGGTCCGACATCACCTTCTTCGAATACCCCGGCGCGATTCCGGGGCGCGCCGGCCCCGGGATGGTGCACCTGATCCGTTGGCGGATCGCGTCGGACGACGCGCTGTCGTTCTGGGCCGAGCGGCTGGGCCGCGAGAACGTCGAGAGCTTCCGTGATGCGGCCACGCTGCGATTCGCCGATCCCGAGGGCCTCACGCACGAGCTCGTTGTCGCCGAGACGCCGGACGAGCCGCTGGTCGCCTCGCACCCGGACGTGCCGAGCGAGCTCGCGCTGCAGGGATTCGACGGCGTGCGCGCCTTCGCGCGCGAGCCGGACAGCGACGCGAGCCGCGGCTTCCTCGAGCAGACGCTCGGCTTCACTCCCCGCGCTGCGAACGAGTGGGAGGCGCGCGGCGAGACGCGCGGCGGCATCTACGCGTACGACGTGCCGCCCGAGGAGCGCGGGATCCCGGGTGCGGGAACCGTTCATCACGTCGCCTGGTCCTCTCCGATGGAAGACCACGCCGCGTGGCGTCAACGGATCGCCGAGGCCGGCGCGCGCCCGACGCCGATCATCGACCGGTTCTGGTTCAAGTCGATCTACTTCCGCGAGCCGAGCGGGGTCCTGTTCGAGATCGCGACGCTCGGGCCCGGCTTCACGACCGACGAGTCGCTCGAGACGCTTGGCGAACACCTGACGCTGCCGCCCGACTACGAGCACCTCCGCGCGCATCTGGAGCAGGTCCTTACGCCGTTGCCGGATCCGCGCCCGGCGCGGGCGCGTTCCTGAGCCGGCGCGCGGTCGTCATCGGCTCCGGCCCGAACGGCCTCGCCGCCGCGGTCGTCCTCGCGCGTGCCGGATGCGACGTCGAGGTGCTCGAGGCAGCGGATCAGATCGGCGGCGGCACGCGGACGCAGGAGCTGACGCTGCCCGGTTTTCGGCACGACGTCTGCTCGGCAATCCACCCGCTGGCGCGCGCGTCGCCGGCGTTTCGCGACCTGGGGATCGAGCTCGACTGGGTCGAGCCTCCTGCAGCGTGTGCGCATCCGTTCGACGACGGAGTCGCCGTCACGCTGGAAGCCGATACGGCGTCGCAGCTCGGCGCCGACGCGCGTGCGTATGAGCGGCTGATCGCGCCGTTCGCACGCGGCGTGCGGCAGGTGCTCGGCGGCAAGCTGCCGGTCGCCGCGCTGCCACGCGCACTGTCTGCGCTGCGGCCGGCGCGGGCGCTGGCCGTGTCCGCCTTCGGCGGCGAACGCGCGCGCGGGTTCTTCGCCGGTCATGCGGCTCACTCGGCGCTGCCGCTCGAGCAGCGACCAACCGCCGCGTTCGGCGTGCTGCTCGCCGCGCTCGGCCATGTCGTCGGCTGGCCGTTCCCGCGCGGGGGATCACAGGCGATCGCGGACGCATTGGTCCACAGGCTCACCGAGCTCGGCGGCGTGGTGCGAACGTCTGCGGCCGTCGACGAGCTTCCACGAGCCGATCTCGTCTTGGCCGACGTGATGCCGCGTGAATTGCTTCGCATCGCGCGATTGCCGGCGTCGTACGGGAACGCGCTTCGCCGTTACCGCTACGCGCCCGGCGCGTTCAAGGTCGACTGGGCGCTCGATGCTCCGATTCCGTGGACTGCCGACGCGTGCCGCCGTGCCGCGACGGTACACATCGGCGGAACGCTGGGCGAGATCGCGGAGTCGGAGCGCGACAACGACTCCCCGCGGCCGTTCGTCCTGCTTGCGCAGCAATCGCTGTTCGACTCCACACGGACGCCCGCCGGCAAGCACACGGCGTGGGCGTACTGCCACGTTCCGAACGGCTCGACCGCCGACCGTACGGACGACCTCGAAGCGCAGGTCGAGCGCTTCGCGCCGGGATTCCAGGACGTGATCGCCGCGCGGCACGTTCGCACTCCGCCCGAAGCCGAAGCCGACAACCGCAACGCCGTCGGCGGCGACGTCAACGGCGGCGTGATGGACTTGCCGCAGCTGCTGTTCCGCCCGACGCCGCGTGCGATTCCGTATCGCACGCCGCTGTGCGGCGTCTACCTGTGCTCGGCTGCAACACCGCCCGGCGGCGGCGTCCACGGGATGTCCGGCTGGCTCGCCGCAAAGCTCGCGCTCCGCGACGCTGCGGGATAGGCGTCGAAGCAAGGGTCAGACCCTCCGGGTCTGACCCCTTTCGGCGTGGGGGAAGGTGTGACGCCGGGTTAGACGAGCCGCTCGGTGATCCACGCCGCCAACTCACGCGCGAATGCCGGATCGATCGCGTGCGGCATGGGCGATTCCCGGTACGTGACGTCTGCGCCGGCGTCGCGCAGCACGTCTCGTGCCGCGCGCCCGAAGCCGACGCTGATCACCTGGTCGAGCGCTCCATGGCCGATCGCGATCGGCGGCAACGGCGGCGACAGATCGAGCTCGAACCCCTCGACCGTCGGGATGAAGCCGCTGAGCGCCACGAGTGCCGCCGGCCTCGGCCGCCCTGCGCCGAGCCCGGCCGCATACGTCATCACCGCCCCTTGCGAAAACCCGCCGAGGACGAGGCGGTCGTGCGCCACGCCGTGCTCGTCGAGAAAGGCATCGAGCCATTCCGTCAGCACCGGATACACAGCCTGGAACGTCGCCGGATCCGGGTAGCCGACCTGACGGAAGGCGTACCAGTGCCACCCGCCGGGCGGCAGGGCGAGCGGCGCGCGCGGCGTCGCCGCGACCAGACGCCGCTCGGGATCGAACAGGTCGAGCAGCGGAAACAGGTCGAGCTCGTCGGCACCGCGCCCGTGCACGAGCACGAGCGCTCCCTGCGGCTCCGCGGCGGCCGGCCGGACCCGCGCCGCGAGCGTCACACCGCGACCGGCGCGTACTTCGCGCGGATTTCATCGATGTACGCGGCCATCCGATCCGCGAGCGCCGCATCCTCGACCTCGACCACGTTCTCCGCGTTCTGCTCGCCGGAGTGCGACAGGTTGAAGCTGCCGATGAAGACATAGTCGTCGCAGACCGTGACCTTCGCGTGCATGTAGTCATGTACGGCGCCCGGCGCATACGGCGTCGAGCGTTTCCCCGTGAAGTTGCCGTTACCGGCGACGAACCGAAGTGCGGGCGTCTTCCAGGAGGCATTGCCGTTCTCGCGCCACTGCTCGAGCACCTGCTCGACCTGCGTCGCGTCGACGACGCCGGCGATGTCGACACGGCCGTCGTGCACGGCCTCGGCCAGCGTGCCGAGGATCGGCCCCGAAGTGATCACCGGTGACGCAACGCGCACGCGACGCTCGGCGCACGCGATGCGGTGTCCGATCTCGTGCGCGAGCTTCTCGCCGCGTTTCGGCGAGAACCAGCTCCGTACCCGCTTTCCGTCGACGTCGATCGCGCTGGTATCGACCTTGCCGCTGCGCTCGACGTCGCGCTTCGTCCATAGCTGGTCGAAGTCGGTCGCGAACCGCTCGGCAACCGCGCGCGACTCGACGGTGATCACGACGTTCTCCTGCCGCGTCCACGAGTCGTCGGTCCAGTTCATCGATCCCGTCCACACCGTCCCACCGTCGCGGACGACGTACTTGTGGTGCATCAGGTCGGGCCACCCAGGAACGCCGACGGTGGGGAACGGCAACTGCTCGATCAGGCTCGGGTCGGTCTGCGGCGGCGGCGGCACCGGCACCCGACGGTCGCGGTCGACGTTGTAGAGCAGCCGGACGTCGACTCCGCGGTCACGCGCACCTACGAGCGCTCGCTTGACCACCTCGGCGGTCTCCGCGTGCAACCGTACGTCGTAGAGCGCGAGCGCGAGTGACCGCTGCGCGCCATCGAGAAATCCCGCCACAGCCTGCGCGATCTCGAGCGACGTCTGGCCGCCGTCGGTGAGCGTTCGGACCTCGATCAAAGCAAGTGGAGGAACTCGCCCTGACGGCCTGCCAGCCTCGGCAGAGGCTTGCGCGGCACGAACCGGCAGGCGAACACGAGCCCGCGGTCGTCGCCTTCGCCGTGCACTTCGTGGTCCCAGCGGTCGCGCGGCTCGTCGGTCTCGCAATGGAAGTAGTGACTCTCGTACACCCCGTGCCTTCCGTGTCGTCGCGTGAGCTGACCGAGTTCCCGCACGACCCGCGCCCGAATCCCGGCCTCCTCGTCGAGCTCGCGTGCGAGCCCCTCGTGCAACGATTCGCCTTCGTCGAGCCTGCCGGCGGGTACCTGCAACCCCGCGGCAGGATCACCGCGCTGTTCGAACACGAGCAGCTCGTCGCCGCGCGTCACGTACGCGACGGCGCGTAGCCGCTTCACCTGTTCCTCAGAGCCACAACCCCAGCGTACGTCTGCGGCCCGAGCGGTGGCCGGGCAGATTGGCAGGCCGTTACGTCGCCTGGTTGAGATCCACCAGGAGACGCCGGAGCTGCGCGAACCGCTTGGGGCCGAGACGCTCCGACCACGCGGCCTCCGTCTCTTCGACCGCCTCGCGGATCACGCTGACAGCGCCGACGCCCCGGGAGGTGAGTGCGATGCGCTTCGATCGCTGGTCGTCGGGGTCCGGGCGGCGCTCGAGATACCCCAGCCGCTCCAGCTCGCCGAGCAAGTAGTTGAGCGCCTGTTTGCTAATTCGCAGTCGCGACGCGAGGTCGGACGGCCTTGCGCCCTGCGGCCCCGGGTACTGAAAGACGTTCAGATGGGCGGTGTCGAGGTCGTCGAAGCCGCGCTCGTGCAGCCGCTCGAGCATGCGCTGGGACACCGTCTCCCACGGCATCCGCAGGAGCGCGCCGATCAGCGGTGGCCCGAACGGCTCCTCGGTCGCCGCTGTATTCGTAAAACGACTTGACGATGAGCGCTGAGCCATGTACGGTCAAATGACTTTACCATCTAGGGAAGAAGGAAGCGTGAACGCACTGAGTACCAGCGACGAGATCAAGGTCGGCGAGGTCACGATCCGGTTCGTCCTCGAAGGCGACGACTCCGCAGGGACGCTCGCAGCCTTCGAGTTCGCGGTCCCTGCCGGCGCCCGGGTAGCGGCGGCACACAGCCATGACGCCTACGACGAGACGATCTACGGCATCGACGGCGTTCTGACGTGGACGGTCGACGGGACGGCAACGGACGTCGGTCCGGGGGAGGCGCTCTGGATCCCTCGCGGCGTTGTGCACCGCTTCGACAACGCCGGCTACGGCGACGCGAAGGCGCTCGCGGTCGTGACGCCCGGCGTTCTCGGGCCGGACTACTTCCGCGAGGTCGCTGCGGTTCTCGATCGTGCGACCGCCGGGCCCCCAGATCTCGCTGCCGTCGCAGCGGTGATGATCCGCCACGGCCTCACGCCGGCGTCGTGACAGCGGCGGCGATTGCGGGCGAGGGGGAGACGATTGTCCGCGAGGAGCATCGCGAGATCAGCATCCTGCTCGCACGGAAGGAGCTCACGATCACCCGGGCGCGCTATGCGCCGGGCGAACGGGTCGCGGGCGCCCATGTTCATCGCACGCACACGGACGCGTTCTACGTCCTCGAGGGCGACCTCACCTTCGAGATCGGATGCGAGCGGCAGATCTTCAGCGTTTCTGCGGGCGCGTTCGTCGCGGCGCCGCCCGGCGTCGCGCATTCCGTGCGCACCGACGGTGACGGGCCGGCGCGATGGCTGACGATCCATGCGCACGACGGAGGTTTCGCCGCGTTCATGCGCGGCGTTCGAGACGGAGTCACCGTCGAATGGGACATCGCGCCTGTACCCGGCGGCGGCGGCCGACGGGCACGCGATGCAATCGTGCGCTACGACGGCCGCAGCCCGCTGAACGATTCACACGCGGGGTTGCAGCGCCTCATTTCCTAGTCGATCAGCTTGCGCACCATCGCGTGAATCGCGAGGCGCCACATGAGAGCGCCGAACGCGAGGAGCACGCCGACCCGAGCAAGATCCTGCCAGCCCTCGAAGCCGAAGACCGCGTGACGAACGAGAACGACGCACTGGTGCAGCGGGTTGAGGTTCGCGAGCACCTGCGCCCATTCCGGAAAGTTGTCGAGCGGGAAGAACGACCCCGCGAGGAGAAACAGGGGCGTCAGCACCGCACTCACGATGTAGTTGAAGTTGTCGATCGACTTCGCGTGACCGGCGACGGTGATGCCGAAGGACGCCCAGCCGAACCCGGCGATCACGCCGATGAACGGCACGGTCAGCATCCCCCACGACGGGTCGAGCCCGAACAGCATGGCGACGAGCATCGGTACGCACCCGTACACGCCTGCGCGGGCAGCCATCCAGATCGCCTCCGCGCTGACCAGCTCCTCGGTGTCGACGGGCGCGGCGAGGATCGCGTCGTACGTGTGCTGGAACTGGTACTTGACGAACGTGCCGAACATCGCCGGGAACGCGCTCGAGAACAGGACGGCGGTCGCGACCGTTCCCGTCCCGACGAACTGGACGTAGTCGTACCCGCCGATTTTGCTCACGACCGAGCCGAAGCCGAACCCGAACGCGAGCAGGTAGATGGTCGGTTCGACCGTCGACGAGAACGTGCTCGACTTCCAGTACGAGGAGTAGTTGATGAGCTCGCGGACGAGGACGCCGGTTAGCGCGCTGCGCTCGAGCCGACCGAGGCGCGAGCGACGAGTGTCGACGGCCGCCATCAGGCGATCTCCTCGCCGGTGAGCAGGACGAACACGTCCTCGAGGTTCGCCGGGCGACGCTCGCCGCGGATCGAGATCCCGTCGCGCCCGTCGAACCCGA
This sequence comes from Gaiellaceae bacterium, assembly GCA_045806225.1. Classification (GTDB taxonomy): domain Bacteria; phylum Actinomycetota; class Thermoleophilia; order Gaiellales; family Gaiellaceae; genus 3-1-20CM-4-69-9. The sequence goes on from JBJMJS010000147.1 coordinate 29,489, forward strand.
GGATCGACACGCTCGTGCCTGTACGTCGCGTGCGCAAGCCGTGTCCTCTCGCTTCCGCCTCGACCTCGGCGAGCCGCGCGGGCTGCCCGTAGACCTCGAGCACCTCGCTGCCGGCGTGCTCGCGGACGAGCTCGGACGGCGGGCCGGCAGCGACCGCGCTCCCGTGGGACATGATCATGACCGTGTCGGCGAGTCGCTGCGCCTCCTCGATGTAGTGCGTCGACATCAGGATCGTCGTCCCCTGGGTGCGCAGTCGGTCGATGAGCGCCCAGAGCTCCTGACGGACCTGCGGGTCGAGGCCGACCGTCGGCTCGTCCAGGAGGACAAGCCGCGGGCGGTGGATCAGCGCGCGCGCGATCAGCAAGCGCCGGCGCATGCCACCGGACAGCTTGTCGACGCGGGAATCGCGACGCTCGCCGAGCTTCGCGAGCGTGAGTGCGCCCTCGATCGCGTCGCGTCGATCAGCCCGAGCGATGCGGTACAGGTATGCGAACACGAGCAGGTTCTGCTCGACGGTGAGCGTGACGTCGAGGTTGTCGAGCTGCGGCGTGACCCCGAGCTGCGCGCGAGCCTGCTTCGACTCTTGGGGAAGCTTGTAGCCGAGCACCTCGAGCTCGCCTTCGTCGGCAATCGACTGCGCGGTCAGCAGGCGCATCGTCGTCGACTTGCCGGCACCGTTCGGCCCGAGCAGGCCGACGCACGTCCCGGCAGGGACGTCGAGGTCGAGGCCGTTCACCGCGGTGATCGGGCCGTAGCGCTTCACGACGCCGCGCAGCCTGATCGCGCACTCGCGCTCCACGACTTCAGCCTGCGGGATCGCGCATCCTCCAGGAATACGGGTAGCCGTACGCCGGCCCGGTCAGGACTGCTGTTTCGCGCGTACGCCCGCCCGACGTCGACATTCCCGACGAAGCCTTACACGACCTAGGGCGGCGAACGGGGCGGCGCGACGTGACCCTGACCCGAGCACCCGCAGGGCGACTGCCGACGTAGGGTCGCGCTGATGGCGCACCAGCCTCATGCCCGCAAGACCGTCACGGTCCTTTTTACCGACGTCGCCGGCTCGACGGCGCTAGGCGAGCGGCTCGACCCCGAGCTGTTGCGCAGCGTCATGTGGCGCTACTTCGAGACCGTTCAGGCAGCCCTCGAACGGCACGGCGGGACCGTCGAGAAGTTCATCGGCGACGCAGTGATGGCCGTCTTCGGAGTGCCGATCGTGCGCGAAGACGACGCACTGCGCGCGGTTCGAGCGGCGGCCGAGATCGGCGAGGCGCTCCGCGGGCTGAACGAGGAGCTTGCCGCTGCGCACGGCATAAAGATCGAAACCAGAACCGGCGTCAATACCGGAGAGGTCATCGTCGGAGGCGGCGCATCGGATCAAAAGCTCGCGACAGGAGATGCTGTCAATGTCGCGGCGCGGCTCGAGCAAGCGGCGGCCCCCGGCGAGGTGTTGCTCGGGACGGCGACGTATGCCGCCGTCTCAGACTTTGTCGATGCGGAGCCCGGGCCGCCGGTCGACGCGAAGGGCAAGAGCGAACCGGTCGCCGCCTTCCGGCTCCACGGCCTCCGGCCGGACGTTCCGGCGTTCATGCGGCCGATCACGACACCGTTCGTCGGCCGACGAAACGAACTCGCCCAGCTGCGCAGTTCCTTCGACGAATCCGTCGCGACCCGCTCGGCCACGCTCGCAACCATCGTCGGCACGCCGGGGATCGGAAAGTCGCGGCTCGCGCGCGAACTGCTAGGTGGGCTCCGGAACGACGCGCGCGTGCTTGTCGGACGCTGCACGTCGTACGGCGAGGGCGTTCCTTATCTCCCGCTCGCCGACGTCGTGCGTGATTGCGGCGACATCACCCAGGTGCTCGCGGATGTCGAGCGCGGCGACGTCGCCGCGCGCCTCGTCAACGGCGCAGTCGGCTCGCGCGAGGGCGGCGGCTCGCCGGACGAGACCGCGTGGGCGTTCCGGCGGCTGTTCGAGACGCTCGCAGCGACACATCCGCTCGTCGTGGTTGTCGACGACATCCATTGGGCGGACCCCACGCTTCTGGATCTCATCGAGTACCTCACCGCGTCGTCGACGGGAGTGGGGATCTTCGTCCTCTGCACGGCGCGCCCGGACATCTTCGGTGTTCGACCGACATGGGCAACACCACGGGTCGGAGCGACGCTCGTCATGCTCGAGCCGCTCGAGGAGGACGATTCGAGTCGGCTGGTCGACGTCCTCGCGCACGAGCTCGTGCCGGCACTGCGGGAGCGGGTCGTCGCAACAGCCGAAGGGAATCCGCTGTTCGTCGAGCAGTTGCTCGCGCACTTCGCGCACGACGCGAACGCCCAAGACGTCCCGCCGACGATCCAGGCACTTCTCGCCGCGCGCATCGACCGCCTCGAACCGGAGGAGCGCGCAGTCATTCAGCACGGCTCCGTCGAGGGTCGCCTGTTCCATCGCGGGGCCGTGCGCGAGTTGCTCGACGACGGCAGCGACTCGGGTGTGAGCGGCACGCTGGTCGCGCTCGTTCGCAAAGAGTTCGTGCGCCACGACCGATCGCTCTTTCCCGGCGACGACGCCTTCCGCTTCAACCATGTGCTGATCCGCGACGTCGCGTACGCGTCGATGCCGAAGGAGCTGCGCTCGCGGCTGCACGTACGACTCGCCGACTGGCTCGAAGCGCAGGGCACCGGCGTCGGCGGAGACGACGAGATCGTCGGCTATCACGTCGAGCAGGCCTACCGGCTTTCCCTCGACCTCCGGCGGCGGAACGACGAGCTCGCGCTCCGCGCCGGCCGCCTGCTCGGGCGCGCCGGTGAAGCGGCGCTCGACCGAGGCGAGCCCACTTCCGCGGTCTCACTGCTCTCGCGCGCGGAGGCTCTGCTTACGCATGCTCCGGCCGAACGGGTGAAGCTGCTTCCGGATCTCGCTCGCGCACTCCAGGACCGCGGCTCGCTCCAGGCTGCGGAGGAGCTCTTCGGCGACGCGATCCGGTTGTCCGGCGAAGTCGGCGACCAGCACGCCGAGCTCCGTGGCGAGGTCGGGCTCGGCCGCCTGTCCCTCATGCTCGGCACCGCCGACGCCGGAAAACTGCGCGTCGTCGCCGAGCGTGCGATCGCGGCCTTCGATGACGACGCCGACCTCGCCGATGCGTGGCAGCTCGTGGCCACCGCGCACCTTCGCGGACGTGATCGCACAGCGCAGCTTGACGCACTCCTGCGTGCGCGAGAACACGCGATCGCCTCCGGGGATCTGCGGCGCCAGATCGACGCCTGGAACGAGGTCGGGGGCGCGATGATCTTCGGGCGGACACCGCTCGCCGAATGCAAGGAGTTCATCGATGCGGAGCTTGCTTGGGCCGAGGAGCACGGGCTCCCTGCCGTCGAGGCAGACGCGTTGCTGGCCGGCCCGTACCTCCACGCACGCCGAGGCGACTTCGAGCTCGCCAGGAAGATGCTGCACCGGTCGAAAGCGATCTACCGTGAGCTCGGCTTCGCATACGGGTTGGCCGAGGCGGGTATGGCGGGGAGCGAGCTGGAGACGCTCGCCGGCGACCTCGTAGCGGCGGAGCGCGAGTTGCGCGAGGCGATGAGCGTCGCAGCGGAGATGGGCGCGGCCCACTACGTCGCGCTCTACCAGGTGCGTCTGGCGCGCATCCTGAACGAACAGGGCCGGCACGACGAAGCGGCGGCGCTGCTCGCCTCGGCGGCGGGGCTGTACGGCGCAGCGCCCTCGTGGAAGAGCAACCAGGCGCGTGTGCTCGCCGCACGTGCGGACCTCGATCAAGCGGTTGCGCTTGCTGACGAAGCGGTCGCGCAGGAAGGCGGTAGCGATGACATCACAGCTGTCGCGCAGACCCTGATCGACGTCTCGCATGTGTTCCGTGCCGCAGGCGACCGCGAACGAGCTGAAGCCGTCTTGGTCGAGGCGATTGCCCTCAACGAGGAGAAAGGGAACGTCGTCGCCGCGCAGCAGGCTCGCGAGCGGCTCGCGAGCCTTGGCTAGGAGGGACGCCGCACGCAGCGCTGCGTGTTCCGCGCCGACTCAGGTGTGCTGTTTCGCGCGCATCTCGGCCGTGCGCGCGCGTTTTCCGCGTACCGCTGCGCCAGTCGTGTGGGGCCGCATGTGTCTTAGCGCTCACACAACGGCCCGGCCGGACATCCCCCACAACCTTGACTAGTGTCCTGCGCTCGCAGCGCGCCTATTCCCGATCCCCTGGAGGCAACAGATGATCATCACGACCATGAACGACATCCCTGGCTACGAGATCGAGGAGGTTTTCGGGGAGGTGTTCGGCCTTACTGTCCGCTCGCGCAATATCGGCTCGCAGATGGGGGCGGGTCTGAAATCCGTGTTCGGCGGGGAGCTGAAGGGGATGACCAAAGCACTAGTCGAAAGCCGCCAGCAGGTGCAGCAGCGGATGGTTGAGGAGGCGGAAGCTAAAGGTGCGAACGCAATCGTCGCCATGCGCTTCGACACTTCCGAGATGGGCGGAAACTGGACCGAAATCTGCGCGTACGGCACAGCAGTGCGGGCCAAGAAGCGCTTGTAGAAACGAGGAATCGACGTTAGGGCACGAGGACTACGGCGCCTCCCCGACCCGACACCGCGCTGTCGAGCGCCGCGGCGGCGTCCGTAAGTCGCAGTCTCGCCGCGACGGCGACCGAGAGGAGCCCTTCGTCGAGCGCTGTTGCGAGCACGGCCAGCGCTGCGCCGTCCGCTCGAACGTAGAGGTCACTGACATTGACGCCGCGTTCGCGAGCCGGCGGATCTCCGGTGATCGTCGCCAACCGTCCGCGGTCGGCGACCGCCTTCAAGGCGAGTGCGGCGCCGCCAGGTGCCGCGTTGATCGCGGCCGCAACGCCCCGTCGATCGGGCGACTCTTCGCGCACGCGCGTCGGCCACTCTGGATCGTGGTAGTCGAGCACGAGGGCCGCGCCGTAGCCCACAACGCGAGCCGCGCTGGACGGCCCTGCCGTCGCGACGACTGTCGCTCCGCGCGCGGCCGCGAGTTGCACGATGAGTCCTCCGGTCACGCCGCCTGCCCCGTGAACCAGAACCCAATCGCCGTCCGGATCGGGCGCAACCTCTGCGAGGGCCTGGTCGGCGGTAAGGGCGGGGACAGGGAAGGCTGCCGCGTCTTCCCATGGAACGCCACTCGGCTTCGGCGCGACGGCTGCGGCTGGAGCGACAAGTCGTTCCGCCCACGTGCCTTGGTCTTGTAGCGGTACCGGGTGCGTGAGGACATCGTCCCCGGGCGCTGCCGTCGTGACGTTGTCGCCGACGGACTCGACGACCCCCGCCGCGGCGACGCCGAGCGCCATGGGCGGTTGCCGGCCGACGTCCCACTGCCCACTCCGGACAAACTCATCCCAGTTGGCGACGCCTGCTGCCCGCACTGAGATCACGAGCTCGTCCGGCGCAGGAGAGCCCGGCGCCGGGAGTTCCAGCATGCGCACCTCGCCGCCGAATCTCTCGATGCCGGCAGCTCGCATTGTGGCCATTCTCAGGTCTGCTGCTTGGCGCGCATCTCGGCCTTGTGCGCGCGTTTCTTCGCCTGATAGTCGGCGAGCGCTTCGGGCGAGTCCACGTCGCCGAGCGTCGGGTGCTTCGGTACGACCTCGTTCATGCCGTCAAGCGCAACGCCGAAGCGCTTCGCGAGCACAGCGAGCGTCGAGCGCACCTTCATGTCGCCGAAACCGGGCAGCGCATGGAGCCGCGCCTCGAGCTCGCGGGCATCGGCCGCGTCCGTCCAGATGCGCTCTGCATGTCCGCCGTACTCGTCGGTCACGGCACGTGCGAGATCCTGGACGCGCGTCGCCATGGCGCCTGGGAAGCGATGCACGGCGGGCTTTTCGCGGAACGCCGCCTCGAGCGCCGCGGGATCGGTCTCAGCGAGCCGCCGCGGCTCGATCGTGCCCAGACGCTGCTTGATCTTCAACGGGCCCGCGAACGCCGTCTGCACGGGCACCTGCTGGTCGAGCGCGAACCCGATCAGCAGCGCGAACGGCTCGCGCGCGAGCAGCGCGTCGGCGTCGTTGTCGCCGGTGAAGTGGAGGCGGTCGACGGCGGATGTGGAAGAGGCCACCCCACGATGTTAGAGCAGTTCCGCGTGCCCGTCGCCCGGCGTCACGCGGACGCGTAGTCGAAATCCGTCGCGAACGCGCAGTTGCCTTCGAGCCGCCACCGGAACGGGTCGTCGGCGACTTCGAGCTCGTCCGCGTAGTACTCGATCCCACCGCGGTCGTAGCCGGGGATGCCGCAGGCGACGGCGCTGCCGGCATCAGCGCGACGCGACACTGCGATCGAGCCGACGTCGCCGATCCGAAGATTGCGCCCGTCGTCGCCCAGCTCGATGTGCGCCGGTCGTACGGCGACGAGATCGCTCGGCTTTCTCACCCAGGGAAGCTTGAGGATGTGCGGCCCGCCGCGCCGCCCGAGGAAGATGTCTGCGAGCGCCTCCTGTTGCGCGGCGTTGCCTTGCGCGTCGACGTAGAGAACGATTTGCCACGGCGAGCCCGGCTCGTCATCGTCGTACCGAACGGCGAGCGCGACGCCCAGCCCTGCCACGTCGAGGCCGTCTGCGGCGCCTTCGTCGATCCGCCAGCCGAGGAGGCCGAAGCAGGTGCCGTAGGTCGAGCGCCCGCCCGCGACGCCGTCGACCATCCGACACGGGCAGATCGCGTCGCAGTTGCACGACTCGAGGTACGCACCGGCAACGCGCCAGGTCACGCCGTTACTCAATCATGCGAGCGGGTACGAGCGGGGCGTGCCTGCACCGGAACGCCCGAACCCGCAGCAGCCGTCGCTCAACCCCGTCGACAAGGCGAAGGACGTCGCGGGTGGCGTCGCGCACCCGGTCGAGACGACGAAGGGCTTAGCCGCAGAGGCGGAGCGCGGCCGCACCGCGCGCACGCCGCTGATCGCGATCACGGGCGTCACGATCGTCGTCGGCGTCGTCGTCGCGCTCGTACTGGCGGTCGCGCTGATCCTCTACTTCACGCTCGGCGGCGGAACCAACCACTGACGCAGAACGTCTAGCGCGGCAGTGACGCGCGCGTCCAACCGGCGGGCGCAGCGACGTAGATGTGGACGCCGAGCCCGTCGAAGTGATCCGAGATCGCATTGTCGGTCGCCGTCACTTGCCGTCCTTCGCCGACGACGTCGAACGTCCGCGTGCCGGCACCGTCCACCTGGAGCTGCACGTCGAACGACGCGGTGCTCGAATTCACCGCGATGACGTAGAGCGCGCCGTTCAGCGTCCGGGCTCCGACCTTGATCGGCGGCGGAGCCGTCGCCGGCGTCTCCGGGGCGAGCAATGCGGGCGCGAGGTCTGCGATCCGCGCGTTCAGCGCGCCGATCTCGTCGCCGATCGCCGGCGACCACTCGTCGGGGAAATAGCCGATGCCGTCCGCGCCGCCCGCGATCGCGAGCCACGTCTCGGCGGCGACCGTTGCCGGTGTCGGCGACGTCGCCGCGCTGCAGTCCATCCTCCGAGCCTCGATCCACTGGAACGTCGGCTTGCCCGCCGCGAGTGCTCCGAGCTCGCGCTGCGCGTCGTAGACGGTCTGGAATGCGTCGTTCCGGCACCAGTTCTGCATCGGGTACAGGTCGAACCCGACGACATTCGCGATCGACGCGAACGTCGGATAGAGCGTGCGCCCGATCGAGAGCGGGGCGGCGCCGGTGAAGAAGTGGTTCGTGAGCGTGAGGAAGCTCAGCATCCCGTCGGGCGGCGTGACGGCGAGCTTGGTGATGTCGTCGGCCGACAGCGGCGCTGACAAGCGACCGTCGAGCTCGTCCGGGTAGTACCAACCGATGATGCCCGGCTCG
>JBJMJS010000148.1:0-29303 GCA_045806225.1 Gaiellaceae bacterium
CGCATTGCCACAGGCCGCAGGTTCCGTCGACGTACTCGTTCCCGTCGACGTCCCACAGGAGCGCTCCGCGGCCGCGCGCCCAGACGACCGGGGCGGTCGGCTTGCCGATTACCGCGTGCGGATGGATCACATGCGCTGCGTCGAGCCGGCTGAGCTCCGCGAGCAACGCGCTGGTCGCCGTCTCGGTCATACGGCGTTCCGAACCGTCTTCAGGGTCGTGTATTCGTCGATCGTCTGCGGTCCCTGCTCGTACCCGTATCCGGACAGGCCGCGGCCGCCGTATGCGGCGTACGGGTCGAGGCCGCCGTACATGTTGACCCAGACCGTCCCGGCGTTGAGCGCCCGTGCGATTCGATGTGCGCGCGCGCCGTCGCGTGTCCAGACGGCTGCGGCAAGACCGAAGCGGGTGTCGTTCGCGACACGGACGGCCTCATCCGCGTCGTCGACCGCGATCACCGCGACCGCGGGACCGAAGATCTCCTCGCGGTTGATGCGCATGTCGTTCGTCGTCTCGACGAAGATCGACGGCTCGACGAAGAACCCGTCGGGCGCGGTCTCGACCGTGGCGGCGTTGCCGCCGACGAGCGCGCGACCTCCTTCGTCCGCGACGGAGCCGTACAGCTCGACAACGCGGTCACGTTGCCGCTGTGAGACGAGCGGTCCCATCTGGGCGGCCGGATCGTCGTAGCGGCCGAGGGCGATTGCCTCGACGCGGGGTGCGAGACCGTCGAGCAGCCGGTCGGCGACGCGCCGATGTGCGATCAGCCGCGCGCCCGCGGTGCAGACCTGGCCGCCGTTGCGAAACGTCGCGCGCATCGCTCCCTCGACCGCCGCGTCGACGTCGGCGTCGTCGAGGACGATGTTCGCCGACTTGCCGCCGAGCTCGAGCGTCAGGCGCTTCAGGTTGCCGGCGGCGGCGCGCTGGATCTCGCGCCCGACCTCGGTCGACCCGGTGAACGACACCTTGTCGACGTCGTCGTGCGCGACGAGCGCAGCTCCGGTCGCGCCGGCGCCGGTCACGACGTTCAGGACGCCGGCGGGAAGGCCGGCATCGCTCGCGAGCTCCGCGAGCCTGAGCGACGAGAGGGGCGCTTCCTCCGCGGGCTTGTGGACCACGGTGTTGCCGCAGGCGAGCGCCGGCGCGAGCTTCCAGGACGCGATCACGAGCGGGAAGTTCCACGGCGTGATCGCGCCGACGACGCCGAGCGGCTCGCGCAACGTGTACGAGAACACGCCGGGATCGGCCGGGTTCGTGGTGCCGGTGACCTTCGTCGGCCACCCGGCGTAGTAGGTCCACGTGCGCACCGCAAGGTCGATGTCGCGTTGCGCCTCGCGGAGCGGCTTGCCGACGTCGCGAGCCTCGAGGAGCGCCAGTTCGTCGGCGTCGTCGGCAATCGCATCGGCGAGCCGCTGCAGCAGGCGCCCGCGTTCGTACGGATCGAGGTCGCGCCAGGACGAAAATGAAGCGCGTGCGGCGCGCACGGCTTCGTCGACGTCGGCCGCGTCGCCGGCCGCAAGCGCCGCAATCGGTTCCGCGGTCGCCGGATCGACCGAATCGAACGTCGCGCCGGAACGCGCGCGCACCTCCTTGCCGGAGATCAGGTGTCCGCGCGTCTCCAGCGCGACGCTCATACCGCCGGCGTCGGCGTCAACTCGCCCTGCGTCGCCTCTGCTTCACGTTCGAGCGGCGCGACGCGGCCGCGCGTGATGAGCCGTGCGACGATCCCGATCGCCATCCACCCGAGCATGACGTACGGCGCCCACTTGTAGATGCCGGTCTGCCCGTAGAACTCGGTCACCTCGGCGACGCCGACGACGACGAGGGCCAGGATCGGCGCGACGAACCTGTCGACGACGGTCCCTCCGAAGCGCCGGGCGTGGACGAAGCCTGCGATCGCGACGAGCGCGTAGACGGGAAGGATCCCGGTGGCGCCCACCTGAAGGAGCCAGCTGAAGTACGTCACCGCGTCGTTGAGCGACTTGCCCTGCCAGGCGAGGCCGACCACGAAGACGACGACGGTGATAACTGCCAGTGCCGCGATTGCGATGTGCGGGCTCCGGAAGCGGGGGTGCGTGCGGCCGAACGCGCGGGGCAGATATCCGTCGTGTCCCCAGGCGAACGCGGTTCTCGTCGTGAAGTTCGACGTCCCGAGCGCAGACGCGAACGCCGAGATCGCAAGCAGGAGGAGCAGGACCTTGCCGAACCACAAGCTCGCGTACTGCGCAGACAGTCCGACGACGGCGCCGCCGGAATCCTGCGGCCACTGCGTCCCCGCCTTGTCGAGGCCATAGCCGGTGACGATCGCGAACGTCGTCACGATGAAGAACAGCACTGCGAGCGCGACCGCACCGAGCACCGCCTTCGGGACTTCACGCTTCGGTGTGTGTGCCTCCTCCGCGAGGAACACCGCGGTCTCGAATCCGGAGAAGCCCGTCATCGCGATGCCGACCGCGAGCGCGAAGAACCCGAAGCCGAAGCCGTGCCCCTTCCACGGTGCGAGTGACGCCCACGCCCAGCCGTGTGCGCCACCCTTCGCGAGGATGATCACGTCGAGGATCAACAGCATCGTCACGCCGATCGCAGTCAGCGCAAGCAGGACGCGCGCGGAGATCTGGATGCCGACCCACGAGATCAGGAAGACGGCGCCGGCGAGCAGCAACGCCCAGCCCCACCACGCCGAATAGAGGAACGGGTGGTGCGGCGCGACGAGGCTGAAGAAGTTCTGCAGCAGGAACGCGGCCGAGATCAGCAGGCCCGGCACGAAGATGATCCCGACGGCGAGCAGCACCCAGCCGGAGAAAAAGCCGACGTCGCGGCCGAGGCCGGCGCGGACGATCGCATAGGTCCCACCGGCGCTCGGGACGTAGCGGGCGAACCGTCCGTAGACGAGCGCCAGGCCGATCGCGCCGATCCCTGCGACCCAGAACGCGGACGGCGTCGCGCCCCCGACCTTGGACGCCGCGACTGCCGCAATCACGACCGCAGAGATCTCCGGGGCCGTGACGCCGAGCGACTGCGCGATCAGCCCGGGGAGCCCGACCGCGTTGCGGCGGAGCCCGCGCCCGCCTTCCTGCCCGGAAGCACCTTCCATCTGTCCTCCCTCGCTAGACCGTCGCGGCCCGCGAGCTTGCGGCCCGCCTCACGATGTGAGATAACGTCCCACATGTCCGTAGACGTGTCAAGCGTCCGGGACGGGCTCCGGACGCGGCAGCTCCGAGGGACATTCGTGAAGCTGCCCGCGCTCGAGGTGATCGAGATCGTCGCGGCCAGCCTCGATTTCGCGGTCGTCGACCTGGAGCACTCGCAACTGGGTGAAAGCGAGTGCCTTCGCCTCGTGCGCCACGCCTACGTGCTCGATTTCCCCGTCCTCGTCCGGCTGCCGTCCGTCGACCGAGGCGTCGTCAATCGCCTGCTCGAGGCGGGTGCGGCGGGGATCCAGCTCTCGACGGTTCTCCGGGCCGACGACGTGAGGGCCGCGCGTGCGGCGTCGGAGTACGCGCCGCGCGGGACGCGCTCGATCAGCCTGTCACATCCGCTTGCGCGCTACGGCGGCGTCGGGCTCGACGACTACGTCCGCGGCCAGGAAGCGCCGCTGATCGTGGCCCAGATCGAGACGATGGCCACTGACGACCCGCTCGAGGAGATCCTCGCGGCGGGCCCCGATGTCGCGTTCGTCGGCGTGACCGACATCACCGTCGACGCCGGGCTCGATCGCGCGCGCGCGGGCGCGCGCGTCGACGAGATCCTCGAGGCCGCGGCCGCGGCCGACGTCGTCACCGGCGGCTTCGGCGACGATCCGCGGTTCCGCTACGCCGTCGTGTCGTCCGACGTGTCACTCCTGCAGCAGGCGGTCGCCGTTGCGTGACCTCGGTGTCCGGGTCGGCGGCCTCGAGCTGAAAAATCCCGTCGTCGCGGGATCCGGAGAAGCGACGGCGACCGCCGACCAGATCCGCGCGGCTCTCGCCGCCGGTGCCGCGGCGGTCGTCGCGAAGTCGACGAACGAAAGCGACGTCGCGAGGGACCAGCTTCGCGCTGCCGAGTACATCCTCCTCGACGAGGATCTCGAGCCGCGGCCGCTCGGTCCGGCGCGTCGCGGCGACTCGTTGTTCTGCAGGTCGGGGCTGCTCGACGAGCCGTGGGAGGCCTGGGTCGAGACGCTCGTGATGCTCGACCGGGAGGCGCAGGCACGGGATGCATACGTGGTGCCGAGCCTGATCGTCGCGGACGTCGACGAAGCGGCTCGCCGCGCGCGCGAGCTGGAGCAGGCGGGGCTGCGCTGGCTGGAGCTGAACGTCGCTGCACCTCATGCGGAGGAAGCACGTCCCGGCGCGATCGCGACCGGCACGGGCCTCGTTGCTCCGGTTCGGCGCAACGTGCGCCTGCCGCTGACCGTGAAGGTCGGCGGGCCCGATCCCGTCGCGGCCGCGCGTGGCGCGGCCGAGGCCGGCGCCGACGTCGTGTGCCTCACGACGCGCGCGCAGGGGTTCCTTCCGGATCTGCGGACGCGACGGCCCGTGCTCGCGACGTTCGGCGCGATCGGCGGCGCGTGGACGCTGCCGATCACGCTCCGCCACGTCGCGAAGGCCCGGATCGCGCTTGGCGCTGACGTTCCGCTGGTCGCGACGAACGGCGCGCGCAATGGCCGCGACGTCGCGCGTTGCCTTCTCGCCGGGGCGAGCGCTGCGGCGCTCACGTCGGCGGTGATCACCGACGGCGCCGGCGTCCTCACGCACGCAATCGACGAGTTCGGGGCATACCTGGAGGAGCAAGGAGTGGATGCGCAAGAGCTGATCGGCGAGGCGACGGACAGCGTCAAGACATACGAGGAGGTCGCGATGGGGAGCTCCGGATGAGCGTCGGAACCGAGATCACGGTGCACCAGCTCGAGAGTGATCCGTACCCGATCTACAAGCAGCTACGTGAGGAAGAGCCCGTGTGCTTCGTCGAGTCGGTCGGGTTGTGGCTCGTGACGCGTTGGGCTGACGTCCAGCACGTCGACAAGTCGCCCGCCGTCTTCACCGGCGAGACGGAGCCGTCGACGCTGAAGCGCACGTTCGGGCCGAACCTCCTCGCCTCTGAAGGCGCGTACCACGACCGGATTCGGAAGATCATCTACCCGTGGTTCCGCGTCGGTGCGATCGGCGACTATCCCGACAACGTGATCGCGCCGGTCGCCGGCGAGCTCGTCGATGCGTTTGCCGACCGTGGGCACGCCGATCTCGTGTCCGAGTTCGCAGAGCCGCTGTCCGCGCGTGTGCTGAAGCGGGCGCTCGGGCTCGACTTCGTCGAGGAAGAGACGTTGCGCCGCTGGTTCGTCGATCTCGCGACAGGCGCGGCGAACTTCGAGGGCGATCCGGCAAAGCAGGAGATCGCGGACCGCGCGAGCGCCGAAGTCGACGAGACGATCGCCCCGGTCGTCGAGCGGATTCGGCGTGAGCCGAACGACACGCTCCTGTCGTCGATGATCCACACCGACGTCGACGGCGAGCGGCTGACGACCGGGGAGATCCAGTCGAACCTCAAGGTGATGATCGTCGGAGGCCTGCAGGCGACCACCGACCTGATCGCCCTCTCACTGTGGGCGATCCTGTCGCACCCGGATCAGCTCGCCGAGGTGCGCGCCGACCCGAAGCTGATCGATCCCGCGATCGAAGAAGCCGCGCGTTGGCACTCGCCGGTCGGCACGTCGACCCGCCAGGCGACGCGCGAGACCGAGCTGGGGGGCGTCGAGCTCGAGGAGGGCGCCCTGATCGCCGCGGTTCTCGCATCGGCGAATCGCGACCACCGCAACTGGGCCGACCCGGAGCGCTACGACATCCACCGCCGCGAGGGTGGGCATCTCGCGTTCGCCACCGGTCCCCATCTGTGCATCGGCGCACGGCTCGGACGCTACGAGGCGCGGACTGCGTGGCGCGTCTTGCTCGAGCGCCTACCGACGCTTCAGCTCGACCCGAACCAGCCGACCGAGATCAGCGGCTGGGAATTCCGTTCCCCACACCACCTTCACGTCCAATGGAACTGACACGCCATCCCGAGTTGCCTCAGGAATACCTCGACCGTCTCGAGGCGGTGCAGCCGAAGAACCTTCCGCCCGAGCTCGATCTCTTCGACGAACAGACGGCCACGCGCGGCAGGCGGCTCAACAAGGCTGCGTATTCGCTGAAGGACGCCGAGCAGCGCGAGTTGTTCGCGCGTGACGAAGACGCATGGATGGACCAGTTCGGCCTGACCGACGAAGAGAAGGACCTGATGCGGCGCCGAGACTGGATCGGGTTGTGGCGGAACGGCATGACGATCTACGTGATGGTCAAGCTCTCCGGCGTGACCGGCACGGCGCTGCCGGAGATCGGCAAGCAGATGCGCGAGAGCGGAGGCGGACATGGCTAGGGTGATCGGCGGGATCGGCGCGAGCCACGCGCCGTCGATGGAGCACATCTACGACGCAGGCGACGAGGTACGCCGCTCGGACGAGTGGGAGCCGCTGTTCGGCCCGTTCTCGGAGGTTGCGAAGTGGCTCGAGGAGCTCCAACCCGACCGGTTGGTCGTGATCTACAACGACCACATGGACGAGTTCTTCCTCAACGCGTACCCGACCTTCGCGCTCGGCGTCGCCGAGACGTATCCGGTTGCCGACGAAGGGTTCGGCGCCCGCCCGTTCCCGCCGCTTCCAGGCGACGCGAAGCTCGGCTGGCACGTCGCGCGCTCGCTGGTCGCAGACGAATTCGACATCACGATCTGCCAGGAGCTCGAGGTCGACCACGGTGTCATTTCGCCGCTGCCGATGGTCGACTTCAGCGAAGGCGACGGCGGCTGGAAGATCCCGATCGTTCCGCTGGCGGTCAACGTCATCCTGCATCCGCTGCCCTCGCCGCTGCGCTGCTGGAAGCTCGGTCAGGCCTTGCGGCGCGCGATTCTGTCGTACCCCGAAGACCTCGGCGTCGTCGTCGTCGGCACCGGCGGGCTTTCGCACCAGCTCACCGGGCCGCAGTTCGGTCGCGTGACGCCGGATTGGGACCAGGAGTTCATGCGGTTGCTCGCAGACGATCCCGAACGGCTGACGACGTACAAGTACGAGGATCTGATCAAGCTCGGCGGCACGGAGTCCGTCGAGGTGGTCAACTGGCTCGCCATGCGCGGTTCACTTCCGCCCGACGCGAAGGCGGTCGTGCAGGCCTACTACGCGCACCGGATCATGGGCTACGGCCTCCAGACGTTCGCGGTCGACGGACGATGAGCGACGTCGTCGACAGGCTGCTCGACGGCGCAGTCGACCTCCATGTCCACCCGTATCCGTCGCCGTTCCCGCGGCGGATGGATGCGGCGGAGGCGGCGCGACGCGCGGCCGACGCGGGCATGCGTGCGATCGTCGTGAAGTCGCACCATCACGACACCGCGATGGACGTCGCTGCATTGCGGGAGCACGGGATCGAGCAGAGCGGCATCGACGTCTTCGGCGGGATCGCGCTCAACACACAGGTCGGCGGACTGAACCCGCACGCGGTCAACCTCTGCCTCGCGATGGGCGGCCGCGTCGTCTGGTTCCCGACGATCGCGTCGCCGAAGCACATCGAGCATCACGCCGCTCACCCGCAGCTGAAGTTCCCGTCACTCGCGGTCGATCTCGTCCCCGAGGAGCCGGTCGATGTGTTCGCGGACGGCGACGGGAAGCTTTGCCCGGAGGTGCACGAGATCCTCCGGATGATCGCCGACGCCGACGCGGTGCTCGCATCGGGGCACATGCCGCCGCGGTCGATCATCGCCGTCTTCGAAGCGGCGCGGGACGCCGGCGTTCGCCGCATGGTCGTCAACCACCCCAACTTCGTCATCGAGGCGTCGAAGGACGAGGTCAAGACGATGGCGGAGGTCGGCGCTCTGATCGAGCATTCGCTCTGCATGTACGACGAGGAGTCGAGCTTCCACAACTGGGAGATCGACACCCTCGTCGAGTGGATCCGATGGGTCGGGCCCGAGCGGTCCTCGCTCGGCAGCGACCTCGGCCAGGCGAACAATCCGTTCCCGGTCGATTCGTTCCGCAAGATCTGCACGCGGTTACTCGAGTCAGGCATGTCCGAACGTGATGTCCGCATGCTTGTCGCCGACAATCCGGCGCGGTTGCTCGGCGTCGATGGATGAGCTCGCACTGGCGCGACACGGCGAAAGCGAGCATTCGGCGCGAGCACTCGTCGGCGGCGACACACCGCTGACACCGCGCGGCCGGGAGCAGGCGCGCGCGCTCGGCGCGCGTGTGCGCGACCTCGCGGTCGGTGCTTGTGTCACCAGCGGCGCACGTCGCGCGCGCGAGACCGCCGCGCTCGCGCTCGACGGACGCGACGTCCCGATCGACGTCGATCCCGATCTCGGCGACATCCGGTTCGGAGTCTTCGAGGGCAGACCGCTCGACGAGTACCGGTCATGGGTCGAGTCTCATCGCCCGGACATCGCGCCGGACGGAGGTGAGAGCCGCGCGGAGACGTTGCTGCGCTTTGCGCGTGCGTTTCGCGCCGTGCTCGGCCGCCCCGAGCAGTGCATCCTCGTCGTCGCGCACGGCCTCACACTCCGCAGCGTGCTCGATCCGGCGCCCCGGCCGGTCGTCGTCGGCGCCCCGTACGGAGGCTGCGTCCGCCTCGATCGGCGCGAGCTTCTCGACGCCGTCGAGCGGCTCGAGGCGTGGTGCGAGCAACCAGCGTGGTGATCGAGCCGCTCGGGGCGTCCGACGCGGGTCGCGTCGGCGGCAAGGCAGCGGGGCTCGCGCGGATGGTAGAGCTCGGGCTGCCCGTTCCGCCTGCGCTCGTCGTGCCCGTCGGCGCGGAGATCGACGACGTGTCCGCCTTCGCGGAGCTCGGCGAGCCGCTCGCGGTTCGTTCGTCGGCGGTGGGCGAGGACGCGCGCGAGCGGTCGGCCGCCGGCCAGTACGAGACGATCCTCGGCGTCGGCGTCGACGGCTTGAAGGAAGCGATCGAGCGCGTCCGCGCGTCGACGGAACGTGCGGCCGCATACGGCGGCAGCGACGACGTCGCCGTCGTCGTGCAGCGGCAGGTTCCGGCGACGAAGGCGGGCGTCGCCTTCTCGCGCGATCCGACGACGGGTGACGACGCATGCGTCGTCGAGTGCGCGTTCGGCTCGGGAGATGCGGTGGTGTCGGGGGAGACCGTGCCGGACCGGTTCCGCATCCTCGGCGGCCGCGTGACCGCGCGCGTCGCTGGTCCGCTGCGAACGTTGCGCGACGACGAGCTTCAGGAGATCGTCGCACTCGTCGCGCGCGCCGAGGAGGGCTTTGGCTACCCCGTCGATGTCGAGTTCTGCTTCGAACGGCGGCGGCTCTGGCTCGTGCAGTGCCGCGCGATCACGACGCTGTGACCACGTGGCTCCCCGACCCCTCGCACTACCCCGATCAGATGACTCCGCTGTCTGCGACCGTCTGGTTCGAGGCGATGGGGCACGGGCTGCACGAGGCGACGCGCGAGCTCCGTGCGCCGTTCGGCGGTTTTTTGACCCGGACCGAGCTCGGCTGGGCGTTCGAATGCGAGTTGCCGCCCGAATGGAATCCCGAGCCGCAGCGGCTGCGCGACGCGGCGCTCGAGCTTCCCGAACGTTGGCACGACGAGCTGCGGCCGCGCGTGCAGGCGATCACCGCGGAGCTCGGGCGCCTCCGCCCGGAGCGGCCGCCGCCGGAGCAGGCGCGCGCGGCTTTCGACCGTCTCTGGGGGCTCGTACAGGAGCAGTGGCGCCTCCATTTCCTGACCGTGATCCCGGCGCAGGCGGCCGCGGAGGTATTCCGCGACCGCTACGTCGAGCTCTTCGGCGACGCGGATCCGCTGGCGCCGTACCGCCTGCTCGAAGGCGCCGCGAGTCCGGCCGACGACGAGCTTCGCGGGCTCGTCGAGCTCGCGCGGCAGCTCGACGTCGCCGACGTGCTGCTCGAGCACGGGCCGGACGACGCTCGCGCGCGCCTGCGCGAGCTCGCGGCGGGCCGCCGCTGGCTGCACGCGCTCGACACGTATCTGCTGCGCTACGGCGGACGTGCGCGGTGGCACGAGCTCTCGCTTCCGCGCGAGTCCGAGCGCCCGAGCTTGACCTTCGAGAGCATCCGGCTTGCGCTGTCACGCCCGCCGGCCGAGCGGCGGGTCGAGCTTCCGGAGGTTCCGGCACAGCTTCAGGATCTGGCCGCGCGCGTCCGCGGTGCTCACGCGCTCAAGGAGCTGCACACGTACGACATCGATTACCCCGGCCTGCAGGCGACGCGCGAAGCGCTGCGCGGGTTCGGCCGCCGCCTCGCTGCAGAAGGAGCGTTCGCGGATCCCGAGGATGTGTGGATGCTCGAGCGCAGCGAGCTGCGAGCAGCGCTCGTCGGCGAGCTCGAGCCGCTGGAGGCGCTTGTCGAGACGCGACGAGCGGAGCTCGCGCGCGGACGCGCCGACGGTCCGGCGCCGTTCCTCGGCGATCCGCCGCCCGACGGGGAGCGTCACGCGATCCTCGAGAAGTTCTACGGGCGTGGCGGCGCGGGGTTGACGGGGACGCCTGCATCTCCGGGGCGCGGCGAAGGTGTCGCGCGCGTCGTCGTCGACGAGCACGACTTCGGCCGCGTCGAGGCAGGCGACGTTCTGGTCACGACGACCACGACGCCCGCGTGGACGCCGCTGTTCCCGTCGCTGGCCGCCCTTGTCACGGAAACCGGCGGGATCCTCAGCCACGCAGCCGTCGTGGCACGCGAGTACCGCCTTCCCGCGGTCGTCGGTGTGCTCGACGCGACGCGGTTGATCACGGACGGTGCCCGTGTTCGGATCGACGGAACCGACGGGACGGTGACCGTGCTGTGAATGGGCAGGCACGCACCGGCGAAGCCGCAGGACTCGCGACGCGAACCGCGCGGCACTTTGCGCACAAGGTCCCGGTGACGAAGCGGGACGGTGCGACCGCGATCGAGACGCGCTACGGCGTCGCCGTCCTGCGCGCGGAGGGGGACTTGCTCGCGATCGAGCTCGAGCCGGTCGACGACGACGCGCTGCCGCGCCTTCGCGCCGTGATCGAAGAGCATCTGCAACGGTTCGCGCGGGAGCCGCTCGCGATCGCGTGGGCCGGGCCCGAGCGCGAGGCTCGCCGGGAGGTCTAGGCAGCGTCGTCGTGTCGGCGTACTCTCTGCCGCGGACGGTTCATCCGAGGAAGGGAGTCTCCTTGCGTAGAGTCGTGATCGGGGCGGTTTTCGCCTGCCTCCTGGCCGCAGGTCCCGCGGCCGGCGGAGCGCAGCTCGCGTCCCACGCACCGCTGCGGTTCGATCCGAACAAGAAGATCAGTCACAGCACGAGCTCGAACTGGTCGGGATACAGCGCAATCAACGGCCGCTACACCAGCGTCTCGGCGAACTGGACGCAGCCGACCGCAAGTTGCACCTCTGCGACGACGTACTCGAGCTTCTGGGTCGGCCTCGACGGCGACGGAAGCAGCACGGTGGAACAGACGGGGACGTCCGCGGACTGCAGCGGCGGCGCGCCGAAGTACTACGCGTGGTACGAGATGTACCCGAAGTTCCCGACCAACCTCTCGCTGGCGATCCGCCCCGGCGACTCGATCAGCGCCTCGGTCACGACGGACGGCAGTGGCCGCTTCACGCTGATGATCCGGAACAACACGACCGGTCAGAGCTTCACGACGTCAGCGCGCCTCAAGAGTGCGAAGCTCGCATCGGCCGAGGCGATCGCGGAAGCTCCGTCGAGCTCGGGCGGCGTGCTCCCGCTGACGAACTTCGGAACCGCCAGCTTCAGCGCGACGACGGTGAACGGACAGGCGATCGGGAGCTTCAACCCCGACAAGATCGACATGGTGTCCGGCTCGACGGTGAAGGCGCAGACCTCCGCGCTCAGCGGCGGGTCGAGCTTCAGCGTCGCCTGGAAGCACTCTTAACCCAGCGCGGGGCCGGGCCGGCGACCCGGTCCGGCCCCGCGCTGCCGTTCCGCGTCGGCGGCCCAGCGGGCGATCAGCTCGGCCGCCGGCGCAGCCTCGGCAAGCCGGTATGCCTGGCCGGCCCACAGGTTGATCCCGCCGGGATCGCCTGCAGCGCGTGCCGCCGCACGGATCGGGACCGTCGCGTAGTGAATCTCGGGGTATGCCCTCGGCGCGAACGCGTCGTGCTCACGCAGGAAGCGGTTGACGATCCCGCGCGCACGTCGTCCCGTGAACGCGCGCGTCAGCGCCGTCGGCGCGTCACCGGCGAGCGCGGAGCGCTGCGGCTTGCTCGTTCCGGCCTCCGGCGTGAGCAGCAACGCGGTGCCGATCTGCGCCGCCCATGCGCCTGCGGCAAGCACGGCCGCGACGCCTCTGCCTGTCGCGATCCCGCCGGTCCCGATCAGCGGCTTGTCGGTGACGCGACGCACCACCTGGAGCAGCGACAGCAGGCCGAGCGGTGCGTCTTCCGTGTCGTCGAACGAGCTCTGATGTCCCCCCGCCTCGGCGCCTTGCACGACGAGGGCGTCGACGCCGACGCCGTGCGCGACCGTCGCTTCCCTGGGCGACGTGACCGTGCACCAGACCGCGCTTCCGCCCGACTGGAGCGTTCCGACGACGTCGCGCGAAGGGCAGCCGAACGCGAACGAGACGACGGCCGGACGCACACGCGCGACGACCTCGAGCTTCGCGTCCCAGTCGTCGTCGCTCCAGCGCGGCTCGCCGCACGATACGCCGTAGCGCTCGGCCTCCGCCGCGAGCCGCGCTACGTACCCGTCGACGACGGCGTGGTCGACCGCCGGACTCGTTGGATGGAAGATGTTGACGCCGAACGGCCGGTCGGTCGCGGTGCGCACCTCGTCGACGTCGAGCGCGAGCTCCCCGGCGGTCCTGTAGCCGGCGGCGACGAAGCCGAGGCCGCCCGCGTCCGACACCGCGGCCGCGAGTGCAGGTGTCGACGGGCCGCCCGCGAGCGGCGCACCGACGATCGGAATGTCGAACGGGCGATCGGTCACGGCGATGCGCAGGGCCCCGGCGATGCGATCTCGACGGAGCCGATCGTCACGACTCCCTGACGCGGCGAGTCGACGACGATCCGCGCGGGCGCCTCGGTCGCCCGCCGGTCCGTCGGCAGCCAGGTGCGGCCGGGCGGCACGACGATGAACAGCCCGTGCTCGTCGCCGACGGCGCTGAACGTGACGCGATCGCCGCTGTACACCGGGATACCGAGGTCGCGTTCCAGCGTGCCGACCGCGGCGGGCGGGTCTGCGACCGGCAGCCCGACCTCGCTGACCTCGAGCAGCATGTCCGGCGTGAAGGCGCCGTCGACGTCGTTCTGCAGAGTGCGGCGCGCGATCAACTCGAGGACGTTGCCCTCGACATCCTCGAAATAGACCGCCTCGGCCTGCCACGCGTCGAAGTCGAAGATGTCGTCGCTGAGCATGGGCGCCCGCTCCTTCACCCACGCCCGCGCCGCCCGGATCTGGTTGGCCGGAACGTTGAATGCGAGGTGGTACGGCGCGGGAGGTGCGCCGCCGACGAACCGGAGCCGCGTGCGACCCGCCTGCACGGCGTCGCCGTCCGTCGGCAGCCCCAGCCCGTCGCGGTAGAAGCGGACGGCCTCGAGCGGCGCGGCAGAGTGGATGGCGACCTCGCGAAATCTCAACGGCGCCTCGCTCCTACTGTAAAACGGGGTCGACCGCAGGCGCGAAGGCCTGTAACGCAATCGCCTCGAACGGACAGTTACGGGTATGACGGACACGATCGACCGCGCCGCCGCCGAGGCGAGATTCCGCGACGTCTTCTCTCACCTCGGCCACGTGGCAGCGTATGCCCGTCGTCGCGGCAGCCGCGACGCCGATGCGATCGCTGCGGAAGTGATGACGATTGCGTGGCGCCGGCTCGCCGACGTTCCGCTCGACGACCCGCGACCGTGGCTGTACGCGACGGCGCGCAACCTCTTGCTTGCCGACGCACGACGTGCGCGCACGGCGAATGGGGTCGTCGCCGACGGTAACGGCGTCGCTCCGCCGCCCGAGGTTGTCGAGCTCGACCCACGCCTCGCGTGTGCGTTGCGGTCACTGTCGCCGGTCGACTGCGAGGCGTTGTTGCTCGTCGCCTGGGAAGACCTCACCCCCACGAAGGCGGCGCGATCGCTCGGGATCAGCCCGACGGCGTTTCGCGTGCGGCTGCTCCGCGCGCGGCGTCGTCTTCGCGCGAAGCTCGACGAGCCGGCACACGACCGACCGTCCGACACGAATGCACATCTCGACCTGGAGGCGACATGAGCACCGATTCGGTCATGCGCCGCGTGCGCCGCGCAAACCCCGTCCCGGCGACGCGCGCAGCTCCCGACGAGCACCTGTTCGCGCGGATCGTCTCGCGGCCGGGCGACGTCCGGCTCGCGGGACGCGCGACGCGATCCACGCGCCGACGACGCCGGGCATCGACGCTGGCGATCGCGGTGGCGGTTGCCGCCCTGCTGGCCTCGACGGCGTACGCGGTCTCGCGGCTGATCGGCGACGACGTCGTGCGCCCGCCTGTCACGCGGCAGGAGTATCTCGCGGCGCAGGCCCAGCTCGACCTGCCGCCGGGCTACGCGTGGCCGCACTTCAACATGCCGCCGGCGAACAGCGTCACGTCGCGCGGGGGAGGCGGCGGCCGAGCGGTGCTGATCGCGCAGAACGCGTGGGAGTGCTACTGGGTCGCGGCGATCCGTCGCGGCGATGCCCGTGCGGGCGAGCGGGCGCACGCGAAGCTCGACGCGCTGCTCCACGACCACGTCTACGTCGCGCCCGTCGGTGCGCCGGAAGGGTGGACGCCGACGCCGCTGCCAGCGGTCCCGTTCGCCGTTTACGCACACGACGGAGGGCTCAACTGGGTCCGCGCGTCGTATGCCCAGGCTGCGGCCGGCAATCCGCGGCAGCTTGCGCAGAGCTGTCGCGCGAACGCGCCGTCGGGGACGCCGTGACCGGCGAGACTCTCGAGAAGCACCGCCGCCTCACGGCCGTCCTCGATGCGGAACGGCTCGACTCGCTCGTCCTCCGGCGGCCCGGGAACGTCGCTTGGTACTCCGGGGGCGGCAGGACACACATCGTCGCGACCCCGGATGTCGGGGTCGCTGACGTGGTCGTGAGGCGTGACGGCGTCGAGGTCGTCACGGCTGTCAACGAGGCGCCGCGCCTCGAAGTCGAGGAGCTCTCGGGCCTCGACGCGTCGTTCCGCGTATTGCCGTGGGACGCCGATCGCGAGCCCGCGCTGCCGTCCGGCCCGGAAGTCGGATCCGACTCGCCTCTGCCAGGGACGCGCGACGTGTCGCGGCAGATCGAGGCCGCGCGCCGCTCGCTGACGGGTCAGGAGCTCGAGCGCTACCGGCGCCTCGGCAGCGACGCGGCCCGTGCGCTGACCGCGACGTGCCTGCGCCTGACGCCGGAGACGAGCGAGTTCGAGGCGGCCGCACTGATGAGCAGCGAGCTGCACGCGCGCGGGGCGGATGCGATCGTGCTGCTCGTTGCCGGCGCGTCACGTCTGCCGCAGCATCGCCATCCGCTCCCGACGGATGCGCAGCTCGGGCGGCTCACCATGCTCGTCGCATGTGCACGGCGCGGCGGTCTCATCGCGAACCTGACCCGGTTCGTCTCCTTCGGCCCGTTGCGATCCGAAGAGCAGGACGCGTTCGATCGGCTTCTCCACGTCGACACGGCCTTCAACAACGCGACGGTTCCGGGCCGCACGGTCGGCGACGTGTTCGCTGCGGGCATCGCCGGATATGCCGCGAACGGCTTCGGCGCCGACGAGTGGCGGCTCCATCACCAGGGCGGCCCGACCGGGTACGAAGGGCGCGACTACGTCGCAAACGCGGAGTCCGCCGCCCGTGTCGAACCGGCGCAAGCGTTCGCGTGGAATCCGAGCGTCCCGTCGCTGAAGTCGGAGGACACGGTCGTCGCGGGGACGGCCGCGCCAGAGATCCTCACGGCGGACGCCGACTGGCCGGCGCGCGAGGTCGATGGGTTGCGCCGCCCACTCGTGCTCGAGCGCTAGCCGTCGGAGTCTTTCTGCGTGGCGACCTACGTCAATCCCGTCTACGAGGCCTACTTCGCCGACCCGTTCGTGCTCCGTCACGGCGGACGTTTCTGGGCCTACGGCTCGGCGCCTGACGCGTCCCGCACGGTTCCCGCGCTCGTGTCCGACGACCTCGTCAACTGGACGCCGCTCGGCGACGTGCTCGAGCCGGTCGGCGGCGACGTGGACGGGTACTGGGCACCGGAGGTCGCGTACGAGAACGAGCGGTTCTACATGTACTACTCGGCCGGCGGAGCCGAGGGCGAGGGGCACCAGCTCCGCGTCGCGGTCGCCGACGACCCGGGTGGGCCGTTCCGAGACAGCGGCGGGATCCTCGATCCCGATGACCCGTTCACGATCGACGCGCATCCGTTTCTCGACGACGACGGAACCTGGTACCTCTTCTACGCGCGCGATTTCCTCGACGGAGATCGACCGGGGACGGGCGTCGTCGTCGACGTCCTGCGCGACATGACGACGCTCGCGCACGATCGCCGTACCGTCGTCCGCGCCTTCGCCGACTGGAATCTCTTTCTCGCGAACCGCGACTGGTACGGGCGTCGCTGGGACGCCTGGTACACGATCGAGGGGCCGTTCGTCCGGAAGCGCGACGGCCGGTACTACTGCTTCTTCAGCGGCGGTGCGTGGCGAGAGCAGAACTACGGCGTGAGCTACGCGGTCGCCGACCATCCGCTAGGCCCGTGGCGCGTGCCTGACACGGACGGGCCGCTGGTGCTCCGAACGGTTCCCGAGCGGGTGCTCGGCCCGGGGCACGCGTCGATCGTCGCGTCGCCGAGCGGCGATCGAGACTGGCTCGTCTACCACGGCTGGGACCCCGGCGCGACCGCGCGCCTGATGCGGATCGACCAGCTCCGGTGGACGGACGAAGGCCCCCGGTGCGACGGCCCGTCGACGGAGCCGCGGCCGGCGCCGGTCTAGAAGGCGAAGTCGACGTACGTCTCGGTCGCGTCCGGCAATTCGTCGACGACGTTGCACCGCAGAAGCGCTTGCTTCTCGGGCGGCAGCGCGTCGTAGAAGTCGCGAGGGACGTTGAGCTCGACGTTCGCCGTGTGGAGCCAGTGCATGACGTAGCCCATCACGACCATCGGCCGCGGACCGTCGCTGACGTTCTCGGTGCCGAGATGGAGCGCGAGCGGGGTCCGGATCGTGACGTCGCCCGGCTTCGCGAAGAACGGCTCGAGCGCGTTCTCGCCGGATTCGGTTCGGCGGAGGCCCTCGTCCCGTGACAGCACATGCGTGCCGCGCGCCATCGTGAACGGGCCGTTGTCACGCGTGACCTCGACGAGCGGGAAGTTGACCGCGAGCGCGTAGAGCGGGGTCACGACCGAGTCGTCGAAAAGTGGACGGTAGTCGCGGTGCACCTCCTGGTTCTCCGCGCCCCGCTCGGCGACGTCGGCCCCGAGCTGCACCATCACGTACTCCTGCGCGAATACGCGGTCGAGCACGCCGAGGATCGCGGGATGCGCGAACACGTCCGGGTCGGCGAACGGCTCGACCCACGGAAGCGTCAGGTAGTGCCGCGCCTTGCCGCGCGGAGCGAGGCCGCCTTCGGTCGCGCCCCGCTGCGCGTACAAGCGGTCGAACGCGTCCTTCCAGCGCGCGACCTTCTCCTCCGGAATCAGCCCGGGAAGGACGCAGATTCCGTCGCGCTCGAGGTCGGCCGCGAGGCGGTCGAGCTCCGTGTCGGTCACGTCGCTGCACCGCCTCCGGCGAGGACGATTTCAGTCGGGTCGTTCGTCACGGGAACAGCCTTATGACTCATCAGGCCAGGCCTGTCAAGCAGTATGCCCCTGGTTTGCGAATGACGACTGATCGGGACGGCGTGGTGATCCGGTACGCGCGGCCGTACGAAGGCGAGCGGTTGCGCGAGATCGCGTTCACGGCGAAGGCGCACTGGGGGTACGACCCCGAGTGGGTTCGCAGGTGGGTCGCAAACGGCGACTTCTCCACCGAGGCGCTTCGCTCGAACGAGACGTTCGTCGCCGACGACGGCAGCGACGTCGTCGCCTGGGCGATGCTCGTCCCTCGCGGCGATATCGCCTGGCTCGAAGACATGTGGGTCGTCCCGTCGTGGATGCGCAAGGGGATAGGTGCGCGCCTTTTCGAGCGCGTCGCCGCGCGCGCGCGCGAGCTCGGGGCTCGCCGCCTCGAGTGGGAGGCAGAGCCGAACGCAGTTGGCTTCTACGAGAAGGTCGGAGGTCGCTACGTGCGCGACAGCGAGACGAGCGAGTGGGGACGCGTGCTCCAGATCATGGGCTGCGACCTGTGACCGATGAGTTTCGCCGGCCCACGTCGTCTTTCGTTCGACGGCAAGCCAAGCGACGAGGAGGATGAGATGGGCAAGCTGGTCGTGACCGAGTTCATCACGCTCGACGGCGTGATCGAGGATCCAGGCGGCAGCGAGAAGACTGAGCACGGGGGCTGGGCGTTCCAGTTCGAACGCGGCGACGAGGGCGACAAGTTCAAGGTCGAGGAGCTGGCCGCGAGCGACGCGCAGCTGCTCGGCCGCGTCACGTACGACGGCTTCGCAGCGGCGTGGCCGTCGATGGAGGAGACGACGGGCGACTTCGGCAAGAAGATGAACGCGATGCCGAAGTTCGTCGTGTCGACGACGCTCGACAACGCGGAGTGGAACAACACCGAGATCATCCGCAAGGACGTTCCCGACGAGGTCGCGCGAATCAAGCAGCAGTTCGAGGGCGACATCCTCGTCGCAGGAAGCGCGCGACTCGCGCAGTCGCTCTTCGAGCACGATCTCGTCGACGAGCTGCACCTAATGGTGTATCCGGTGCTGCTCGGCCGCGGGAAGCGGCTGTTCGCCAACGGGTCGCAGCGGACCGCCTTCGAGCTCGTCGACGCGAAGCAATCGGGCGCGGTGGCGATCCTGACCCTGACGCGAGCGCCGGCGTCCGCGTAAGACGCCCGGCCAGCTGCCCCGCGGACGTCTCGGCGGTGTTCTCTCAGGCGCGCCGCCAGCGTGCGGCTGCGACGGCCGCGAGCTTGTCCGGTCGCGCCGGCGGCGACGAGCAGACGGCCGTCACGAGCTGCCGCTCCTCGCGGCGTAGCAGCGCCACCTCGTGTCGCACCGACTCGAGGTCGCCCGACTTCGCGGCAACGTCGACGTCCGGCAGCAGATGGGGGAGAAGCGACCGGGTGTCGGCCGCGACGGTCAGCGCCTCGAGCAGCTCGTCCGCGAATGGTTCGTCGAGCAAGCGCGAAAGGCCGACAGCGAGATCGAGTGCAGTCGTCTCGTTCTCCGGGCCGGGGCTCATCATCGGGCGGCGCACGACCGTGTTGCGCAGCTGCAGGCGGCCGATCTCGGTTTCGACGGCGTCGAGCCCGATCCGATCGAGCAGGATGTTCGTGCTCGCGTTGTCGCTGACGGCGAGCATGAGGAAGGCATGGTCACCAAGCGTCAGCGGCGTGTTCAGATGCTCCGCGAGTCCTGAGCCGCCGACGGGCGCGGCCGGAGCGACTTCGTTCGGATCACGCGCCGAGCGCCGGAACGCGGAGTAGACGAACAGCTTGATCGTCGATGCTGCCGGCAGCACGGTGTCGCCGTGCTCGTGCGTGATCACGCCTTCGGCAGGATCGACGGCGGCCCACGCGATCACGTCACCCGATTCTCGGACGCCCCCACCACCTCGGGCGGCGTCGGCCCCGCGAGCATCCCCGCTGCAAGCTCCGCCTCGCCCGGCGTCGGCTCCACGACCGGTTCCGGCATCTCCTTGATCTTGCGGACCGGCGATAGCAGGACGGGGAGGAACGTGAAGCACGACCCGATCGCCCCTACCCAGAGTGCGGCCCGAAGGCCGAACGCACTCGCGAGCGCGCCGCCGGCGAGTTGTCCGAGCGGGAGCGTGCCCCAGACGATCCAGCGCATCGACGCGTTCATCCGGCCCTGCAGTCGCTCCGGCGTGATCGCCTGCCGCAAGCTCACCTGCGTGATGTTGTAGGCGACCTGCGAATAGCCGCCGATCAGCGCGCCCGCAACGAGGATCGGAACGGCGTAGTCCTGCGGCGCCAGCGGGTACACGAGGGTTGCGAACGGAAAGAGGAGCGCCGGAAACACGATCGCGCGGCCGACGCCGATCCTGCGCTGCACGCGTCCGGCGACGAGCGCTCCCACGATCGAGCCCGCGCCGAACATCGCGAAGATGAACCCGACCGTGAACGGCGACAAGTGCAGCGTTCGCACGAGGTACAGCAGCGCGATCGTGAAAGAGATGCTGCCGAAGAAGTTCGAGCTTCCCGTGCAGGCAGCGATCGGGCGAAGGTACGGATGGCGGACGACGTACGCAAGGCCTTCCTTCAGCTCCGGGACCATCTTCGGCTTCGGCGCGCCCTCGACGCGTTCCGGCAGTGACTCGACGCGCCGGATCGGGATCATGAACGCGGTCGAGACGACGAAGCTGATCGCGTCGACGACGATCGCGTACGGCGCCGTCAGCGCGCTGATCAGGACGCCTGAGATGCTGGGCCCGGCGACCTGAGCGGTCGATGCGGTCACTTGCAGCTTCGCATTGCCGTCGACGAGATCGGCGCGTTCGACGAGCGACGGGAGATACGACTGGTATGCGACGTCGAAGAACACGGTGAACACGCCGACGGCGAACTGGATCACGAGCAGGTGCCACATCTGCAGGTCGCCGGTTGCCCACAGGATCGGGATCAGCGCGAGCAACACCGCGCGCGCCGCGTCGCCGATGATCAGGATCGGTCGCCGGCGGAACCGGTCGACCCAGACGCCGGCGGGCAGCGCGAACAGGATGAACGGCAGGAAGCCGAACATCCCGAGCACCGAGAACTCGAACGCGCTCGCGTGGAGCTCGACCGCGGCGAGCCACGGGATCGCGAGGCCGGAGATCTGCGAGCCGAACTCGCTGATCGACTGACCTGTCCAGAGCTTGAGGAAGTCGGCGTGGCCCCACAGGCCACCGCGCGGCCTACGCATCGACCCGCCTTGCGAAGAGTGCCGCTGCCAGGAGGTACGGCTCGCCGTCGTCGATCTCGGCTTCGAGGAAGTCGTCCGTCAGCTTCTCGACCCGCCGTTCGAACCGGCGTGCGTCCTCTGCGGACAGCCGGGCGCGGAGCACCGCGAACGCGGCGTGTCCGCTGCCCGCGGGCGCGACCTCGAGCTCGTCCGCGGCCCGGCGGAATGCCGCGGCGCCGAGCACGGGCGACGTCTCCGGAGCCTGCTCCGAGCGGATCACGAACAGCCACGCGACGCGTCCGTAGAACTTCTCGGTGAGGGCCCGGACCTTCCGGGTCCTGACGACGCGGATCAGCCCCGCGCGCTCGAGCACCTTCAGGTGGTGACCGATCGTCCCTTTCGGGACGCGAAGCTCTTCGGAGAGCTCCTGCGTCGAGCGGGCACGTTCGCGAAGGAGGGCCACGAGCGTCGCCCGGAGATCGTCGGCAAGCGCGCGGAGCTGATCCGGCTTGTCGACCACCAGCACCTCGTCGGCGGAGTAGTCGCGCGGCGGAGCGGCGTGCTCAATGGTCGGCATATGCCGACCATACGGGATTTACCGACCGTTCGCAACCGCGTGTCGTGCGTCGTTCACTGCGCCGGCGGGACGGCGAGCCGTGACCACACGGTCTCCGCGTCCGCCGCCGCCGGACACGTCGGATCGCGTCTCGCGACGCTCGCGACGACGCAGACGTCTGTGAACGTGCGGCCGACGACGACCGAGAGTCGCCGGTCGAAGACACCGCCGGCATCCGGTGCGAGCGACCACTCGGCAAGCGTGCGCTGCGGCTGCCCCGCGGCGATGCCGTAGACCCGGAGCGTCATCGACCGTGCCGGCCGTGCCGGGAGGTTCTTCGCGCGAAGCCGGATCCCGAGCCGGGGAACGCGGACGAACGTCTCCCAGTCGACGGCGAGCTGTGGCCGCTCCGCGGGCCGTGGAATATGGACGCGCACGCATCCGGTCGTGTTGCCGCGCGTGTAACAACGCGCCGGCTCGTCGCCGACCCACGCACGCGCGCCGAGGTCGTCGAAGTCGCCGGGCGGGAGGGTGAGGTCGACCGTCTGCGCGACGTCGCCCGAGGCGTTCGGCCCGAGCGACGCGCCGTACAGGGGTTGCGCCGGGACCCACGTCGGCTGTCCCCGGTCGTCGGCGCCGCGGACGAGTTGCTCGACCTCGACGACGATGTGATCGCTCGCTCGAAGGCCGCTGCCGCGAATGCCGACCGTCACGGTCGCTCCGCGTGGCGTGACCGTGATGCTCGGCTGCGTCCGGTCGTTCCACGTCCCGACTCCCGCAATGACGCCGAAGCCGAGGCTGGCGGCCAGCGCAGCCAGGCCACCGTAGAGCGCGTGTCGCTCGGCCGACGAGCCCGCACGCAGCACGAACGCGGCCACGCCGCCGAGGAAGACCGCCAGGACGGCGCTGCCGAAGGCGCCGAATGTCGGCACCGGGTGGTTCCGAGCCATTCGGCCGACGAGGTCGCCCGTGATCGCAAGCGCCGTGAAGAGCGCGCCGAGCGCAGGGAGGGCTGCGAGCAGGAGCCGAGCGGCGCCTTTCGCGTCCCTGCCGACCGTCGGAAATCTCAGCGCGACACCTCCCGTGCCGACGCTACGACGCTCTGGTTACGAAACCGTGACCGATTCGCGAACGAGCTGCAAAGAGCGTCGGCGGTGGCCGGCGGCTCGGTGAGTGCGAGAGTACGACGATGGCGAGGGAGGCGCTCGGCGGGACGCTCATCGTCGGCGGCGGGTTCGCCGGCGGCTATGTCGCCAGGCTGCTCGGCCGCCGCGGCGCGACGATTGTCAGCCCCGAGAACTTCATGCTGTATACGCCGATGCTCCCGGAGGCCGCGTCCGGAACGCTCGAGCCGCGGCATGTCGTCGTGCCGTTGCGAATGATGTGCCCGCACGCTGACCTCCTGCTCGGCCGTGCCGTATCGCTCGACGTTGCACAACGGCACGTCCAGGTCGAAACGGAGACGGGTGGGCTCTTTCCCGTCGCCTATCGCGAGCTCGTGGTCGCACTGGGATCGGTCTCGCGCACGCTGCCGATCCCGGGCCTCGCCGACCATGGGCTCGGTTTCAAGTCGCTCGCCGATGCGATTCATCTGCGGAACCACGTCTTGCGCCGGCTGGAGGCCGCGTCGGAGGCGCCCACGGAAACACATCGCCGCCGCGAGTTGACGTTCGTCTTCGTCGGCGCGGGCTACGCGGGCGTCGAGGCGCTCGCCGAGCTGTCCGATCTCGTCCGGGATGCACTGCGGTACTACCCGGCGCTGCGGGGGACACCGCAGCGCTGGGTCCTCGTCGACGCGGCGGAGAAGATCCTGCCGGAGATTCCACACCGGCTCGGCGAATACGCAGCAGCGCAACTCACGCGGCGCGGCGTCGAGATCTACACGCGCACGACGCTGGAAAGCGCGGAGGCGCACGCCGTCACGCTCGGCGGTGGAAACCACATCCTCACGAGCACGCTCGTCTGGACCGCCGGCGTGCGCGCACATCCGGATCTCGCGCGGTTCGGGCTGCCACTCGACGAACGCGGCCGCGTGCGCGTCGACGAGACGTTACGTGTCGAGGGTCACGCCGACGTGTGGGCGCTCGGCGACGGCGCACGCGTCCCGAACGCGGCGACGCCGGGCGCATTCGACCCGCCGACCTCGCAGCACACGCTGCGGCAGGCGCGCCGTCTCGCGAAGAACCTCGCGCGCGGCGAATCGCAGCCCTACCGGTACCGGATGCTCGGCCAGGTCGCGACGTTGGGCCGCTACAAGGGGATCGCCGACGTCCCCGGTCTCCGGCTGCGCGGCTTCCCGGGATGGTTCGTCACGCGGACGTACCATCTGTACCAGCTCCCCCTGTTCTCACGGAAGTTGCGCGTCGTCGTCGACTGGACGACGTCGCTGTTCTTCCGGCGAGACATCGCCGAGCTCGGCATGCTCGGGCATCCGCAGCGGCTCGGCGACCTGAGCTAGGCTCGCTGCGTTCCGCGACCCCCACTCGCAAAGGAGGACAAGATGACCGAGACCGACGTGGGGCGGCGCGAAACGACGCTTTCAGCCGCCGAGCTCGACCTCCTCGACGCGTACTGGCGCGCCGCGAACTACCTCTCCGTCGGGCAGATCTACCTGCTGGACAATCCGCTTCTGCGCGAGCCGCTGCGCGCCGAGCACGTCAAGCCACGTTTGCTCGGCCACTGGGGGACGACTCCCGGGCTGAACCTGATCTACGTGCATCTGAACCGCGCGATCCGCGCGCGCGACCTCAACGTCATCTACATCACGGGCCCCGGTCACGGCGGGCCCGGGATCGTCGCGAACACGTACCTGGAAGGGACATACAGCGAGCTGTATGCGCATGTCGGCCGCGACGAAGAGGGAATGCGCCGTCTGTTCCGGCAGTTCTCGTTTCCCGGCGGGATTCCCAGCCACGCCGCGCCGGAGACGCCGGGCTCGATCCACGAGGGCGGCGAGCTCGGTTACTCGTTGATGCACGCGTACGGCGCGGTCTTCGACAATCCCGACCTGATCGCTGCTTGCGTGATCGGCGACGGCGAGGCCGAGACGGGCGCGCTCGCAACGAGCTGGCACTCGAACAAGTTCCTGTCCGCCGGCACCGACGGGGCGGTGCTGCCGATCCTGCACCTCAACGGGTACAAGATCGCGAACCCGACCGTGCTCGCGCGGATCCCCGAGTCGGAGCTGGTGGCGATGCTCGAGGGATGCGGATATGCGCCGACGATCGTCGCGGGCGACGATCCCGCAGCGGTGCATCGCGACTTCGCCGTGACGCTCGATCGGGCGCTCGACCGCATCGCCGAGATCCAGCGGTCTGCGCGGGAGGACGGCGTGGTCGACCGGCCGCAGTGGCCGATGATCGTCCTGCGGACGCCGAAGGGGTGGACCGGCCCGAAAGAGGTCGACGGCGTCCAGGTCGAAGGAACGTGGCGCGCGCACCAGGTGCCGCTCGCCGACACGCGCGAGAAGGACGCGCATCGGCGCGAGCTCGAGGTGTGGATGCGCAGCTACCGGCCCGACGAGCTCTTCGACGACAAGGGCACGCTGATCGACGAGCTGCAGGCGCTCGCTCCGCAGGGCGACCGGCGAATGGGGGCCAACCCACACGCGAACGGCGGCCTACTGCTGCGCGATCTGCAATTGCCCGACTTCCGCGGCTACGCCGTCGACGTCCCGAAGCCGGCCACGACGACGAGCGAGGCGACGCGCGTTCTCGGTGGGTTCCTCCGCGACGTGATCGAGTGCAACCCGACGACGTTCCGTGTCTTCGGGCCGGACGAGACCGCGTCGAACCGGCTCGCGGACATGTTCGCCGTCACCGATCGGCAGTGGGACGCGATCACGCTCCCGGGCGACGATGATCTTGCGCCCAGCGGCCGCGTGGTCGAGGTGCTCTCGGAGCACCTCTGCCAGGGGTGGCTCGAGGGTTACCTGCTCACCGGGCGGCACGGCCTGTTCAACTGCTACGAGGCGTTCATCCACATCGTCGACTCGATGTTCAACCAACACGCGAAGTGGTTGAAGGTCACGCGGCACATCCCCTGGCGGCGCCCCATCGCCTCGCTCAACTACCTGCTCAGCTCGCACGTCTGGCGGCAGGATCACAACGGCTTCTCGCATCAGGACCCCGGCTTCATCGACCACGTGGTGAACAAGAGCGCCGGGATCATCCGCGTCTACCTGCCACCTGATGCGAACTGCCTGTTGTCGGTGGCCGACCACTGTCTGCGCAGCCGGCAGTACGTGAACGTCGTCGTCGCAGGCAAGCAGCCCGCGTTGAACTATCTCTCGATGGAGGACGCGATCATCCACTGCACGCACGGGGCCGGTATCTGGGGCTGGGCGTCGAACGACGCGGGCGCGGTGCCGGACGTCGTGCTCGCATGCGCCGGCGACGTCCCCACGCTCGAGACGGTCGCTGCGGCGGCATTGCTCCGCGAGCACCTGCCGGAGCTGAAGGTGCGCGTCGTGAACGTCGTCGACCTGATGCGGCTTCAGCCCGAGCAGGAACATCCACACGGGATGTCCGACCGGGAGTTCGACTCGCTCTTCACGACGAACCGGCCGGTGATCTTCGCGTACCACGGGTATCCGTGGCTGATCCACCGGCTGACGTACCGGCGCACGAATCACGACAACGTCCACGTGCGCGGCTACAAGGAAGAAGGGACGACGACGACACCGTTCGACATGGTCATGCTCAACGACCTCGACCGCTACCACCTCGTGATCGACGTGATCGACCGCGTCCCGGGCCTCGCGAACACCGCGGGCGCCCTGCGGCAGGAGATGTCGGACCGCCGACTGCGCGCCCGCGCATGGACGCGCGAGGAGGGGGAGGACCACCCGGACGTGCGCGACTGGACCTGGCCGGGCTGAACCGCGTCCTCGTCGTCAACGCCGGCTCGACGAGCCTCAAGCTCTCGGTCGTCGACAACGACGACGAGTCGGAGGACGTGCGCTCGGTCGACCGCCTTCCGTCCGATGTCGACGGCGTCGCGCACCGGGTCGTCCACGGCGGCGGCTCGTTTCGCGGTCCGGTCGTCATCGACGACCGTGTCGAAGACGAATTGCGGCGGCTCGTCGAGCTCGCCCCGCTCCACAATGCGCCTGCGGTGGCGGCGATCGACGCGGTGCGTCGTTCGTTGCCCGACGTACCGCACGTCGCGGTCTTCGACACTGCGTTCCATGCGACGATCCCGGCGCTCGCGGCGACGTACGCGCTGCCGCGGAAATTGCGCGAAGAGCGCGGGATCCGGCGGTACGGCTTCCACGGCCTATCGATCCAGTGGGCCGCGGAGCGCGTCCCGGTCGATCGGCTCGTCGTGTGCCACCTCGGCGGCGGCTGTTCCGTGACGGCTGTCCTCCGCGGCAAATCCGTCGACACGACGATGGGGTTCACGCCGCTCGAGGGCGTCCCGATGGCAACCCGATCCGGATCGGTCGACCCCGGCGCCGTCCTCCACCTCGCCCGGAACGGCATGTCGGCCGAGGCGCTCGAGCGCGTGCTGGAGCACGAGTCGGGCCTCGCCGGGCTCTCCGGAACATCGGGCGATGTCCGCGAGCTCGAGCGCAGCGCGGCCGACGACGACGACGCACGCCTGGCGCTCGACGTCTACACGTATCGAATCGCGTCCGCTGTTGCGGGAATGACGGTGCCGCTCGGCGGTCTCGACGCGCTCGTGTTCACCGCCGGAGTCGGTGAGCACTCGTCGTTTGTCCGCGGACGCGTCTGCGCGCGGCTCGCCCACCTCGGCGTGGTCGTCGACGACACGCTCAACAGCGGAGCCGAGCCTGACGCGGACGTTCAGGAAGCTGGTTCACGCGCCCGGGTCGTCCTCGTGCACGCGCGCGAGGACGTGGTTGCGGCTCGGGCTGCCCGCACGCTCCTCGACTAGACGCGCGACCAGATCGGCCGGCCGTCAGTGCGGTCCAGCTCGACGTCCACCGGGACTGCGTCGGTCCGAAGCTCCGGCGGCAAATCTTCGGCGAGACCGAGGTGGACCGCGAGAAACGGTGCGAGATACCGCCCGACGATCTTCGCCGGCGGCCACCACAACGGCTCCGTATCGATCGTCGAACCCGCGCCCGTTGCGTCGGCGCGCAGGAAGCGCGGGGCGAGGCCTGTGAGCAAAAGGCCGCGGAGCGTCGGCCGGAATTCCTGCGGCCGTACTGCCGCGCCGGCGTCGGCCGCGATCGATGACGCGACCGCATCCGCCTGCTGGGTCGCGATTCCCCCTTGCTTGAGCGGGAATTGCGTCATGTCGCCAGCTGCATAGACGTCGTTCACGCCGAGGACCCATCCGTACTCGTCGGTCGCGACGAAGCCGTTGTCGTCTTGCGGCACGCCAAGGATCCGCGCTCCCTCGAGACGCGGCAGGGCGATGACGGCGTCCGTGTCTATCCACCGCTCCGGGACGACACGTAGCCGCCCATCGAGCCATTCGACCGGCGTGACAGAGTGCTCGACGCCGATTCCGCGCAACTCGAGGAGCTCTCCGAGCGCGGTCGTCGCCGTCGGGCCGAACATCGCGAGCGGGCGATCCTCGGGCGTGACGATCGAAAGCTCGCGCTCGGTCAGCTGATCCGCGAGGTAATTCTGCGTCATGAGCGCGAGCTCGTACAACGGCAGCGGCCAGGTCACGCCAGACGGGAGGGCGAAGGTGAGCCGACGGACGTCGCCGATCGTCGCTCGAGTCAACAGGTCGGCCAGAGCGCTCATGTCTTGCGGGCCGCGGAACGTCAGCGCGCCGTCGACGGACGCGCGCGGTGTCGCGCCGATGGCGAGCACCAGCGCGTCGTACGCGACGTCGGAGCCGTCATCGAGGCGGACGACCTTTCGCTCCGCGTCGACCGCGGCCAGCGACGCCCGCCGGAGCACCGCGCCGGTCGCGTCGGCAAGCGCCTGCAGCGGGAATCGCTTGACCTCACCGGTTCGGAAGGGCTCGGTGACCGCGAGCGGTCGGTACGTGAACTCGGTCTCGGGTGCGACGAGCTCGACCGCAACCTCGTCGGGCGCCAGCTGGTGCAGCGCCAGCGCTGCTTCGAGGCCGGCGACCCCGCCGCCGGCGATCACGACGTGAAGATGTGGGCGGGCCATGCGGCGATCGTCTCACCCGTCGAATGCGGCGGCATCCGCGAAAACCCGCACCAGGCCCGCGCCTAACTGCGGGAAACCCGCGCCTCCGTTGGGATCCGCCACGGTTGCCACCGTGCCGCGCGTGGACGAGAGTTCGTCGGAATGGGCGTGACTCAGGACTCCACGAGGTCGGGACACGTCGCGGACGTCGTTCTCCGAGACGGCTCGACGATGCGATTGCGCCCACCGACCGAGTCGGATGCCGCGGGCGTACTCGCGTTCTTCGGGGAGCTCTCGGCTCGCAGCCTCGTCGCTCGCTTTCACGGACATCCGACCGTCGACGAGCGGCTCGTTCGGCCCGTCCTCGACCCGGACTGGCGCGAGCGGGGAGCGCTCATCGGCGAGCACGAAGGTCGCATCGTCGCGCTCGCGAGCTACGTTCGGTTGCGCGACCCGCGGAGCGCCGACGTGGCGTTCGCCGTCGCGGACGAGTTTCAGGGGCGCGGGATCGGGATGCGGTTGCTCGAACAGCTCGCCGCGGCGGCCGGCGCCGGCGGGGTCGAAGAGTTCGTCGCCGACGTCATGACCTCGAACAACCGGATGCTCCGCGTGTTCTCCGAAGCCGGGTTCGAGGCGACGCGCAGCAGCTCTGCCGGCGAGACGGAGGTGCGGCTGCGGCTGGCGGCGACCGAGAAGCTCCAGATGTCCGCGGAC
>JBJMJS010000149.1:0-20863 GCA_045806225.1 Gaiellaceae bacterium
GCCCGCCTGCGCCTTGACCATCTGGCCTAGCGCCCAAAACGTGATCCCTTCGCCGTACGGGAGCGAGCGGCCGTGCCGCCACCAGATCAGCTCCGGGTCGTCCTCGACGGTGCGGAAGAGCTCATAGACGAGCCGGCTCTTGCCGATCCCCGGCTCGCCCACGAGCGTGACGAGTTGCGTCGAGTGCTCGTCCCGCGCGCGCGCGAGTGCATCGACCAGCGTGTCGAGCTCGCGGTCACGGCCGATCAGCGGCGCGCTCGGGCGCTGCACCTCGACCTCGACGCGTGACCGCGCCTGCACGGCTTCCCAGACCGCGACCGGCTCCGCCTTTCCCTTTGCGTCGACCGGTGCTTGCTCGCGATAGTCGATCGCCTGGTGTGTCGAGCGGTAGGTGGACTCGCCGACGAGGACGCCGTTCTCGGGCGCCGCGGATTGCAGGCGCGCGCCGGTGTTGACGACGTCGCCCGCGACCATCCCCTGTCCTGACTCCGGTCGGGCGTCGATGTTGACGAGCGCTTCGCCGGTGTTGACGCCGATGCGTACCGACAGCGTTCCGTCCTCGACGATCGCATCACGGATCGCGAGCGCTGCGCGGACGGCGCGCTCCGCGTCGTCCTCGTGGACGACCGGCGCGCCGAAGACGGCCATCACCGCGTCGCCGATGAACTTTTCCACCGTGCCGCCGTGGCGCTCTAGCTCGGCGCGAAGGCGCTCGTGGTACGGGCTGAGAATTGCCTCGACGTCCTCGGGGTCGAGTGACTCCGCGCGCGACGTGAACCCGACGAGGTCGGCGAACAGCACGGTCACGACCTTGCGTTCCCTGCGGCGTTCCGCCATTGCGTCGAGTGTAGGACGTAGGCTTGAGCGCATGGCCGTCGCCTCGCTGACGCGCGATTTGCTCGCCTGGATCGACGAGCGTCCGCGCACGTACGGCGAGACGATGGATGCGTGGCGCACCCACTGTCCGCGCCTCTCGATCTGGGAGGACGCTCTGCTCGACGGGCTCGTCCGCGTCGAGGGCCGTCGAATCACGCTCACGGCACGCGGCGAGGCCGCCTTGGCTCGTAGCACGACCCTCTCCGCCGCGGGTTAGCCCTTTCGCGGGTCGGGTAGCGTCTCCTCGATGAAAGGGGGATGCCCGTGAACCTGAGGAAGAAGGCGGCCTGGGGGGCCGCGTTCGCCGGCTTGCTCGCCGCCGGGATGGCGGCGGCAGCGCTCGAGGCAGGCGCCGAGCCTGAGAGCGTCCAGGCGACGACGACGATCACGACAACGATCACGACCGGCACGACCACCACCGTCGCGACGATCACGACGACGACGCCGGACACGACGACGACCGGCTCGACCGCAGCGTCGACGACCGGCTCGACGTCGACGGACACGTCCGCGACGGACACGACGTCGACGGATACGACGGACACGACCGACACGACGGATTCGAGCGGCGACAGCGGCGGGGGAACCGCACCGGCGGCGACACCGCAGAACGCCGAGCCGAACGCAACCGGTTAGCTTGACCCCACGATGGGCCGGTACAGCCGCAGGTTGATCGGCGGGTATGCCGCGCTGCTCGGCGCGGCTGCCCTGATCATCGCCGTCGTCCTGCTGACCCGGCCGTCGGGCGGGACGCACGACGCGGCGCATCGCGCCGCTCCGGCGAAGCCGACGGCGGCGCCCGCAGCAGGCGCGCCTTCGCGCTCTGGGACGACCGCGAAGGTGCCGCCGGCGCCACGACAGAACCGGGTCGGCGGCACGCATGCGAAGAAGCCGGCGCACGTCGCGCCGCTCCCGCTCGCCGGTCACGTCAAGCCATGGCGCGGCGACGGGACGAGCTACGTCGCGAATGCGCGCAAGAGCTGGCTCGCGGTCTATTCCGCGCCGCGGCCGCAACGGCCGTCGCTCTTCCTGCGCAACCGCGACACGATCGGCTCCCCGCGCGCGCTGCTCGTGCACACGGAGCGGAAGGACTGGGTCCGCGTCTTCCTGCCGCGACGGCCGAACGGGATCACGGGGTGGGTCCCGAAGAAGTCCGTCCACCTGCTGAAGAACCCGTACCGGATCCAGGTCCGGTTGCGCGCGCACCGGCTGGTGTTGTGGAAGAGCGACCATGTCGTCCTGCGTACGAAGACGGTCGTCGGCAAGGCGAGCACGCCGACCCCGACCGGGATGTTCTTCGTGACGGACCTGCTGAGGCCACATGACCCGAATGGGAGCTACGGGCCGTACGCGTTCAACCTGTCGGCGCATTCCCGCGTGTTCTTCCACTTCGCCGGCGGCGACGGCGTCGTCGCGATTCACGGCACGGACGCGCCGTGGCTGCTCGGCCAGAGTGCCTCGCACGGATGCGTGCGCGTGCGGAACGCGGTGATCCGGCGGCTCGCCCGGGTGCTGCCGCTTGGCACGCCTGTGCTGATCCGGCAATAGGGGCCTCTCGGTCACTAGGCTTCGCTGTCCGATGGGGTCGAAGAAGGTCCTGCTGGCGCTCGCGCTGTTCTTTGCAACCGCGGCGCCGGCGCACGGCGCGATCAAGCTCCTCCACAACTCGTTCGACACCGCGTACCGCGCGCCGTTCGGCGCCGTCGCTGCGGGCACGCGTGTCACGCTGAAGCTGCGCGTGACCGGCGCGAAGCCGAAGAGCGTCGCGCTCCACCTCGGCAAGCGGTTCGTCGCGATGCGAAAGAGAGGGGCGCTGTACGCAGCGACGGTCGCCACACCGGCGTCGCCCGGCGCCGTGCCCTACGACTTCCGCGTCCGCGTCGGTCGCCGCGCCTACTGGTACGGCGACAACGGCGACGCGGACACGCTCAAGGGCGGCACCGGAATCACGACCGGGCAGGAGCTCGTCCCGTACACGCTCACTGTGTACGCGCGCGGGTACACAACGCCGTCGTGGCTGCAGGGCGCCGTCGTGTACTCGATCTTCCCCGACCGCTTCCGCGACGGCGACCCGTCGAACGACTACTGCCGTCCGGGAGCGACGACTGGCTGTCCCGTCTTCTACGGCGACCAGCACGCGCAGGCGCACGCGACGTGGAACGAGCCGGTCCTGTCGCCGCCGCCGTTCAACGTCGACTTCTTCGGCGGCGACCTCCAGGGCGTCCAGCAGAAGCTGGACTACCTGAAGTCGCTCGGCGTCGATGCGATCTGGCTCAACCCGATCTTCGCCGCCCGCTCGAACCATCGCTACGACACCGACGACTACTACGCGGTCGACCCGGCGCTCGGCGGCAACGCCGCGTTCGCTTCACTCGCGACTGCCGCGAAGCAACGCGGCATCCACCTGATCCTGGACGGTGTCTTCAATCACGCGTCGTCCGACTCCCTCTACTTCGACCGCTACCACCGCTACGGGAGTGACGGCGCGTGCGAATCCGCGTCGTCGCCGTATCGCGGCTGGTTCAAGATCCAGGGCTCGACGCCGTGCAGCGCGTCTGACTACACCGGCTGGAACGGGCTCGACACGCTGCCCGTGTTCAACCACGACAACGCCGGCGTCAAGGACTTCTTCTTCGGCGGAAACGACGCGGTCGCGAAGCACTGGCTCGCGGCGGGCGCGGACGGGTGGCGGCTCGACGCGGCGCAGGAGATCGACCATTCGTGGTGGCGCCAGTTCCGCACCGCGGTGAAGGGCGCGTTCCCGGACGCGCCGCTGATCGGCGAGATCACGGCCGGGCCGGCCGACGCGACCGAGTATCTGCTCGGCAACGAGCTCGACGGTGTAATGAACTACCGCTTCCGCGAAGACGCGCTCGCGTTCGCCGGCGCGTCGCTGACTCCGGTCGGCCTCGATCATGCGCTCACGGCGCTCCGTGAGGAGTATCCGGCGCAGGCGCTCGCGTCCTCGTTCTCGCTGATCGACTCGCACGACACGCAGCGCGCGCTCGCGACGCTCGCGGCGAACGGGAATCTCGACGAGGCGCGCCAGCGGCTGAAACTCGCGGCGACGCTGCAGTACACGTACGTCGGCGCGCCGATGACCTTGTACGGCGACGAGGTCGCGGTCAACGCGCCCGGGAACGACCCGTTCAACCGCGCGCCGTATCCCTGGTCGGACGCGAGCGGCAATATCTCGACGTATGGACCGCCCGATCTCGGCGTCCTCGACTGGTACACGAAGCTCGGTCGCGCTCGCGCCGATCTGCCGGCGCTGCGGGGCGGCGGATTCACGACACTGCTGACGCGCGGTGACGTGTACGCATTCCTGCGCTCGGGCGGCGCGGCGAAGCCCGTTGTCGTCGTGCTGAACAAGGGCGCGAGCACCGCCGACGCGACGGTGCCGCTGCGCGGTGCGTATCCGAGCGGGACGACGTTGCAGGATCAGCTGTCGAGCACGACGTTCACGACAGGCGGCGGGTCGGTGCGTGTGAGTATCGGCGCGCGCAGCGCGGTCGTGCTTGTCGGCACCTAAGGCGGCCGCGAAGAGGCGAAGCGAAAAGGGGTCAGACCCGGAGGGTCTGACCCTTACCTCGTTAGGCGCCTCTTCAAGGGTCAGACCCTCCGGGTCTGACCCCCTTTTTACGCCAGACCTTCTCGCGTAGCTCGCGCTGCGCGCGCTCGGACTTATCGGCCTCGATGCCCATGGCGCGCGCGATTTCGGGCGCCTTCGTGAACTGCACGTCGCGGTAGTCGACGATCTCGAGGATGTTTCCCCACGGGTCGCGTAGGCGGAGCTTTCCGCCCGCCGGGCCGACGGTCTCGCCCACTTCGCGTGCGCGTTCCCGCACCGCTTCCTTGTCGTCCACGACGAGGCCGAAGTGGCGCGCGTCGTCCGGCGCCTGCCTGCGGCTCCCCTCGAGTGCGACGAACTGGTCGCCGAGGTCGATGAACGCCATCCCGGCGCTGCGGCCGCGTAGCTCGAGCGGGCCGAAGATCCGTTCCCACCACGCGAGCGCCTCCCCGAGATCCCCGACCTCGAGCGCGACGTGGTTGATGCCCACCGCGCGAGCCACTGGAACTCCAGCCTAGTCCCCGGTGTAGGACCTGCGAAGTGGAGGGCCGTCCACTCGACGAACACCTGCTGATCGAGCGCGCCCGCCGGGGCGACGAGGAGGCGTACGCGGAGCTCGTGCACGCATACGAGGGGATCGCATTTCGCACGGCGTACCTTCTGACGCGCTCCGCGGCCGACGCGGAGGACGCGGCGCAGGATGGGTTCGTCAAAGCGTGGCGCGCGCTCGGCCGCTTCCGCGCAGGTGCACCGTTCAGGCCCTGGCTGCTTCGCATCGTCGCCAACGAGGCGCACAACCGGCGCCGTTCCGCCGGACGCCGCGCCGACGTCGCGCTGCGCGCCGCCGCCGAAGACCCCTCGGGGGGCGCGGCCCCGTCCCCCGAGGCGGGACTCATGGACGCCGAGCGCCGCGACACGCTGCTCGCTGCCGTCAACACGCTGCCGGACGACCAGCGCGCGGTCGTCGCGCTGCGCTACTTCGTCGGCCTCTCGGAGGAGGAAACCGCGGAGGTACTCGACGTTCCGCGCGGCACTATCAAGTCGCGCACCGCGCGTGCGCTCGAGCGACTGCGGGAGACGTATGACTGAGCTCGAGCGCGCACTCGTCCTGCTCGGGGAAGAGCTCGACGTGCCGGCGACACCGCCGCTCGCGGACGCCGTGCGCGAGCGCATTCGCCGCCGTCGCTACGCGCGGCGGTTGGTCGTCGTTGCCATCCCGCTCTTTGCGCTCGCGATCGCGTTCGCGGTCCCGCAGGCGCGCAGTGCGATCCTCGATTTCTTCCACCTCGGCGCGGAGAAGGTGCAGCGGGTCGAGACGCTGCCGCCGGCGAGGCAGAGGTCGCTCACCGCCGGGCTCGGCCAGGTCCTGGTGCGCGAAGATGCCGAGCAGGCCGCCGGGCTCCATGCGCAGCTGGGACGGATCGTGCCGTCGAACCGGTGGTGGTCGCGTGACGACCTGCTCGCCACGTTGCTGCCGCGGACCCCGCCGGTGCTCCTGATCGAGATCAGCGGCGACCAGCTCGCGATTTCGAAGAAGTACACGACCGGCGACGTGCAGCCGACGAACGTCGGCGGCTCGTTCGCGCTCTGGATCGCCGGACCGCACGTGTTGACGTACGTCGGCCGCAACCCGCGCCCGCAGACGGTGGCCCGCTACGCCGGGAACGCGCTCGTCTGGGCGCGAAACGGCATCACGTTCAGGCTCGAGGGGGAGCCGACGCTCCGGGCGGCGC
The DNA here is from genome assembly GCA_045806225.1 of Gaiellaceae bacterium. Taxonomy (GTDB): domain Bacteria; phylum Actinomycetota; class Thermoleophilia; order Gaiellales; family Gaiellaceae; genus 3-1-20CM-4-69-9. The sequence continues at coordinate 6,181 of JBJMJS010000149.1, forward strand.
TACGTGACGCAACGCAGATCACCCCGTAAGGGGACAACCGATCGGCCCTCTCTGCCGAAGTACCGATCGGAGAGCAAATGACTGCGGCGGAGACACAATTCGACGAGGCGACGGTGATCGAGGCGTGGCGGGCCGAGGCGCTCGAACGGGCCGGCTACCTCCCCTCGGAAGCGGCCGAGATCGCGGCGCGCACCGACATCGACCTGCATCGCGCGATTGACCTGCTCACGAGCGGTTGTCCTTCGCCGCTCGCTCTCCGAATTCTCTTGTAGAGGCAGGCCTCGCAGGCGGTCGGCAGAATCATCTGCCGATGGGCTTTGTCGCCGCGATCTCCTCCCCGCACACGGGCGTCATCCACGTCGGCCCGCTGACGATCCACATGTACGGGCTGATGCTGCTGCTCGCGATCGCGGCGTGCCTCGCGCTGACCGGCGTCCGCTGGGTCCGCTGGGGCGGCGACTGGGATCTCGTGTTCCGGGTCGCCGTCTGGGGCGTCGGCTTCGGGATCGTCGGGGCGCGCGCCTACCACGACCTCACGAGCTGGAGCGAGGTGCCGAACACGTGGTGGGGGCCGTTCGCCGTCTGGCAGGGCGGCCTCGGCGTCTGGGGCGGGATCGGGCTCGGCGTCGTCGCGGGCGCGTGGATCGTCCACCGCTCGGGCCAGAGCGTGCGGCTCTTCATGGACGCCGTCGCGCCCGGGCTGCTGCTCGCGCAGGCGATCGGGCGCTGGGGGAACTGGTTCAACCAGGAGCTCTTCGGCAAGCCGACCCGGCTGCCGTGGAAGCTGAAGATCGACGACCAGCACGTTCCTGCCGGTTACTTCGGCCACCACTACTTCCACCCGACGTTCCTCTACGAGTTCATCTACGACCTCGCCGGCGTCGGGATCCTCCTCGCCGTCGACCGCGCGTTCCGGATCAAGCGCCCCGCGCTGTTCGCGCTCTACGTCTCGTACTACTGCGTCGGCCGGTTCTTCGAGGAGCTCCTGCGGATCGACCCGGCGCACAAGTACGGGCCGCTCCGCCTGAACGCGTACGTCTCGATCGTGCTGTTCGTCCTCTCGACGGCGTTCTTCATCTGGTGGCAGTTCATCCGGCGCGAATCGGCGCAGGATCGGCCGCGCGCGACGCCCGTTGTGCCCAAAGGCCCGGCCATGGCCGTGCCGAGGGGCCGCGTCCGTTCCGGCCGCTAGTCTCGCCTCCCATGGTCGTGCGCGAGCTCGAGCTGGATCTGGACGCCTTCGAAGGCCCGTTCGACCTGCTCCTGACGCTCGTCCTGAAAGAGGAGCTCGACCTCGCCGAGGTCGACATCGCCGGGATCGTCCTGCGCTTCGTCGAGCGGCTCGCCGAGCGCGAGCAGCTCGATCTCGAGGCGTGCGGCGAGTTCCTCGTCCTCGTCGCGGCACTGCTGGAGCTGAAGGCGCGCGGCCTCTTCCCCGAGGAGGAGGCGGAGCTGGCGGATCTCGAGCCGGAGGAGGCAGCGGAGGAGCTCGCGCGACGGCTGGCCGAGTACCGCCGGATGAAGGAGGCGGCTGCGTGGCTCGTCGAGCGGCTCGCCGGCGAGCGCGACCGGTTCTTCCGCATCGGGCCGGCGCCGCTCGCGCCGCAGCCCGAGCGGCGGCTGGCGCAGCAGGATCCGGCAAAGCTCGGCGATGTGTTGCGGATGCTCGCGGTTCCGCCGCCGGCCGTCTCGCTCGCGCACATGGAGCTCCGGTTCCCGCCCGTCACACAGTTCCTCGAGCGGTTCCGCGCGCTGCTGAAGCGGCGGTCGGTCTTCGATTTCGACCAGGAGGTGGACGGGCTCTCGCGCGCCGAGCAGGCCGTCGCGTTCCTCGCGCTGCTCGAGCTGCGGCGCGCAAACCAGATCACGATCAACCAGGCAGCGCCGTTCGCGCCGATCCGCATCGCGCGGTCGGAGGAAAGCGCAGCCGCGAGCGAAAGGACCCCCGCGTGGATCGTCCACTCCGCCTAGTCGTCGCCAATCCCCTCGACGCGCTCGCGCGCACGCTCGAGGCGCTGCTCGTCGTCGCGGCTTCGCCGCTGTCGCTCGAGGAGCTCTGTGCGGCGGCCGAGGAGGATCGCGACCGGGTGGAGACCGCGCTCGCGTTGCTCGGCGAGCGCTACGCCGAGGGGCGGAGCGGGATCGTGCTCGAGCAGGTCGCGGGTGGCTGGGCGTTCCGTGCCTCGCGCGACGCGGCCGACGCGTGTGCGCGGCTGTTCGAGCGACCCGTGCAGCGTGGCCTCTCGCAGGCGGCGCTGGAGACGCTCGCGATCGTCGCGTATCTCGGGCCGTGCTCGCGGCCGGAGGTCGCGCGGATTCGGGGCGTCGCCGCGGATTCGGCCGTGGCGGGACTCGTCGAACGAGGCTTGATCGCCGAAGCCGGCCGTGAGGACGGGCTCGGCGGCGCGGTGCGGTACAAGACGACGCCGCTCTTCGAGCGCGTCTTCGGGCTCGAGAGCCTCTCGCAGCTGCCGCGGCTCGACGACCTCGGTGACGACACCGAGCGGATCCGCGAGCGGTTGCATGCCGTCGCGGACCAGCGCAGCGCCTGATTCCGAGTCCGCCCGGCGGCACCTGCGGGAAATTGCGGTTGGTTTCGGCTTGGGTTCGTGCAACCCTGGAGTCATGAATCCATATCCCGCAAGACTTACGGCGCGGCTCGACGAGCCGCTCAAGCGCTGGTTCTGGCTCGTGAAGTGGTTCCTCGCGATCCCGCATGTGATCGTGCTGGTGTTCCTCTGGATCGCGTTCATCGTGCTGAGCATCTGCGCGTGGTTCGCGATCCTGTTCACCGGCCGCTATCCCCGCGGGATGTTCGACTTCAACGTCGGCGTCCTGCGGTGGTCGTGGCGAGTGCACGCGTACGCATTCGGAGCGATCTCGACCGACCGGTACCCGCCGTTCTCACTCGGCGAGGAGCCGGACTATCCGGCGCGGCTCGCGGTCGACTACCCGGAGCAGCTGTCCCGCGGCCTGATCTTCGTCAAGTGGCTGCTCGCGTTGCCACAGTTGTTGATCGCCGGGATCCTTGCCGGCGGCGGCGGCGCGTACATGGCGGAGCATTCGAACGGGTGGCACATCAGCGGGCCGACCGGGCTGATCGACCTGCTCGCGTTGATCGCCGGCATCGCGCTGCTGTTCACGACGCGGTACCCGCGCGGCCTGTTCGACCTGATCATCGGGCTGAACCGCTGGGTCCTCCGCGTCGTCGCGTACGTGGCGCTGATGACCGACGACTACCCGCCGTTCCGGCTCGACCAGGGCGGCGAGGAGCCGGTAGCTCAGACGATGCCGTCGGCGTCGCCTGTCACGTAGGCGTCTCGCGACTAGGGCAACGGTGAGAAGAGGGTCAGACGCTCACGAGAGCGCCTGACCCTCTTTCACGCTTCGCCGCTTCTTGCGCACACGCGTCGCACAAAAGGGCGACGGCACCTACTTACGCCGAAGAGGTGTCAGACCCGGAGGGTCTGACACTTGATCTGTTTACGCGTCGGCGACCGCGAGGGGCGGTTGCGAGAAGAGGGTCAGACGCTCACGAGAGCGTCTGACCCCCTTTCACGCTTCGCCGCTTCGGTGCGCTTCCGCCTCGCGACCTAGGACCCGAACGAGCGGCGCCGCTCGAGATCCCGCTCGGGGTCGACGAGTTGCCCGTCGCGCTCGACGTAGCCGTCCTTACCGCCGACCACGAGCACGACCAGGTCGTCCGTGTCGCTTGCGTTCGAGAAGCGCCGCGGCACCGTCGACTCGACGTGGACGAGGCCGCCCTCGCCGACCTCGCGTGTCTCCTCGCCGACCTCGAAGCGGGCGCGGCCGCGGTGGACGAAGTAGAGCTCGTCCTGCCGCTCGTGGAAGTGGAGAAAGCCTTCGAACCCCGGCGGCATCACGATCGCGTTCACGCCGAACGCCGTCACGCCGAGCGCGCTACGCACCTTGCGGAACCCGTAGCCGTCGCCGAGCTCGTCGAGCGAGCCGAACGTGTAGCCGCTCACAGCCGCCGGACGATTCCCTCCGCTTCTTCGCGCGTGAACGCGCGGAGCGTCTCGGAGTGCTCGGCCCCGTAGCGCTGGAGCTTCATCAGGATCTCGACCGCGACCTCGTCGTCGGGCGCTTCGAAGATCTCGACGACGTCGTAGCGGCCGAGCGTCACGTAGACCCCGACGAGCTTTCCGCCTGCTTCCTCGATCGTTCGCGACCCCTCCTCGACCCGCTCGCGCCAGCCCGGCAGGCCGGCGAGGCCCTGGGTCGTCCAACGCATGAGGGAGATGTAGTGCGCCACGGCGCGAATATCTCACGGATGCGCCTGAACGCATTCCTCGCACGGGCCGGAATCGCGTCTCGCCGCGCCGCGGACGAGCTGATCAAGGCGGGACGCGTGCGCGTCAACGGCGAGCGGGGCCAGCTGAACACGTTCGTCGCGCGCGGCGACCGCGTCGAGGTCGACGGGGAGGAGGTGGCGGCGCAACGGCTCGCGTACGTCCTGCTCCACAAGCCGCGCGGAACGGTGACGACGGCGCGCGACCCGCAGCGACGGCCGACCGTGGTCGAGCTCGTCGACTTGCCGGAGCGTGTCGTCCCGGTCGGCCGGCTCGACGTCGACACGACCGGCGCGCTCCTGCTGACGAACGACGGGCCGCTCGCGCACCGGCTCGCGCACCCGCGCTACGGGGTGGAGAAGGTCTACGAGGCCGAGGTCGAGCGGGAGCCAAGCGACGCGGCGATCGTGCGCCTCGCCGCCGGCGTCGAGCTCGAGGACGGCCGGACGGCGTCCGCAGACGTCCGCCGGCTCGGGCCGTCGCGGCTCGAGCTGACGCTCCACGAGGGCCGCAATCGGCAGGTCCGGCGGATGTGCGAGGCGGTCGGCCATCCGGTGGTGCACCTCCACCGCAGCCGCTATGCGGGTTTGACCCTGGAGGGGCTCGAGCCCGGCCACTGGCGCGAGCTCGAGCCCTCCGAGGTCGACGTGGTTAGGAGCCTGCCAGAGCAGTCGCCTGGTCGATCAGGCTCTGCGCCCGGCTGATCCAGGCCTTCGCCTGCTGCTCGTTCAGCGCCTTGCCGTCGAACTGCGCGGCGTTAAGCCCCGACCGGATCTGCGCCACGAGCGCGTCGCGCTGCGACGTCAGCGACGCGATCTGGCCCTGGATCGACGTGTAGGTCGAGTCGTCCGCCGCGCTCCCGCTGGCCAGCGCACGGGTCGACGCGGTCAGCGTCTCCATGCCGAACGTGCCGAACGGCGCCGTCAGCTGCTTGTACACGTCGCCGAGGCGCAGGAGCGTCTCGCGGTGTGCGCGCAGCGTCTGCGGAACCGCCCAATCGAAGAGCGGCTGGACGACTGCACGGCCGTCGGTCTCGTAGTCGTCCTTGAGGCCGAGCATCGTCAGCATCGTCGGACGCACGTCGGTGTGATCCGTCCACCCCTCGTAGTCGCCGGTGTTCCTGACACCGGGCCCGACGTACCCGACCCAGGTCGTGGCGATCTCGTGCTGGATGTCGCCGTGGTTCCACGCGAAGCTCTGCGGCCCACGCGGCGGGATCGACGCGCACGCTGCCGGCGTCGCACACGTCGCCGGGGTACCGGACGCGAAGAAGAACCAGTTGGGGTCCGCGAACGGCGTGAACGTCGGCGTCCGCGCCGGATCGGCGGTCACCATGTGGAGCGTCTTCATCTCGGTCTGATCCGCCTGCGCGACCATGATGTTGTTCTCCACCGTTCCGGTGTACGGATTGAGCCAGTTCAGCTGAGCCATCTCGCGCTCGAGCTTCCGCGTCGCCGCGGCCGTCTGGCTCGGGTTGCCGGTGATGTACACGTTCGGCGCGTCATCCGAGTGGACGGTGAACGCCGTGTTGTCTTGGAACTGCGTGCGGATCATCGCGCTGAGGTTCGCGTTGATCTCGCCGACGCGGTTGTAGTTGCACGGGACGACGATTCCGTCGCAATCGGCGGGAGTGGGTGCGTCGCCGACGAAGTGGTCGCCCTCGTCGACGGTGAACACGAAGAGCGTGTTGCTCTTGTTGATCCCGTCGGCCGCGAGGCGGTCGAAGAACGTCGCGAACGCGTTGTCGTACTCCTTCAACTGCTGGACGTAGCCGGCCTCACCCGGCCCGTACGCGAAGTGGATGTTCCCCGACGTGCCGTGCTCGTCGTGGGCGTCCGAGACGTACGCGTACGTGACGGGTACGCCGCGCTCCTGCATCTGCGCGACCCACGCCAGCGAGACCTTCGCCTCCATCCCGTCGAAGCCGGGGAAGCCGACGTGGCCCGTCGCGTCCTGGATCGTGCCGCCGTTGAGGTCGGTCGGCGGCGAGAACCCGATCGCCGGGTCGACGGACTTCGCGCCGAACAGCGCGTTGAAGCCGGCATAGCCGCCGGGCTCGTCCGGCAGCACGTCGGGCCGTCCGTTGTTCGCTGCGGAGCACAGCGCCGAGCCTTGCGCGCAATGCACGCCGACGCCGACGAAGTCCGCAAACGCCTGAGCGGGATTCGCCGTGACCTCCGCGGCCTCCGGCGAGTTCGCGCCGAAGACGGTCGGGATGTCGATCGCGGTGTTCTCGAGCACGGTGTTTGCGGTTCCGATCGCGCCGACGTCACAGCCCGCGCGCGTGTACGGGACCCAAGGTGCCGGAGCGATCTTTCCGTGCTCGTTGATCATCTCGGGGGTGAAATCGGTCTGACCGGTTGGCCCGGCCGGGTCGAACAGCGGCGCCGTCCAGTACGCGAACGACACGCCGCTGCGCGTCGAGCCGTCCGGGCGGAAGTAGCGGAAGCTGTTCGACACCGGCTGGCCCATCCGGTCGGGATACACGCCGGTCAGCGACGTGAGGATGCCGGTCGCCGTGTGCGAGATCAGCGCCGTGTGGTCGTTCGTCATCAGCGTCCCGTTGCCGCGGATGAAGTTGAGCAGGTGCGGCATCTGCTCGAGGTCGGACGGGACATTCGGGTTGTCTCGGAGGAAATGCGTGTTGTCGAACTGGATGTAGATGACGTGCTTGATGTCGCCTCGCGCCGAGCTCAGGTGACAGTCCGGTGCGGCTGCGGCGACCGAAGCTCCTCCGGCTCCGTTGGCCTGGACGCGGGCCGTGGCGGTCCCGGCGGCGACGAGACATGCGAGGACAAGGGCGCCGACGGCGCCCAACCTCCCTATGCGTGTCATGCGGCTCCTCCCCAAGAGTTGACCCAGCGAACCTAACGCGCCGGGCGCCGTTTGGGGAGTCCCTCGCATGTCGACGGCGTTACGGCCTGGTGAACCCCATGCGCTCGTACATGGCCTCGAGCGTCGGCGCGGACGCCTCGCGCGCTTTCTCGGCGCCGACCGAGAGCAGGCGCCGGAGCGACGCCTCGTCGGCACGGAGCGCCTCGTAGCGCTCCCGGATCGGGTCGAGCAGCGCGACGACGGCATCGGCCACGTCCGACTTGAACGGCCCGTAGCCGGCGCCGTCGTAGTGGGACTCAATGTCCGCGAACGAGTCGCCGGTCGCGACCGACATGATCTCGATCAGGTTCGAGACGCCCGGCTTCTCCTCGCGGTCGTGGCGGACGTCGCGGCCCGAGTCGGTCACGGCGCTCTTGATCTTCTTGCGCACGACGTCGGGTGCATCTGCGATCAGCACCGTGCCCTGCGGCGTGCCGCCCGTCGTCGACATCTTCCGTTGCGGCTCCTGCAGGTCCATGATCCGCGCTCCGATCTCCGGGAACCGCCCGCCGGGGACACGGAATGTCTCGCCGAAGCGCTGGTTGAACCGCTCGGCGACATCGCGCGCGAGCTCGAGATGCTGCCGCTGGTCGTCGCCGATCGGGACCAGGTCGGTCTGGTACAGGAGGATGTCGCCGGCCATCAGCACCGGGTACGTGAAGAGGCCGGCCGAGATGAACTCGCGGTGGTCCGACTTGTCCTTGAACTGCGTCATGCGCCCGAGCTGGCCGTAGCTCGTCACCGCCGACAACAGCCAAGCCGCCTCCGCGTGTGCCGCGACGTGGCTCTGCGCGAAGATCGTCGAGCGGTCGGGGTCGAGCCCCGTCGCGAGTAGCAGCGCGAAGAGGTCGTACGTCGACGAGCGCAGCGCCTCCGGCTCGTAGTCGACCGTGATCGAGTGCAGGTCGACGATGCAGAAGAACGCGTCGCCCTCCTCCTGCGTGGCTGCGTACTGGCGGAAGCCGCCGCTGTAGTTGCCGAGATGCTTGGCGCCGGTCGGTTGGATGCCGCTGAAGATGCGCATGGGAAGGCTCCATTCTGTCGCGCGGGACGGAACGCGGAGGGCGAGCGGGCGGGCTGTGGCGCGCGTCAGGCGGCGCGCAGGCTCCCGCCGCGCTCGCTGCGCCATGACCAGCTGCGAGTGTGCGGTACGGGAGTCATCTCTCTGAGCGTAGCCGAACGAACGGCGAGTGTCAGACCCTCCGGGTCTGACACCTTTTGCCGTCGGCCGAGGTCCTGCGCCGAAGCGGGAGAGGGGGTCAGACCGAGAGGGTCAGACCCTTGAAAAGGCGCCTCTACACTGAGTCCCATGGCCGTCACACGCTCAACGTGGTCTCCGTCGTCATGGCGCGAAGCCCACGCCGCGCAGCAGCCCGAATGGCCGAGCGACGAGCGGGCCGAGGCGGTGCGCGTGCGACTCGCCGCGATGCCGCCGCTCGTCTTCGCCGGCGAGGCACGGGCGCTCCGCGAGTCGCTGGCGAACGTCGCAGAGGGCCGCGCCTTCCTGCTGCAGGCGGGCGACTGCGTCGAATCGTTCCACGAGTTCTCGGCAATCACGATCCGCGAGAAGCTGAAGATCATGCTGCAGATGGCGGCCGTGCTCACGTACGGGGCGACGCTGCCGGTCGTGAAGGTCGGACGGATCGCGGGTCAGTTCGTGAAGCCGCGGTCCTCGGCGACCGAGCGCGTCGGGGACGAGGAGCTGCCGTCGTTCCGCGGCCACATGGTCAACGGCGAAGCGCCGACGCCCGACGCGCGCCGTCCCGATCCGGAGCGCATGCTGCAGGGATACCACCAGTCCGCGGCGACGCTGAACCTCGTCCGCGCGTTCACGAAGGGCGGCTTCGCCGACCTGAGTCAGGTGCACATGTGGAACCAGGAGTTCATCGCCTCGTCGCCGCAGGGCCGCCGGTACGAACAGCTCGCCTCGGAGATCGAGCGTGCGCTCCGGTTCATGTCCGCGATCGGCGTCGACCTGCGCGACGAGCCGCACCTGAACCAGGTCGACTACTGGACGTCGCACGAGGGCCTGCTGCTGGAGTACGAGGAGGCGCTGACGCGGCGCGACTCGCTGACGGGGGACTTCTACGACTGCTCGGCACACATGCTCTGGATCGGCGAGCGGACGCGGCAGCCGGACGGGGCGCACGTGCAGTTCTTCGCCGGCGTGCACAACCCGATCGGCGTCAAGCTCGGACCGACGGCGACGGCCGAGGAGGTGCTCGAGCTGTGCGAGCGTCTCAACCCCGAGCGCGTCCCGGGCCGGCTGACGTTGATCACGCGGATGGGGGCCGAGCGCGTGTTCGAGCTCTTGCCGCCGCTCCTGCGCGCGGTGCGCGATGCGGCGCATCCGGTCGTCTGGGTGTGCGACCCGATGCACGCGAACGTCTTCACGAGTGCATCCGGACGCAAGACGCGGCACTTCGACGCCGTCCTCGGCGAGATCGAGGGGTTCTTCGCGGCGCACCTGCAAGCGGGCACGTGGCCCGGCGGCGTCCACCTCGAGTTCACGGGCGACGACGTCACCGAATGCCTCGGCGGCTCCGAGGACGTGCAGGAAGCGCAGCTCGATGCGCGCTACATGTCGCTTTGCGATCCGCGCCTCAACGCGCGGCAGTCGCTCGACCTCGCATTCCGCGTGGCCGAGCTGATGCGTTCCGCCTAGCGTGTCCGGCGTGCGTCGGCTGGCGGTGGTGGGAACCGGGCTGATCGGCGCGTCGATCGGGCTCGCGGCTCGTGCCGCCGGTGTGGCGGACGTGCGCGGGTGGGACGTCGACGCCGACGCGCTCGGCCTCGCCGGGGAGCGCGGCGCGGTCGTCCCCGCGGCGTCGCTCGAGGACGCAGTCGGCGATGCCGAGCTCGCGGTCGTCGCCGCGCCGGTCGCGGTGTTGCCATCGGAGGTGGGCGAGGTGCTCGCCGCGAGCGGTGCGGAGACGACCGTGACGGACGTCGGCTCGACGAAGGGCGCGGTCACGGCCGCAGTCACCGACGCGCGGTTCATCGGCGGCCATCCCGTGTGCGGCTCCGAGGCGCGTGGCCCGGCGAATGCGAACGGCGAGCTCTTCCGCGGCGCAACGTGGTTCCTGACGCCGGTCGCAGCGACCGATCCCACGCGCTACCGAGTGCTGCACGGCTTCGTTGCCGCGCTCGGCGCGGTTCCGATCGCCGTCGATCCCGGGGCGCACGACCGTCTCGTCGCGCTGACGAGCCATCTCCCGCATGCGCTCGCGAATCTGTTGCTGAACCAGGCGGGAACCAACCGGATCGACGGCCACGACCCGCTCGCCGCCGCCGGCGGGTCGCTGCGCGACATGACGCGGGTCGCCGGTGCGAACCCACGCATCTGGGTCGACATCTTTCTCGACAACGCCGACGCGCTTCGCGGCGCGCTCGGCGAGCATCGCCGGCGCATCGAGCAGCTCGAGGCCGCCCTCGGGTCGGGTGACGCAGGGTTCCTCGCGCGCTGGATCGCGGAGGCGGCCGGCAACCGGCGGCGGATGCTCGCCGACGCGTACGACGAGCCCGGCGAGCTGCAACGCCTGCGCGTGCATGTGCCGGACCGTCCGGGTGTCCTCGCGGGCATCACGCAGGCGTTCGGCGCCGAGCGGATCAACATCGAAGACTTCGAGCTGCAGCACATGTCACGCGAACGCGGCGGGACGCTGACGGTGCTGATTTCGGGCGAGGGCGAAGCGCGCCGCGCCGCCGCCCTGCTCGAGGCGCAGGGCTACAGCGTGGTCGTTGCGCCGGCGATGGCGGAATGAGCGCCGTCCGCGTCGAGCCGGCCGGCGCGCTCGTCGGTCACATCGCCGTTCCCGGCGACAAGTCGGTCTCGCATCGCGCATTGCTGATCGGTGCGCTCTGCGACGGCGTGACGCGTGTCCGCGGGTTCGGCGCGTCGGGCGACACGCTCGCGACGCTCGGCGTCGTGCGTGCGCTCGGCGTCGAGGTGGAGCACGACGAGGACGAGCTGACCGTGCACGGCGTCGGCCTCCGCGGGCTTCGCGCGCCCGACGACACGCTCGACTGCGGCAACGCGGGAACGTCGATGCGCCTGCTGATCGGGATCCTCGCCGGGCAGAGCGGCACGTTCGAGCTCACCGGCGACGAGTCGCTGTCCCGGCGCCCGATGGAGCGCGTGGCGGAGCCGATCCGGCGGATGAGCGGAAGGGTCGAGACGACGGACGGTCACGCACCCGTGACCATCACCGGCTCGGATGCGCTGCACGGGATCGAGTACGCGCTCCCCGTTGCGTCGGCGCAGGTGAAGTCGGCCATCCTGCTCGCCGGTCTCAACGCCGACGGCGCGACGACCGTGATCGAGCCCGCGCAGACGCGCGACCATACGGAGCTGATGCTCGAAGCTGCGGGTGCGCGCGTGCGGCGCCGCCCTGCGTCGGTGACCGTCGAGCCGGCCGGACGGCTGCAGCTCGACGAGGTCGTCGTGCCCGGCGACGTCTCCGCGGCGGCGCCGTTCATCGTCGCGGCGACGCTGTTGCCGGGATCCGAGCTGACGATCCACGACCTCGGCCTCAACCCGCGGCGCACAGGCCTGCTCGACGTCCTCGAGCGGATGGGTGCCCGCCTGAGCGTCTTCAACCGCCGCAAGGTCGCGGGCGAGTGGGTCGGCGACCTCGAGGTCCGTGCCAGCGAGCTCACCGGGACGCGCGTCACGGCCGACGAGGTGCCGCGGCTCGTCGACGAGCTGCCGCTCTTCGCGCTCGTCGCAGGCCTCGCCCGCGGCGAGAGCCGCGTCGACGGCGCGGCCGAGTTGCGCGTCAAGGAGACGGACCGCATCGAGAGCGTCACGGATGCGCTTCGGCCGCTGGGCGTCCGCATCCGGGCGAGCGACGATGGTTTCACCGTGCGCGGCGTCCCTTCTCGACCGAACGGCGGCCGGATGACGGCCGCCGGCGACCACCGGATCGCGATGGTCGGCGCGGTTGCGGGACTCGTCTCGCGCGAAGGCGTGGACGTGAGAGACGCCGAGGCGGCCGCTATAAGCTTCCCCGGGTTTTTCGACCTCCTCGAATCGGTCTCCAGACGATGATCGTTGCCATTGACGGCCCCGCAGGGGCAGGGAAGAGCACGGTCGCGCGCCGTCTCGCGGAGCGTCTCGGCTTCAGGTACCTCGACACGGGCGCGATGTACCGGGCGTTGACGTGGCTCGCGCTGCAGCGCGGTCTCCCCACCGGCGACGGGCCGCCGCTCGGGGAGCTTGCGCTCGCGAATCCCGTCACGTTCGACGCGCAGGGTCGCGTCTGGATCGCCGGCGTCGACGTGACGGCGTCGATCCGCCAGACCCGCATCGACCAGCAGGTTCCCGTCGTCGCGCGCCATCCGGCGGTGCGCGAGGTGATGCGCGAGCGGCAGCGTCAGCTCGGCAGCGAAGGCGACGTCGTGATCGAGGGCCGCGACATCGGCACGGTCGTGGCGCCGGACGCCGGGGTCAAGGTGTATCTCAACGCCGACGTTGCGACGCGCGCGCGCCGGCGCCAGGCGGAGCGGCCGGGGATCGGCGGCGACGCGCTCGCGACCGACCTGCGGCTCCGCGACCAGAGCGACGCCGCGCGGATGCGTCCCGCGGCCGACGCGGAGCAGATCGACACGACGAGCCTGCAGGTCGACGACGTCGTCGACCGAATCGAGCGTCTCGTCCGAGAACGCCAGCCGGCATGAACAGGGTCCAGGCCGCGCAGCTCGTCGGCCGGCCGTTCTTCGGGGCGCTCGTCCGGACGTTCGCGCCGTTCCGGGTCTACGGCACCGAGCGCATCCCGCGCCACGGCCCGCTCGTCGTCTGCTGCAACCACTTCTCGTGGCTCGACCCGTGGGCGCTCGGCTCCGTCGTGCCTCGTAACCTGTACTACGTCGCGAAGCAGGAGGCGCACGACACGCCCGTGATGGGGTCGTTCATCCGCCTCTTCGGGACGACGCCCGTCCGGCGTGGTGAGTCCGACCGCGAGGCAGTCCGCGCGATGCGTGACATTGTCCGTCGCGGCGGCGCCCTTGGGATGTTCCCGGAGGGGACGAGGCAGCCACGCGAGCCGGGCCCCGTCATGCCGGGCGCAGCGATGGTCGCGATCCAGGAGGAGGCGCAGATCATCTGCGCGGCGATCCACGGAAGCCAGGACTGGCGGCTCGGGAACTTCCACCCTGTCTCGCTCGCGTTCGGCGAGGCGTTCACGCTCGACCTGCCGCGCAACTCGAAGGGGTATCGCGCAGGCGCGGCCGAGATCGAGGCGCGGCTGCGCACACTCTGGACGTTCCTCGTCCACACGCACGAGCTCGGCCGGCCGAAGCTCGCGGTTCCGCCGGCGTGAACATGGACGGCACGCTCGGAACCGTCGCGATCGTCGGGTTCCCGAACGTCGGCAAGTCGACGCTGATCAACCGCCTGACGTCGTCGCGCGCCGCCGTCGTGCATGAGACGTCGGGGGTCACGCGCGACCGCAAGGAGCTGACCGCGGAGTGGGCCGGCAAGACGTTCATGCTGATCGACACGGGCGGTGTCGACGTTGCCGACCCGTCGCCGATCACCCGCTCGATCGCCGACCAGGCGCGCGCGGCCGTCGAGGAAGCCGACCTCGTGCTGTTCGTCGTCGACGCGCGCATTGGAATCACACCGGGTGATGAGGAGGTGGCCGACATTCTCCGACGCGCCCGCAAGCCGACGATCGTCCTCGCGAACAAGATCGACGACCCGGCGAAGGACGTGAACGCGCTCGAGTTTCATCGACTCGGGCTCGGCGATCCGTTTCCCCTGTCGGCGCTGCACGGGTACGGGACGGGCGACCTGCTCGACGAGATCGTCGCCCGTTTGCCGGGGAACGGGCGAGTCCCCGTCGACGACGCCGCGATCCGCGTCGCAATCCTCGGGCGGCCGAACGTGGGCAAGTCGTCGCTCCTGAACAGGATGATCGGCCAGGAGCGCGTGATCGTCTCCGACGTCCCAGGGACGACACGCGACGCGATCGACACGGTCTTCAGCCGCGGCGACCGGACGTTCGTGTTCGTCGACACCGCGGGGCTCCGGCGCAAGCGCCGTCACCGCCAGGGGATCGAGTACTACTCGGAGCTGCGCGCGCTCGACGCAGCGGCGCGCGCGGACATCGCACTCGTCCTCATCGACACGTCGGAGGGCATCGTCGAACAGGATCTCTCCGTCGCGGACGTCGCGCGCAAGGCGCAGTGCTCGACGATCGTCGTCCTGTCGAAGTGGGACGTGTCGGTCGTCGGGATCGAGGACGTCCGGCCGGAGCTCGAGCGCCGGCTGCGACAGCGGCCGCCGTGGGTTGCCGTGTCGTCGAAGAGCGGTCGCGGCATCGAGCGCCTGCTCGACGCGATCGAGCGGCAGTTCGACAAGCACATCGCGCGTGTGTCGACGGCCGAGCTGAACCGGTTCGTCGCGGAGCTGCGCGAAGCGCGCCAGCCGCCTTCGCGGAACGGCAAGCGGCTGAACATGCTGTACGCCGCGCAGGTGCAATCGCGGCCGCCGC